>NZ_AP014548.1:1838813-2197849 GCF_000831385.1 Nonlabens marinus S1-08 | reverse complement strand
CTTCTACATAACCACTCATATTGCGTTGCGCGAGTGTATCAATTTCCATCTGCAAAGCTTCAAATTGCTGTGCCGTGAGCATTACTTCTTTAGCTTCGCCATCAGAATATTCATCATCAGAAATAGTTTCTTCAGTTTTAGAATTTATTTTTTCATTTTGGCCATCTTTAGTTTTTGATTCGCCACAGCTGGTCAATGTCAATGCCATCAGCATTGCGGTAATCGGTATATATTTTATCGTTTTCATCTTTTTTAGTTTTGGAAATATTGTAGTTCAAACAAGGCATCTAAATAATTATCGAGTGCCTCCAGCGCATCCATTTCGGTCTGTATGGCATCACGTATAATTTGCGTGAATGCTGCATAATCCAGCGCACCTTCTTTGTACGCCAGCAATGCGCCCTTTCGCTGGTCTATGGCAAGCGGCAGGGCTTCGGTTTTATAGAAAAACCAAGTGTCCCGCCATCGCGCATAATTTTGCCGTGCCTGTGCAAATTGTGATTGCAGTTCACGCTGTTTGAAGGCGGCATTGGTTTCTGCAATCTGTGCATCCAGTTTTGCCGCTTTTGCACGGCTGCGGTCTGGACCCGATAGCAGCGGTATGGAAATCCCTGCTTGATATGTGTAAAAACCGCTATCGCCGTTGACACGTTGTAGGCCACCTTGCAGATTTAACTTGGGCAATAAGTTTGCTCTTGCTGCATCATAACTTGCCTGTGCTTCGTCTATACGCTTTCGCGAAAGCGATAATTCAGGATGTCCATTCAATGTATTATCTGTCTCTAAAATTGAAATTTCAGTATCTCCCAATTCATCAGTAACGGTGTACATCGTATCTGGTGTCAACCAAAGATTGAGTTTTTGCAGAGCGATGAAATAGTCTGTCTCTGCCTGCTGAAATTTATTATTGACCTGCAAAGCTTGATTGCGCGCGGCGCCATATTCCAATCTTGAAATGGCTTCGACTTCATAATTGAGCTCTACCGATCGAGCAAACTGACCATAAATGCTGTCCAATTCTCGGTACAAAGCGAACTTCTTTTTTGCCTGAAAAGCTTCTGACCAGGCTTTTTTGACTTCCAGTTCTATTTGAATTTCAGAAAGATCAAAAGCTGTCTCGGCTAACTGGATGCGTTGTTGTTGCAAGCGTTTTTCGGCACCTATTCCGAGTAGATCGATATTCTGTTGCCCGATACCGACTAATGTATAAACACCCTGACCATCTGCCACTTCTTCTCCACCTGTAAATATTTGCGTACTCCCGAAGTCATAGGCATTGCCTGTGAGGGCGTTCTGTCTTTCGATTTCGAGTTGGCTCGCTTTAAGTGCAGGATAATTCTCTTTGGCAACTTTTACAGCCCGAGATAAGGTAATCGGTGTAATGCTATCCTGAACAATGAGGTCTGGCACAGGTGCTTGTGTTTGTTGCGCTTTCGCGAAAGCGGTACCACCTAACATAAAACCAAGTATCAAAATCGTTGTCAATGCTTGCGGATGAAAAGAACCGATTTTGTTCTGGTCTTTGCGCTCACGTCGCTTTTCTATAAAGGTATAGAGCACGGGAAGAACGACCAACGTGAGCAGGGTGGCTGTAAGCATCCCACCAATAACCACCGTAGCGAGCGGTTGCTGCACCTCTGCACCGGCTGATGTGGAAAATGCCATAGGTAAAAATCCGAAAATATCAGTGGTTGCCGTGAGCATTATGGGGCGAATACGTTCTTTAGTCCCTTGAAATATTCTATCCTTTATGCTTGTAACGCCTTCTTCCTTTAAAGAATTAAATCGGTTAATAAGAACCAGCCCGTTAAGAACTGCGACACCAAATAGCACAATAAACCCTACACCTGCGGAAATACTAAAAGGCATATCCCTAAGCCATAAGGCAAACACACCACCGATGGCTGCCAAGGGTATCGCTATGTAAATCATTAGGGATTGTGAAAAGGATTTTAAGGCAAAGTATAATAGTATAAATATCAAGAACAAGGCGATGGGCACCACAATTACCAAACGATCCTTTGCGCTTTGCAGGTTTTCAAACTCTCCACCATAGGTAATATAATATCCTGGTGGCAAGTCTAGTTCTTCATCTAATTTTTGCTGAATGTCTTTTACTACGGATTCCACATCCCTGCCTCGTGCATTTACACCTACATAGGTTCTTCTATATGTATTGTCACGTGAGATTTGCATAGGTCCAGGGACGTATTCGATCTCGGCTATTTCGATAATGGGCACCTGATTTCCATCCTTAAGATCGATGTACATATTGCGCAGGTCATCGATACTTTTTCTATGGCTTTCATCAAATCGTACCACAAGATCAAATCGTTTCTCGCCTTCAAAAATTACTCCTGCGGTTCCGCCAGCGAATGCGGTACTTATGTAATCATTTACTTTTTGAATATCCAGTCCATATTGCGCCATTTTATCTCGTTTGAACTTTACGGTCATTTGTGGTAGTCCAGCTGTACGTTCTGCGCTCACATCGCCCGCGCCAGGGACGGTCTGTATAATCGCAGCCATTTCCTGAATCTTTTCTGATAGCACCTCTAAATCTTCGCCATATAGCTTTACTGCAATATCTTCTCTTACACCTTCTAAAAGCTCATTAAATCTTAATTCGACCGGTTGGGTAAATGATAAATTAACACCTACGAGTTCATCATTCAGTTTATCCCTGATAGCTTCAATCAGACCTTCTTTAGTAGAAGCGGTTGTCCAGTCGTCCATATCCTTATTGAGAATGATGTACATATCTGCAATATCCATAGGCATAGGATCTGTAGGGATATCTGCCACACCTATACGTGCTGTTACCGTTTTAATTTCAGGAAAATTTTCTAATAGGATAGTTTCTATTTTCTTTGAAACTTCAATAGATTCTGTTAGCGAGCTTCCAGGTCTAATGAACGCCTGCATTGCTATATCTCCTTCATCGAGCTGCGGCACGAATTCTCCACCCATATTAGAAAATATGAATCCAGCGATAATAAGCAGAACAGCAGCAGATGATAACACGATAAGCTTCAGCTTGAGAGCTCCTTTTAATAAAGGCATATAAGCACTATGTATAGCACCTATGATTCTATCACTTACCTTTTCAAGCCAGCGCTCAAATCTACCAAACCAGTTTTTGGTGTTTTGGATTGGTTTCATAAAGAGTGCAGACATCATTGGAACATACGTAAGGCACAAAATGATAGCACCTATCATTGCAAACCCAAAGGTGTATGCCATAGGTTTAAACATCTTACCTTCTACACCTGTAAGAAAAAGTATAGGCGTAAAAACGATGAGGATAATGATTTGCCCAAAAAAAGCGGAACTCATCATTGTGCTTCCGGCATCATAGGCTACTTTATCCATCACGCCTTGATTGAATTCTAGCTTGCCAGACCTAATGCGTTTTTGGATCTCATACACCGTACCTTCTATAATAATCACGGCACCATCTATAATAATCCCAAAGTCGATAGCTCCCAAACTCATTAAGTTTGCCCATACATTAAACTGCTTCATCAGGATAAAGGCAAAGAGCAGGGACAACGGTATGGTAGTGGCCGTAATGAGACCACCTCTTAAACTTCCCAATAATAAAACAAGGGCAAATATCACGATCAAAGCACCTTCTAGTAAATTGGTCTTAACCGTATCTGTAGTTCTGGCAATAAGTTCACTACGATCAATTATAGGTACGATAGTTAGACCTTCTGGCAAGGATTTTTCTATTTCTGCCATACGATCCTTAACATTTTCAATAACAGCATTGGGGTTTGATCCTTTTAGCATCATTATTATTCCTCCCACGGCTTCTTTACCGTCTTGCGTAAAAGCACCGTAACGCACTTGATTCCCAAAATGGACACGCGTTGCAACATCTCCAATAGTAATAGGAATGTTACCCTCATTGGTAATTGAGATATTCTTGATGTCTTCCAAAGAGCGAATAAGACCTTCGCCCCTTATGAAATTTGACATTTTATTTTTCTCTATGTAAGCACCTCCTGTATTCACGTTGTTTCGAGCGAGAGCCTCATAAACTTGTGAAATACTGATGCCCATACTGTTCAACTTCTCTGGATCGACAGCAACCTCATACTGTTTTATGGAACCACCATAAGAATTAACCTCTACTACGCCTTCTAATAATGTGAGTTGTCGTTTGATAACCCAGTCCTGAACGGTGCGTAGTTCCATAGGCGAATACTTGCTTTCAAAACCTTCCTCTGGTTTTATAGTGTATTCATAAATTTGACCTAATCCTGTGGAAATGGGCCCCATAGATGGACTTCCAAATTTTTCAGGTATGGATTCGCCCAGTTCGTTAAGTTTTTCCTGTACCAGCTGCCGAGGAAGATAGGTCCCCATATCGTCTTCAAAAACGATCGTCACTACAGAAAGCCCAAAGCGTGAGATAGATCTTATTTCGGTAACGCCTGGCAAATTACCCATAGATAGTTCTACGGGATAGGTTACGAACTGTTCAATATCTTCCGTTCCCAGATTGGGCGATTGGGTAATTACTTGAACCTGATTATTGGTAATATCTGGTACCGAACCAAGGTTTACGGTTGCCATTGACCAAATACCAACTCCTATAAGAGTCAAGGTAAATAGGCCAATAATGAATTTGTTATTGATTGAAAAATCAATGATTCTATTAATCATAGATTAGGGAATTAATTCAGTTAAAAAAGAGGGTACGCTTTCGTATTTCGACAAGCTCAATATGAACTTCTGCGCTACTAAGTAGCTTGAAAGCGAAAACATCAAAAAGCTTTTCAATTAGAAAAACTTTAAAACAGGATATAGCTATCCTATGAAAACTGAATTATACTTGCGGAGGCTGAAAAAGGGAAGTAAGGAAATCCTTGCCGTGGTTTTGAAAAGATGTGAAAATTTTACTTGATATTGGGCTTTGATATGGCTCAAACGCCATTAACCCAAAGTCGATTGTATGAACGTGACAGCAATGACATTGACAGAAAGGCGAACATAACTCACAGTCTTGGTCGTGGTCGCCATCAATATCGATTACTGTAACAACTTGGGTATCATCGGTATTATTTGCCGCATCGCTACAAGGCACTACATTGAGTGCCAAGAAATAAATGGAAAGTATGATTGCAAATATTCTCACAGTACAAAGGTAACTGAATGGTTTTGGAACTGGGTTGCAAATGACAATTACAATGACTCAATCACACTACCACAAGTCAACATCGCATCGCCGTAATATGGATTCTTAATTTCTTCTTCTGTACTCAACCAAACTGCACCTTTATTGTTGTTTGCCATCGGGCATTTTTGGATGAAATAATTGTTTAAATTTTGAACACTCATAGCAATAGGCACGATATTCTCATTCAGGATGACGAAGTGAGAACGCTGATTTTCCAACATATCATTGTTTGCGATAGCATCCAGCATCTCGATACCTTTGGTAAGATGTTGCTTTTCCATTTTGCCTAAATCCGATGTAGAAATTTCCTTTAATTTCTTAGATGTCGCTTTCGCGAAAGCGGAAACCTTTACAGCATTACTTGCCACCAGAGCATCTTTCATTTTTAGATACGATGGTAATACTTCTTTAAATGCAGAACTAAACGCATTACTGAAACTCATTTCCATATCGCGCATCATAGCCGATTCATCTGGCATTATCTGTTGATTCATCATTGATTTTTTACCCTGTAATTGAGCAGCTGCATCTACTGTAAATGTTCCATTGGTAACAATTTCGTCGCCGTTATTTAAGCCGGACGATACTTGGTAAGTTTCGCCAGAGCGATTGCCCAAGGTCACTTCGCGCATTTCAAATACAGGCTCGTTAGGATTGGTTTTTACATATACCAATGAGCGCTCGCCTGTCCATAGTACAGCACTTGCGGGTACGGCAAGTGAACTTTCCATAGTTTGCGTTACACCTTTGACTTTACCCGTCACAAACATTCCTGGTTTAAATAGGTCGTCTCTATTTTGCAGAGTTGCCCGCACCGTTACCGTTCGTGTCGCATTATTTAGAACAGGGTCAATAAACGAAATTGTTCCTTCAAATTTTTTGTTTGGATAGGCATTGGTAGTGATGTTGATTTTTTGCCCAACGCTGAATTGTGCTATCTGATTTTCATAAGCATCAAATTCTGCCCAAACGGAATTTAAGTTGCTCAATTTCACAATAGGTTGTCCTTGATTTACATAATCACCCTGTGCAGCCATTACTTCTGAAACCGTTCCGGAAACCGTCGCATAAATCGGGAAGTTCTCTCGCACCTTACCACTTTCTTCTATGGCATTAATTTGTACGTCTGAAAGCTTCCAGTTTTTGAGTTTATTGCGAACAGCTTGGTATAAAGCGGGTTGCGATTCTTTTAACGATACTGCGGTAATTAATTCCTGCTGTGCTGCGACAAGGTCGGGTGCGTAAATGGTTGCTAATAATTGACCACGATTAACTTGTTGACCTTCATAGTTTACGTTGAGTCGTTCTATTCTGCCTTTAAAATAACTGGCTTGCACAGTTTTATTTTCTTCGTTGGCAGCTATTTTTCCCGAAAGGGATATCATCCCATCATCATCGCTTTTTTCTGCATTACCCACAATGGTAGTTTGAATATTTGCCAACGCCATTGCGTTTTCGGTCATTTTAATCTCATCCATTGCGAGACCGTCAGCACTTGATTCTACAGGTATCAAGTCCATTCCACATATTGGGCAATCGCCAGCTTCGGGTTGCATAATCTGTGGATGCATAGAGCACGTCCACATCTGGTCTGCGCTCTCGCCAGAGTGGTCGTGTTGATCAGACATATCGGATATATCCTTATTTGCCATGGTATCACTTGACCCGTTTCCAAAAATGAGCCAGCCTGCGCCCAAACCTATTATTATGGCTAGTGCTATATATAAAATGTTCTTGTTCATAACTTTTGTTTTTAAAACCTGTTAGGTCTGGTGGATGCGCTAGGGATTGAAGCGGTATCCTTTTATGTGCTTTTTCTGTACAAAAAAGATATAGCGGAAAGCCCGATCGAGCGCCCTAATTATTCGTTCTCTAAACGTTCAATCATTTCTTTCATTTCGGCGATTTCCCTGCGTTGTGCCTTTATGATTTCTTCTGCCAGCTTCTTGACTTCAGGGTCTTCAATATCTGCCCGTTCACTTGTTAAAATTGCAATGGAATGGTGTGGTATCATTGCTTTCATCCAAAGCACATCGCCCACGGTGGATTTTTGGTCACGTACCAGTCCTAATGCACCTACAAAGAGAACGATACTTCCCAAGACTATGGCGATATTCTTTCTTTTATTTTGGTACATACCGCGCATTGCCACAAACATGATAATGGCCATTGCAGCGATACCAAGACAGACCATATAGAAGCGTGTAAGGCTAAACCATACGTGGTCCCATTCATAGGTGTTTAAATACATTGTAATATACATTGCTATAAAAGAGCAAGCGAGCATCGCTACAAAACGCGTATAGTGATTTTTTGATTTTCCTGAATTTGTGTGTTCATTTGAATTCATAATTTTTGGTTTTTTGGTTACTAATTATTTAATTTTCTTCTTCAGTCTTCTGATCGATGGGGAACTGATATACCATAAAACGAAACCGCTTAAGACGGTTATCAATCCTAAAAGTGAAAATGCCCTTAACAAGAATGTGTTGAAATTATCCCTTCCCTGATAATCCATAGTATGGGTCATCCATAGAAAATCAAACCAGCGCCAATCCCTGTGTCTCACCGTTTGAAAAGCGCCATTCTCAACCGCCACATAGGCTTTTAAATTTTGTGGTGTCTCATACGAGATTACATAAGCTGGAAGTGGGCGACCGCGATATTCGTGATGTGGCCCTACAGAATCGACTAATTGGATCTTTTCCATTTCCAAATCGTCCGACATATTCCTAGTTGCAACTTGTTGTGCCTCTTCTTTAGTAATCCCATTTTTCCTTTGACCGGTTCTTGCATTATAAAGCTGTGCATCATTAATCCAATAATAAGGTTCATTTGCTATTTCTAGAAGTTCCAAGGATTGAACTGGTTCTTTAGTAGCCAGTTGGGATGTGCCGAGCAAATCATTAAATGAGGTCTGCACAGGTGCCGATTTCTTAAAATGGTCACCGTGTATCTCGTCGATGTCTGTCCAGCTGAAATACATCCCGCTGATTGTCCACATCAGAAACTGAATACCTAAGAAGATACCCAAATAGCGGTGTGTTTTTCTAATCCATTTCGCTGTTTTTCTTCTCACTATTTTCATTTTATTTCAAAAGGAAATTCAATTGTGACTTTTTCCCAACTCATTGATATTGTTCCGGAAGTCTCAGTTGTTTTGTTTATTTTATACTCTAAATGTTCCTTGATGTCTTCGGAAATTTTAGGTGTCACTTTAAACCGTAATACATCATCTTTTTCAGTATAGTCGTCCTTGCCGTGCTGGTTCCAATTCCTGCTGAAAATGACTGTCCATTCTTCCTGATTTGGAATTACAAAAAAACCGTATTTCCCAGCTTTCAATTCTTTACCGTCAATTTCTAAATCCTTGTTTGTTTCCAACCAAGTAGCCTTATGGGCACCAGCCTGCCAGACTTGGTCGTAAGCCAACAATCCACCGAAAATAATTCTATCCCTTACTCCTGGCGACGAATAATCAATATGAATATGTGCATCACCTATCATCGCCATTGCGGATGTGTGAGGACTTAGGGGTTTTTTGTTCTCAGATTCTGGTTCACTTTGGGTATGATTATGCTCTGGCTTTATTTCAGGATTGTTCTTTTCTTCGTTTTTACAGCCGCTGACAGCAACAATCAATAGGATTATCAAAATTTTATATTTCATAAGTATTCAATTAGTTAGATTATATGTTTTTACTTTTTAGACGTAATGAATTGGCAATTACCGATACCGAACTAAAGCTCATTGCCAAGGCCGCAATCATTGGCGATAAGAGTATTCCGAAGAAGGGGTAAAGTAATCCCGCTGCAATCGGGATACCCAGCGTGTTATAAATCATTGCAAAAAATAGGTTCTGTTTGATATTCCGCATAACTGCATCACTTAGGTTTCTTGCCTTTACGATACCGTGTAAATCGCCCTTAACCAAAGTAATGGCTGCACTTTCAATGGCAACATCCGTTCCTGTTCCCATTGCGATACCTACATCACTTTTTGCTAAAGCAGGTGCATCGTTGATGCCGTCGCCTGCCATTGCAACCACCTTGCCTTGCTCTTGTAATTTCTCGACTTCTTGTAATTTGTTTTCCGGTAGCATACTTGCTTGAAAATCTGCAAGTTTAAGTTCATCTGCGACAGCTTGGGCTGTATCGTGATTATCGCCCGTAAGCATAATGACTGCAATTCCCTTATCCTGCAAATCCTTGATAGCTTTTGCACTCGTTTCCTTGATTTTGTCGCCTATGACTACGTAGCCAACAACCTTAGCATCAATGGCGAGATAGGAAACGGTCTTCCCCTGTTTTTGGTAGGATTGTGCCTCTTCTTCCATAGCTTCGGAAGCTGTAGCATTAGCCATTTCCATCATTTTAGCATTACCCAAGGCTACTTCTTTTCCGTTCACTTTACCTTCAACACCTTTTCCAGTAACTGCATTGAATCCATCTGCTTTTAAAAACTCTGTGTTTTGTTCTTTTCCATATTTCACAGTCGCTTCAGCTAGCGGATGCTCGCTAGAACTGTTTAGAGATGCTATGAATTGTAGAATTTCGCTTTCGCGAAAGCGGTCTCCAAAAGCACCCACTTTCTCAACTGTAGGTTTTCCTTCAGTTATCGTTCCGGTCTTATCGACAATGAGGGTATCTACCTTATCCATTTTTTCAAGAGCTTCGGCATTCTTTATAAGCACCCCATTTTGTGCACCTTTACCAACACCGACCATTACGGACATTGGTGTCGCAAGCCCCAAAGCACACGGACAAGCAATAATCAATACGGCAATGGCATTGACCAGAGCATATACATAGGCGGGTTCCGGGCCCCAAATTGCCCAAACGCCGAATGTCACAGAAGCGATTATGACAACGACCGGCACGAAATATCCCGAAACGGTATCTGCCAACTTTTGGATGGGTGCTCGGCTGCGACTGGCATAGTTGACCATCTGTATAATCTGTGATAACAAGGTGTCAGATCCAACCTTTTCAGCTTTCATCAAAAAGGATTGATTACCGTTGATTGTGCCACTACTTACTTTATCATCAATAGATTTGTTAACGGGAATGGGTTCGCCCGTAATCATCGATTCATCAATGGTAGTTTCGCCTTCGGTAATCACGCCATCCACGGGAATCTTGTCGCCCGGCTTCACACGCAGAATATCGCCCAATTTAATTTCATCGATGGCCACTTCCTGTTCTTCGCCATCAACCACCTTTACCGCTTTATTCGGTGCTAATTTTAAAAGTTCCTTGACTGAGGAATTTGTCTTGCTATGAGCACGGGCTTCAAGAACCTGCCCAAGCAATACCAAGGTTAGAATGACCGTAGCCGCTTCAAAATAAACGTGTACCGTACCTGCTTCGGTCTTGAATTGGTCAGGGAAAAAATCGGGCACGAGCATCCCGAACACGCTGAACAGCCAAGCAACGCCTGCACCGATACCGATAAGCGTGAACATATTGAGGTTCCACGTCTTTATACTGCGGTAGGCGCGTTCAAAAAACATCCAAGTAGCGTAGAAAACTACGGGAATGGAAAGTACAAACTGAATCCAGTTCCAATATTTTAATTCTAAAACATCATATAAGGGATTGTTGGGTAGCATTTCGGACATTGCGATGATAAAAATGGGCAATGTGAAGGCGACTGCTATCCAGAACTTTTTAAGCAGTTTTTTATAGGTCTTTTCCTCTGCGGATAAATCGGGTTCCATCGGTACTAAATCCATACCGCATATAGGGCAACTACCAGACTCGTCTTTTATGACTTCTGGGTGCATAGGACACGTCCATTGTACTGATGTGGTTGCAGAAAGATTAACTTCTTCAACCAAATCCATTCCGCAAACAGGACAATCGCCTGTCTTGTCGTAAGTCTTGTCGCCCTCGCAATGCATCGGACAATAGAACGTTCCCGTTCCTTTGCCTTTGGGTTTCTCAACTTTCTTCTTATCGTGGGTATGCTGATGTTCGCCATTTTGATGGATGCTGTATTGCCCACCATTGGCTTTCAGCGCCTCTTGAAATTTCTCTATTGGAATATGGGAATCCATTTCTATGATCGCTTCGGCTTTTTTTAAATCTACAGCTGCATTGGTAACCCCTTCAACTTTAGAGAGCGTTTCTTCTACGTGCGTTCTACAACCATTGCAGGTCATTCCGTGTATGTGGTAAGTATGTTTCAAATTGATTGGCTATAACTTATTTTACGTTTCTCGATGACGAATGTGTTTTTACGATCTGCCATTTATCATCTATCTTTTTAAGGATAGAAGTTGCCACCCCTTTTTTCTTTATCGTTCTACTTTTGCCTTTATCATCTGGGTTGAGAACGATTGTGTAGATGTAGGTTTCGGTAGTAAATGCATAGGGCGAATCTACTTCTGCCTCAATTTCATAATCTGAAAATTCAAACTTCTTGAAATGCCCCAATTCTGGACCCAAATGATGTTCTATATAGTGGGCATAGGAACCCTCAACACCACCGGACTCAAAAACTTCTGAGTCTTTTGCAAATAACTCGAATGTACCTTCGGTCGTTAGGTTTTGCAGCGCATTCTTATAGGTTTTCATTACTTTCAGCACGGCTTGCTTTTCTGTATTTACATTTTGACCGAACATTTGTCCTGTCGACATTAGGAGCAGCGTTAAGAATGTTGTCAATTTAAGAGTTTTCATAATTTTAGTTATTAAGGGTTATTTATTCACTCGAATTCTTTTCACATTTGCGATTCCAAAAACAAGTACAAAAAATCGAAGGGCCAATTCAAGTGTTACCAAGGTTTTAGCTGTAATCGTTATTGGAACTATAGCGCCATTTTTACACGCTTTGGACTATTAAAAAGTTGCCCATAAAAGGCAGCCGTGGTTTCTATATCCTGTTCATCACTCATTCTTTTGAGGGTTTTATAAAAATTTCTTCATACGTCTTTGTTTCGGTTTCGTTTATTCTTCTAACAATGTATTTTTTATGTATGGCCTTCCTACTTTCAAGTCTCATTGAACCCAGCAACTCTTTAAAGGCATCTATTGTATTTTTATGGTAATTGGCCACTTTGGTCTTCTTATCTTCTACTACCAATGAATCTACCCTTGAGGGTACCATAGTGGTAATACCTGTGGGACAAGTATCAAGATTACATTTTAGCGATTGAACACAGCCCAAGGCAAACATCATTCCTCTGGCACTATAGCAGGCATCTGCTCCAAGTGCAAGCATTCGATAGATATCAAAAGCCGATATAATCTTTCCTGCCGCCATCAACTTTATTTCATCACTCAACTTGTACTTTATTAAAGTGTAATGTGCAAAATGGATTGCTTCATTTATTGGCACACCCGCCCAATGAAGGGATTCCATATGAGCCGCACCTGAGCCTCCTTCGGCACCGTCAATTGCAATGAAGTCTGGATAATTTTGCTTTTCAGCGAAAGCTTGAACCATTCTTTCAAATTCGTCTTTTTGCCCGATACATAGTTTTATGCCAATTGGTTTGCCATTGGAAAGCTCTCTCAATTTTCCAATGAAAGAAATCATCTCTTCATCGTTTCCAAATGCCGAATGATGCGGTGGCGATAGAATTTCAGTGCCTTTTTCAACATCCCTCAACTTTGCAATTTCTTCGGTGTTTTTCTTTGCAGGTAGTATGGCACCAAAGCCTGGTTTAGCCCCTTGGGAAATTTTTATCTCAATCATTTTGACCACCTCGTGTGAGGCGATATCTTTGAACTTTTCAGGGTCGAAATTACCTTCTTCGGTACGGCATCCGAAGTAGCCGGTACCGATTTGGAATATAATATCAGCTCCATATTCCTGATGATAAGGCGTAAAACCACCTTCGCCTGTATTCTGCGCAAAACCAGCTATTTTAGCACCGCCATTAAGAGCTAAGGTCGCATTTTTGCTGATAGAGCCATAGCTCATTCCCGCAAGATTCAGAATGCTTGCAGAATAAGGCTTATCACATTTGGAACTTCCAACTGTTACCCTGAAATTATCGTTAACTTCTTTTGCCGGATAGGTGGAATGTGTAAACCATTCACGACCAACCTTATCATACGGTATTTGTGTGCCAAAAGGTTGACTTTTATTAGCATTCGCGGCACGTTTATAGACTATTTCCTTTTGTATCCAGTTAAAGGGCTTTCCTTCCCTCCTGTTTAGCAAAACGGTTTCTTGGACAACGTGCCGTTGTTTTTCCAGAAAATTGGTAATTCTACCAAATAATGGATAGGTACGCCTAATGTTATCTGATTTATGAAAATAATCGATAAGTCCTAAAATCAAGAAAGGAAGTAATACCAATGCGAGCCACCACAACAAGGGGTACATTATAATTATGGATGCTACCGCCAAAACCAATATGATGCTCGTTATGATAAATCCTTTTCTCATTATCCTTGTTTAATGTGAATGCCCATCACTTTCCTCGTGACCTTTTTCACTTTCGGTTTCAATATAATTTCCTTGTGGACCGACTCCCTCTATATATACCAACTGCGAACCATAATGTCCTGCCTCAGACACCGAATAGGCTGAAAAAGCCATCACTACAAAAACTGCTATTTCAAAACCACGCCTTAATTTGACCCAAAACCGGCTTACTATTTTCAGAATAGCGGCAAGAGCACTCGACCAAAGTGTCCAGTCGGCATATTTGTCGTGTTGTTCCAGTACTCTTTTTGCCATTTCGGTAAGTCCTTCTGTGTGCGGGTGTACAAATGTTCCAGCGACATACGCCCCAATAAACCCAGACCCTACCATTAGGAGTATTACCCAGTCCATTGTCTGGTTCAAGGTAAACAACTGTATCAATTGTAAAACCACCGCTAGCAGCAATAGTACAATGGGAAAATGTACGACCATAGGGTGCAGGTTGGGAAACGCATCAAAATCTGCTTTTACAGAGTCTGATTGTACAGCAGATGCTGTGCTGACCGATAATTCAGTTGCATCAAGGCTATTTCGTTCCTCACTTAAGGCAAAGGTTTTGGTCAAACCTCCTAAGAAGGCAATGACCAAAATGATTGAAAAAAAATGTTTTGTTTTCATCTCTTACGGTTTTTAATAGTCCCCAATTAGTTGCAGCACCAAAGCTTCAAGAACTATAATGGCTATGATAGCGTACACGCTATAATTGAACCAATTTTTTAGCGGGTTCTTATTCTGCGTTTTGTTATTACCTGTATTGCAACAATCTTTCATATTAATTTGCGCCTGACACAAGAAAAGTTCTAACCTAACTATTATAAAAAATTATCTTTTCCCGTATCAGGACTTAATCTTTTTTTAAGCTATCCATATAGCCTATAATTTCTTTTACAGCAGTACTATCCAGTCTTGCACCACCGTGAATAAGTGTGTAACTATCCAGTGGCATCTCGCCACTTTCTATCTGATTAATGATGGAACGCAACTTGCTGTTTTTCCTACGGCTGGAATAAGTGTCCCATTCATTAAAATTAAGTTCGTCCTTGCCTTCCTGTATGTGGTTTTCGAGATACCAAGCCGTAGGCTGAATCCTGCTGTACCATGGATATTCCGTATTGTTACTATGGCAATCGTAGCATGAAACCTGCAACCGATTTTTAATCGTTGCAGGTACTTGATTTACTACCATAAAATCACTTTGCGGTAGAGTATTGCTCTCGTTCAGTGTTACTGGAAAGAACTGAATTACAACCAGTACCCCAAGGGCAAGCCATGCTATGAATTTTAAAAACTTCAATTAGTTGATTTCTCGCTGTACATTCCCACAGTTCAACATTTGTTCACCGAAATAGGGATTTCTAATTTCTTCGTTCATACTCAGCCAAGCACCACCCCCATTGTTATTATACATTGGGCAGAATTGCTCGTATATCTTCATCTCTGTTCCAGTAATAGCGACCATATCCGTAACATCCTTGCTCAATATCTTGAAGTGCTCACGCTGGTGTGCTATATCACTTTCTGCAATGTGTTCTGAGTGTTCAATTGCGTCTTCCATAATATCCTTGAGTTCTTGTTGCTCACCATCTGAATAGCTGGATGCGTCAAAACTTCCTAAAGTATTTGCAAGTGTTGCGCCCAACTCTTTTGCTTTGCTGTTATCATCGCCCACAAGCGCATCTTTTAAGTTGAAATAATCCTTTAGAATTGCTTCTGCTCGTGCATCTTGGTTGTCATTCATCGCCATATTGTTGTTATCATCCATAGACTCTTGGTGCATCTCATTGCTTATAGGCGCAGCAGGTTCATTTTTGTTTCCGTCT
Source organism: Nonlabens marinus S1-08 (assembly GCF_000831385.1). Taxonomy (NCBI): domain Bacteria; kingdom Pseudomonadati; phylum Bacteroidota; class Flavobacteriia; order Flavobacteriales; family Flavobacteriaceae; genus Nonlabens; species Nonlabens marinus. The sequence goes on along the minus strand of NZ_AP014548.1, from coordinate 2,182,402 downwards.
TTACAGGAAACCATTGACACCATTAGTGCAGCAAGTGCCATTGTACCTATTGTTCTTTGTACTGTTTTCATTTTTGTTATTTATTTAAATTGATAATTGTTTTAAAATCTTAGAGAGAGTCCGCCACCAGCACCAAAACGGTTGTCGTAGCTTCCCATCAATGAGAAGTCACGGCTCAATACATATTCCAGTCCTACTTGCCAAGTAGTTTCTTCTTTAAATTCAGTTTCTGGCTCAAAATCGCTGACCCAACCAAAATCCATTTGGTATTCGTATTTACCGAACAATGCTATATTTCTAAATATCATTGTTGCTGTCGCGAAAGAGATTGTAGGCCTTAGTTTATTATCAATTCTCAAATCAGAATCTATAAGCAGTGGAAGCAAATACCTCACACCAACTACACCGGTGGTTGAAATCTCATCAAGACTATCTTTACCCTCATTTTCAACATTCACACCACCAAACACTCTGAAGTAACTATTGAGCCAACGTTCGTATGTAAACTCTGCTTCTATGTTTTCATTCCAACCATATTCGCCTCTTATTATAAACTGGTTTCTTATGTTAGTTGCTGTATAAAACAATTCTGTCATATGGCTTGCAGCTGTTACTTCGCCCCAAGTCCACATATGGTCTGCTTCCGTAGTCAAATTAGTAAGTGGATAGCCTTTTAATCTTTCGTCACGTGGTGTATCATAGCTAAATATTCTTGCCATCCCACTATTGATATGGTAAAGTACGTGGCAATGGAAAAACCAATCGCCATACTCCACAGCATCAAATTCAATAACTACTTTCTGCATCGGTGCCACATTTACCGTATGCTTTAACGGGCTACGCTCACCATTTTCATTAAGCACCCTAAAAAAGTGTCCGTGTAGGTGCATTGGGTGGTGCATCATCGTCATATTGTTAAGAGTAATGCGAACCACTTCGCCTTGGTTGATTTTTATTTTATCGGTTTCAGAAAGAGGAATACCGTTGATTGACCATACATAACGGTTCATATTTCCAGTTAGGTTGAAAAGCATTTCACGCACAGGTTTTCCCTTTTCAAATTCAGTGTTTCCAAGTGCTTTTAAATAGTTATAGTTAAATTCCGGATTGCCTCCTGTTTTCATATTATCACCGATAACCTTGTCTTTTGGCACTATATAACCCATTTTCATTCCGCCGTCCATTTGTCCTTTGTCACCTTCCATTTTCATATCCTGATGAGCCATATCGTCGTGCATCATTTTTGTAGAATCTTTGTCTTTTTGCATCTCATCCATCTTCATTCCATCCATCTTCATCGCGTATTTTTTCATCTTCTCAATGGAATCGTTCTTTGAAGGATTGAATTTGGCTGCTGGTGCGCCCATTTTCATGCCCATATTCATCATTTGCTGCATTTGCTTTATCAGGTCAGGTTTTGGAACTTCAGGCGCATCCAGAATTTTGCCGGTTCCCAAATAAGCTGATGCCTGACCAGAACCATCCTGAGAAGTAGCACGTATTTCCAATTTTCCACTTTCTGGGATGGTAACAATAAAGTCATAAGTTTCCGCAACGCCTATTAAGGTTTTATTCTTCTCTACAGGTACAACATCCAGTCCATCTGCAGAAACCAGCATGGGGTCTTCACCCCCAAATGTTAGCCAGAAATAAGAAGCGGCTGCAGCATTTACAAAACGTAACCGAACCTTTTCGCCAGGGCTGAAACCTGGGTAATTCTGTTCTGCTCCTCCATTAATAAAAAACCTGTCGTAATAATTATCTAAAATTGCCATATCCGGCATGCGTTGCCACATCATTTTCAGCTTTGCACCGGTAGCTCCCTTGGCAATAACCTTGTCCCAGCTCTGTACTTGGTTTTTCTTGATGAGATACCACTCGTTGCCACGTTTTAAATTTTTAAGCTGTGTCTTGGGGTTTTCATCCATCCAGTCTGACAGAACGAGAACTAAATCCTTGTCATATTCTAAATCAGTTTTTTTAGGGTTGATTTGGATTGAGCCATAAACGCCTCTTTGCTCTTGAAGACCTGTATGTGAATGATACCAATAGGTACCAGACTGTTTTAAGGCAAATTTATACTGTAAAGTTTCCCCAGGGAGTATGGGTGGTGTGGTTAGATATGGAACGCCGTCGTAGAAATTTGGTAATATCATCCCGTGCCAATGCACTGAAGTTTCCACGTCCATTTTATTGGTCACATTGATGATGGCAAACTCCCCTTCGTTAAATTCAAGATTTGGACCAGGAATACCACCATTTATGGTCATAGCCTTGACATCTTTACCCGTAAAATTTACAGTCTCGTAGTCAATAGTAAGGTCATAAACGCGTTCTGGCCAATTATCTATATTTTCTTCACTCTTATTCGCTGCAAATTGTGCTATACTATTTGTTGAAATGAGAAGCACAAGCAACATTGTCATTTTTCTAATCATCGTTCTCGGTTTTATTTTAAAGCAAATGCGATTAAATCAATTGTTTTTTAAGATTAAAATAATTTTATTTAAGTAAAATTATTGCTGTAAATCAAACTGCTGTGTCAAAATTATGGTTGTTATCTACATAATTTTGTCCAATGAATTCCTAAAATTTTTCTGTTGGAATTTATAAGCTGTCAGGCTCATTCCCGTTTCATTTTTAAACTGACTGCTCAAATGATTGATATGGCTATAACCCAGAAGTTGTCCCATTTCGGTAAAATTGAGTTCGTTGGCCTGTATCAGTTCTTTCACCTTTTCGATTTTGAGTTTGATGAAATACTTCTCGATGGTAATGCCTTCGGTAATTGAAAAGACCTTACTGATTTTAGAATACTCGTGACCTAATGCATCGGCTAAGTGAGCGGATAATTTCTTATCGAGTTCCAGAGGCAATTCTTGCAATGCCTTTATCAGTTCTACCTTGACCTGCTCTGTGAGCTTTTCTTCGGTACTGCCAATAAGTGAAAACCCATTACTTTCAAGTAAAGTTTTCAATTTTTCGATTTCATCATCGCTCTCGATATCGAGGCGCAAACGACCCAATTCGATATGTAACAATTCGATATTTTGTTTATCAAGTCCATCCCTTAAAACCTTGATGCATCTATCACATACCATATTCTTTATGTAAAAATCCTTGACCATAATTAGTTGATTAAATAGTTAATAATGGCCGATTGTACGTAGTACATCTGCACCGACTCGATTTGATTCATCTGAAACTTCAACTGCAATTCCTGAATGTCCAGCACATCGTTAAAATCGATAGTGCCAGTTTCATAATTTTTTACCAGAATTTCTTCGGCATCTTGGGCTTGTTTTAGATTGCGTTCTTGTGTGTAGTAAGCAATGCGAGCTTGGTTGCGTTGTGATTGCGCTTTCGCGAAAGCGGATTCCAGCACATTCAATCGCTGTTCCCTTTGGGTCTCTATTTCTTGCTGTCGCAGTTCATTTTGTTTTGAAATGGATTTGTAGCGGTTATTGAAAATGGGTATAGAAATCGACACCATTGGCATCAATACATCTTTCCCATTATCGCTGAAGTTAACATCGCTACGTTCGGTTACGGGCAAGTAATCCACACCAAAACCAATCATAGGTAAGCTTTCACGCTGGTTGAGTAGTTCAGATTGTGCCACAGATTCATAAAGTTTATCGTATTTGAGCAGTTCAGGATTGAGCGCCAGCGCTTCATTCTCATAAAAAGGGTCTTCCTGCGGAATTTCCATTTCTGGAACTACGTCAACAGTCATCATTGATTCACGGTTGAGCAAATTGTTAAAAGCTGTTTGTTCTGCCGTAAATTCTTCTTCCAAAACTTCCTTTTGTTGCTGTAACTCATTTTGCCGTATTTGAAGTCGCAACACATCTACGGCACTCGCTTTACCTACTTCTACAGACGTGAGTGCAAGTTGCTCATAGGTTTGCAATAGCTGTATATTTTCATCCAGCACAGCTTGCTTGGCACGTATAGAATACAGGCTATAATAGGATTGTGCGACCGAAAGTGCGAGCTTGCGCTTTGCAATCGTGATGTCCACATATTCGGCATCTGCCATTGCGGTGGCATAATTTTCACGAGCTGTAATAGTACCGAACCACGGCAACATCTGTTTTACGCCTATTCGTGCACGTTGCGCACCGACTCTGGTTTCAGGCTCACTCACAAAATAGCCGGCACTCACTTCGGTATTTGGAATCCAGTTGGCTTCATTTACCTTTTCTTCGGCAATATTATAGCGCAGTTCAAAGGCTTGAATTTCTGGATTGTTTGCTTCAGCTTCCTGGATGTAGGATTGTAGTTGTTGCGCTTTCGCGAAAGCAGAAACAAATAAGAGCGCGAGCATATATTTCAATTTTTTCATTTGTTTGCTCTTTTAAGTTGGTATTCCTTTTTCCAGCTGTATAGCACTGGTAACAAGAAATAGGACGTAACGTCGATTATCATTCCGCCAAAAATGGGAATTGCCATCGGTATCATTATATCACTTCCCTTGCCTGTGGATGTGAGTACGGGCAGTAGTGCCAGCACCGTCGTTACGGTAGTCATTAAACAAGGACGGATGCGTTTTCCTGCGGCTTCCAAGGTGGCAAGACGAATGCCCTTTTTATTGTCTGGTTCGTTGCTTTTGAAAGACTGGTCTAAATAGGTGGCCATTACCACACCATCATCCGTAGCAATACCGAAGAGGGCAATAAAACCTACCCAAACGGCGACACTTAAATTGATGGTTTTCATATTGAACAAGTCCCGAAGATTTTCGCCGAAAAAGCTGAAATTGAAAAACCAATCCTGCCCGTATAGCCATATCATTATAAAGCCACCTGCAAAGGCCACAGCGATGGCAGTAAACACCATAAGTGATGTAGAAACCGACCTAAACTGAAAATACAGAATCAAGAAAATGACAAGCAAGCAAAGTGGCACAACAACCGATAGTGTTTTTTCTGCTCGTAGCTGATTTTCATACGTTCCCGTAAAGCGATAGCTCACGCCCTGTGGTACGACGAGCGAACCGTTATCAATTTTTTCTTGAATCAAGGCTTGGGCATTTTCTACCACATCTACTTCGGCAAAGCCATCGAGTTTGTCAAACAGCACGTAGCCAATTAGAAAAGTATCTTCACTTTTAATGACTTGTGGACCTTGCTCGTATCGGATATCTACCAAATCGCCCAGCGGTACAGGGCTACCTTTTTCTACCGGAACATAGATGTTACGCAAGTCTTCTGGATTTGCCCGTAACTCTCTTGGATAGCGAACCCGAACGGCATAGCGTTCACGGCCTTCCACCGTCTGCGTGAGTGGCATTCCGCCCACGGCCACTTGGAGGATTTCCTGTACGTCCATTATGGATATGCCATATCGGGCCAATTGGTCTCGCTTAATGTCGATGAGCAAGTAGGGTTTACCCACGATACGGTCTGCAAAAACAGCTTGCTCTTTTACGCCTTCGGCTTGTTTTAGAATATCTTCCAGTTGCAGTCCGAAGTTTTCTATGGACTTTAAATCGGGACCTTTTACCTTGATACCCATAGGTGCTCGCATTCCCGTTTGTAGCATTACCAATCGTGTTTCGATGGGTTGCAACTTGGGTGCCGATGTCACGCCTGGTAATTTGGTCACTCGTACAATCTCGTTCCAAATATCATCTGGACTTTCAATGTCCGGTCGCCAGTTTCGGTAATACTCGCCGTCGTCATCTTCTATCAACTCTTCGCGTGTGGCGGAAGTTTTGAGCGATGCTTCATCATAGTTAACATTATCATCTATTTCATTGTTCGGATTGATAATGAATTTGTCGTTCTTCAGTACAAACAATCCATCATCATTGACCTTATAGCGTTGTCGCTCGCCAGATGCATTGCGCATATATTCAGATTTATACTGAATGACATTCTCATACATCGATAGCGGTGCTGGGTCAAGTGCGCTTTCTGTTCTTCCCGCTTTCCCTACTACTGTCTCGATTTCTGGGATGCTTGCCACCGCCATATCGAGTTGTTGTAATACACGCTTGTTTTCTTCAACACCTGCGTGTGGTAGGGATGTAGGCATCAGCAAGAATGAACCTTCATTGAGTGCTGGCATAAATTCCTTACCTGTATTACGCATAATAATGAAACCGAGCACGAGCACCGTAGTGGGAATTATCAAAAATAGAAACCTATTCTGAAGTGCCCATTTTAAAATACGCTCATAGTATATCCTGAAAACTGAGAACACGCCAAGCAGTCCAAAACAGATGATGGAAACAAATATCAGGTTCATCACAATGCTGCGGTCAAAGCCTAATGGTCGCCAGTACTCTGCGAGAAGCAGCACAATCGCTGTGGCCGAAATAATAATATTTATGATGTTCTGGTTAAGCGTGAAGTTGTACTTATAAATATGTAACTCGTATTCCTTTTTAGCTTTGAGTAAAAAGAAAAAGCCGCAAGCTGCAAATGCCACTAGAATCAGACCTAACCAATAGCCATAAATAAATGCAGCAACACCAAACAACACAAGGACTCCATTCAATAAATGTTTTGAGCGTTTCCTGATGTTTGTCCTACGAAAAAGGAAAGCTGCAAATGGCGGAATCAGGAAAAGGGCAATGATAAGCGATGCTGAGAGTGCCATTGTTTTGGTAAAGGCAAGCGGGCGGAACAACTTTCCTTCGGCACCAATCATGGTGAATACGGGAAGGAAACTGATGATTGTCGTTAAAACTGCCGTTAGAATAGCGCCAGAAACTTCGGCAGTTGCGTTGTAGATGATTTCGTTTGTGGTGTATTCTATTCCGGTTTCGCGAAAGCGTAATTTTTCATCTTCTAAATGCCGTATCATATTTTCGGCGAGTATGACGCCCACGTCCACCATAGTTCCTATGGCAATGGCAATACCCGATAGTGCAACAATATTGGCATCTACGTTAAAGAGTTTCATCGTGATGAACACCATTAAAACAGCTACGGGCAACAATCCTGAAATTAGGATGGATGCACGTAGATTGAACACCATTATGATAATGACTAAAATGGTAATCAAGATTTCCAAAGTCAGGGCTTCGTTGAGCGTCCCTAAGGTTTCCTGAATGAGTTCGGTACGGTCATAAAAAGGCACGATGGTTACTTGCGAAGTGCGACCATCTGCCAAAGTTTTTGTGGGAAGTCCAGAACTTAATTCCGCGATTTGAGCCTTTACATTATTGATAACTTCCAACGGATTTGCACCATAGCGAGCGACTACAACACCACCTACGACTTCGGCACCTTCCTTATCGAGAATGCCACGTCTTGTCGCTGGTCCCAAATGAACGTTTGCCACGTCTTTGATGCGGATGGAAGTAAAGTTTTCTGAATCTACAACGGCACTTTCAATGTCTGCGATGGACTTTACGTAACCCAATCCGCGCACGAGATATTCGGCTTGGTTGATTTCGAGGGTTTGCGCACCTATATCCTGATTGCTCTGCTTTACAGCTTTGACCACATCGCCCATACTCACGTTATATTGGCGCATTTTTTCTGGATCAATATCCACTTGATATTCCTGAACATAACCGCCTATAGAAGCTACTTCAGAAACACCGCTTGCAGAGGATAAGCCATACTTCACATAGTAATCCTGAATGCTACGCAATTCCTGTAAATCCCATCCACCAGTTACGTTACCGTCTTTGTCGCGACCTTCCAATGTGTACCAAAATATCTGTCCGAGACCTGTAGCATCTGGCCCAAGAGATGGATTGACACCATCGGGCAAAAGGTTTGAAGGAAGTGAGTTCAGTTTTTCGAGTATTCGACTGCGCGACCAGTAGAACTCGATATCTTCTTCAAAAATGATATAGATACTGGAAAATCCAAACATAGATGAACTACGGATGGTTTTCACGCCCGGAATACCCAAAAGGGAAGTGGTAAGCGGATATGTGATTTGGTCTTCAATATCCTGTGGCGAGCGACCTTGCCACTTGGTAAAAACAATTTGTTGGTTCTCGCCAATATCAGGTATGGCATCAACGGCAACTGGGTCTGTGGGCAAAATACCTGTTTCCCAATTAAAGGGTGCGTTGACCACGCCCCAACCCACAAATAGAGCGAGTAGTAGAACGACAACAAGTTTATTTTCTATGAGAAATTTAATGCTCTTATTCAGCATAGCATTTTATTATTAGAGTTTTGGAATTGCGTGTTGCGGAAAATGGCAAACACGAGTTTTAGCCCACGACAGCATAGCTGTTGGGCTTCATTCTAAAAATCTAATACATCAAATTAAGAAAGTCTGGTGCAGCACTTGCACATCCCGTTTGACAAAGGGTCTCGGGTAATCTTCAAAAGGAACTTCTTCAGATTCGGTTCCTTCAAATAAGTTTATATAAGAATATGTAAAAGCAGCGATGAACGTATGCTGCTCAAAACTAAGTGTGTCAAAAGATATTTTAAGGTCGTCTTTGCCTTCCTTGACAATCTGTTGATCTGTACAACAGGACTTTTCACTCATTTTGGGATTCTCACAAGTTTTAGCGGGTTGCGCTGTTTCCATTCCGCAAGTTTTTACTTGCTGGACAAAAGAAAAATCTACTAAAGAATCTCCACAATAATGAATATCAACAGTAAACGACATCGTAGTCATGAGAACTACGGCTGCCATAAGAACTGCCATTGATTTGTGGATAAATCGTTTCATTTGACACAAAAGTAAGGTAATTAGTGTCAAATAGCTACAATTAAATTATTTGTTGCGATTTACTTTCTTGGTTTTTAGTGGTTTGATTTTCCTTTGCATCCTCGAGAACAGCTCTTAAATTGGCCATATCATGGCTTACTTTATGCTCCAATACTCGAGCATAAATTTGCGTTGTGGCAATTTTACTGTGCCCTAACAATTTTGATACTGTTTCTATAGGTACACCGTTTGACAAGGTTACTGTTGTCGCAAATGTGTGTCTTGCAATGTGAAATGTTAGATTTTTAGTTATCCCGCACAGATCGGAGATTTCTTTCAAATAAGAATTCAGTTTTTGATTGGACATTTTAGGAAACAATGTTCCATTGCTTACTGACTTGGGATGATCGCAGTATTTATCGATTAGCTGCTGAGGAATGTCCAACAAAGGAATTTTAACTCGGTTATTGGTTTTTTGACGGTTAGTTATAATCCACTTATTCCCATCGATACCCAAACTTATATTGTCCATTTTTAGTTTTATCAAGTCAATGTAGGACAAGCCTGTATAGCAGGCGAAAACAAATAGATCTTTTACCAAGTTCAATCGTTCAATTCTAAATTGCTTCTCTATAATACCCTGCAACTCCTGATCCGATAAAAATTCACGCTCATTGCGGACATAAGTAGGTTTAAATTTTACAAATGGATCTTTGGCCAGCCACTCCATTTTGTAAGCCATTGTGACCATCTTACGAAGTCGCTGTATGTGCTTCATCACAGTATTGTTTTCCATCTTCCTTTGATGATCAGTCGGAGTGTGACTGCGCAGATAGTTCTCAAAATCAATTAAAAACCTAAAAGACAACTGTGACAAGTTGAGGTCATCCGTGTTCATTTTGTTTTTCAAAAACAGCTTGATATACTTATGGGTGGTATAGTAATTTTTTAAAGTACCGTGTGTAAGTGAAACGGTCATTTTTTCATTGTGATACTCAACAAGATCCAATAAACTATATTCTTGGCTATCTTGACCTAAATACCTTGCCTTGATGGATTGAGGGCTTATGTGAGCCTTCTCTTTTACTAACTGGTCGAAAGTCTCGTAGATATCAATTTGAAACTGATCTAGGAATCGGTTGAGCTTTATGGACTCTTGACTACTTCCAGTGGCTCTAGATCTGGATTTACTCCATCGAGCAATCTCAACTTTTCTTTGCAAACTGATGTTTGATCGCTTACCATTAACAGTAATACGTGCGATAATTGGAGCCGTTCCATTTTGGACTCTGGAAGTTTCCAGCCAAAATAGCAGGCTAAATGCTAACCGTGATTTCATAGTTGTCGTCTTAAAAGTTATACTTACTTCTCGACGAATGTCAAATCAACTATTTAATTAACAGTGTTTTACAGCCTATTCGGTTAGCACTTTTCCTTATTGGGGTATGCTAACCGAATTGCTAACCGAATCGGTTGGTTTTCCATGATATGAGTTATATTCCCATTTCATATAAAACCTTGTAAATCATAGCTTTTGCTATAATTTGATAGGCTTTGAAAGCCTCATTTGTCGGGATGACAGGATTTGAACCTGCGACCACACGGCCCCCAGCCGTGTACGCTACCAGACTGCGCCACATCCCGAATTGATGCCTAAATAAAGGCAACTTCAAATATAATTAGTGATTATACATTGAACAAGAAGTGCATGATGTCTCCATCTTGAACGATGTATTCCTTCCCTTCAACTTTCAATTTACCAGCTTCTTTTACTTTTTGTTCTGAGCCATACTGCACGTAGGTGTCATATTTAATAACCTCTGCACGTATGAATCCTTTCTCAAAATCTGTATGAATAACTCCAGCCGCCTGTGGTCCAGTAGCTCCAGAGTTAATGGTCCATGCTCTAACTTCTTTTACACCAGCGGTAAAGTAAGTTTCTTGATTCAACAACTTGTACGCAGAACGGATCAGCTTAGCGCTTCCTGGCTCGTCAAGACCCATATCTGCTAAAAATTCTTTTCGCTCTTCATAGCTTTCCAGCTCCGTAATATCTGCTTCTGTCCCTACTGCTAGAATGAGAACTTCTGCATTTTCATCTTTCACCAATTCTCGTACTTGCTCTACATAAGCATTCCCAGTAACAGCAGCATCATCATTTACATTACATAGATATAAAACAGGCTTGTCTGTAATGAACTGTAATGGCTTGATAAACTCCGCTCTCGACGTTTCATCTACTTGTACGGTTCTTACAGATTTTCCAGACTCTAAAGCACTTTTAACAGCAGACAAGACTTCGTCTTCTCTCATCGCATCCTTATTTCCTGTGCGGGCGGCCTTTTTTACTTTTTCAAGCTTCTTATCGACTGTCTCTAAATCTTTTAATTGAAGTTCGATGTCTATAGTTTCCTTATCTCTAATAGGGTTCACATTACCATCTACGTGAACGATATTATCGTTCTCAAAACATCTCAACACGTGAATGATCGCGTCGGTTTCTCTAATGTTCCCTAAAAACTGATTCCCAAGACCTTCTCCTTTGCTTGCACCCTTAACAAGACCAGCAATATCTACAATCTCTACGGTAGCAGGAACGACACGTTCTGGATTCACGAGCTCTTCTAATTTCTTGAGACGTGGGTCTGGCACGTTCACCACACCTACATTAGGTTCAATGGTACAAAATGGAAAATTGGCGCTTTGCGCCTTAGCATTAGACAAACAATTGAATAATGTGGACTTCCCAACGTTTGGTAAACCTACGATTCCGGCTTTCATAACTTCTGATTTTAAGCGGCTGCAAATATAAGTTTCTTCTCTCGTATTCTAGAGCAGATTATTAGAAACAAAAAGCCCCTTGCTTTTGAAGGAAGGGGCTTATAAATTTTAGTAGAATAGCGACTATTTTGCGTCAATTCTCATGTTTTGTGAAGGCATACCCATTCCCCTCATCATCATCTCTATTCCTGCTGGGCTTGTATTTGTTCCTTCCAGTTCTTTCATCATGTTCAATATCCTAGCCATATTCATATCGGTACCCAATACTCTCGCTACACCCAGTCCCATTTCTGGAGAATTTCCATAGACAATGATTTCATCAATAGCATCTTGTGTGCCATCAAACATCATTTTAACCTTGAAACCATCGCTATTATGAGACATGAGTAACTCGTACTTCTCATTTTTAAAGATCTTGTTTAATCGTTCTGTTTCTTGTGCAAACATCTCCTTGTTATCAGCGGTTAAAGGCATTGCTAAAACATTGATTTTGTTTATCGATTCGTATGCCTCAACAGATTCATTACTCAATTTGCTTTTATCAATAGGTACGATAGTTTTAGGAATGGAGGTCATAATGAAGCCATCAGCTTCTTCGTGATCTACATAGTACTGTTGTAAGCTCTCTTGTTGTTCACAAGAGGTCAATAGCGCCATTGCTGTTAGAGAAAGTGCAATTACTTTTAGTATAAGCTTGTTCATGATACTGATTTTTGGATGGTGGGTATATTACTTTTTCTGTGTGGCCTCTTTTATTTGCTTTTGACCAGGTACATTCATTTGCTGCGTGATCTTAGCAATTTGATTCAAATCAAGATCTCCCGTGATCACAAGAAATACAGCACTAGACTCTTTAGAATCGGCGCCATCAATGAACATTACCAATTCTTTAATTTTTGTCTCCGTATTCCCTTTACGTACGTGGAAAGAGAATTTTTGACCATCTTCCTTAACACTCATCAAAAGATCCATATTATTTTTAGAAATAAAATTATCCGCAAAGGATTTCATTTTAGCGGCAGACCCTTTGTCATCTGTAGCGTAAACTCTTAAGTCCTTAAGATTGTTGACGGTCTTCATCAACTCTGCAAATTCTGGGTCATCAATATCAATTCCTGATATCATTTTAAACATCGCTCCAGTCACTCGTGTTTCAGAAACATGAGATAGATTACCCACCTCGTCAAAATTTTGGGCTGTAGCGGTCATGGCTGTTGCCAGGAATAACACTATGTAGATTACTTTTTTCATTTTTTTGGATTTTATATTAAAGTTGATTGATATTAAAAACTTGTACCGTCTGTTTTTCTATTTCGGTAATGGGTTTTAAATTTTGTTTTCCTTGATTAAATTTATTGGAAACCATTTCTAAGGCTGCCACGGTAGCGGCATAAGCCTCTTCTGGGGTTTCATAGGTTCCTAAGTCTTGAGCAGGCTCTTGGTCATAATAACCCGATCCTACTGCAATCATAGCAGTGACACTTGCGGCAACTGCGATCCCTGTCCATGTTCTACGTTTGAAATAGCTCTTTTCAGTTTGTTGTGATTTCACTTTCGCGAAAGCGTCAAAACCTTCTTCCTCAATGCTGCCTTCAAGCTCAAAACTGTTGAACAATACGCGGTACACCTCGTGTTCTTGTGCCACGGCACCACTGTTGAAATATTCCTTCAACTCCTGCTCTTCTTGAAGGCTGGTGTTGCCTTCCCAATATTTTTCCAATAGCTTTTTCATGCGGTATAGCTTTGATATTTTTCTTCTATTTTCTTTCTAAGCAACTTGCGTGCCCTACTCAGCACTACCCTGACGGCAGTAGACTTCATGTCCATGATGCGTTCAATGGCTTCATAATCATAGCCTTCGATATCTCTAAGATGAATGACTGTTTTATAATTTTCAGGTAATTCTGCAATCATCTTTTGAACCATCCCAACCTTAGCTTCTTGCTCTAGATCATCTAACACGTTCCGGTCATCAGATTCATAGTTGCTATGAACAATTTTCAGGTGACTGGCTTGTTTACTTTTTAAGCGATCCAGTGAGTAGTTCTTTACCATTTGCATGGCATAGGCTTCCTTGTTAGCAATCTTCCCTAGTTCTTTTCTGCGTTCCCAAAGCTTCAACATCGTCTCCTGTACAGCATCTGCAGCTTCCTCATGTGAGGTGAGCAATCTGCGAGACAACAGGTACATATTACGCTGTACTTCTTTGAATGTCGCTATGAATTTTGGTTGGTTCATGAACGTGGTTCTATTATCATGACGAGAGTGTTATCGATATGTTACAAATGGACGAAAAAAAACATTTTAACCAGCATCTTAGCATGGTTTATGCTTTATAAAGTCTTTTCAACACTTCAATTTTCTATTTTGATTTTCGTAAAATCTCTAGAATATTGATTTAAAGACCTATTGGTTTATCTATTTTTAATGCCTTATAACATCGCGCTCCTATGAGAATTTTCAAGTCCCTTTTTCTTTCCCTAATCGCTATTGCACTGCTCAACAGCTGTGCGCAAGACAATGATGATAAGCTTGCAAGTGACCTAACGATAAAGAATTTTATTTATCGTGGAATGAATGCGTTTTATTTATATAAACCTGACGTTCCTGTGCTTGCAGATGATCGATTTTCTACCGTGAAAGAATTAGAAGATTTTCACGCCCAATTTGATACACCTGAAGATTTTTTTGAATCTCTGATCTTCGACCCCAACCGTGTGGATCGATTCAGTGTTATTTTTAGTGATTACATAGCCTTAGAACAAGCACTTTCAGGAAACAGCTTGAATAATGGAATGGAGTTCGGTCTGGTAGGCTATGCGAATGATGTCAATAATATATTTGGTTATGTAAGATATGTACTTCCTAATACCAGTGCAGCTGCACAAGGTGTTGTACGTGGTCAAATTTTTACTGAAATTGATGGCATCCAACTAACTCGCACGAATTTTAGAACGCTGATTGCTCAAAACAGCTACACCATAACTCTTGCCGATTATAATAATGGAGATCCAATTGCTAATGGCAACACCATAAATTTGACTAAGGCGCAAGTTCAAGAAGACCCTATACTAGTTAGTAAAGTCATTGATCAAGGCAATGCCAAAGTAGGCTATCTAGTTTACAATAGTTTTTTACGCCAGTTTGACGACCAACTCAATTCAGTATTTGCCAACTTCAAATCTCAAGGGATCACCCATCTCGTTATTGATTTGAGATATAATAGCGGTGGTTCTGTAAATAGTGCCATTACTCTAGGTAGTCTAGTTACTAATAATCCTACAACTGATGTCTTCTCTACTGAACAGTGGAATCCTGATATTCAAGAATTTTTACAAGAAAATAATCCAGACCAACTGGTCAATTTTTTTAAGAATAACACCACAGGTGGGGCTGCGCTCAACCGTCTATCTCTATCTAAGGTACACATCATCACGACTGGCAATAGCGCGAGCGCCAGTGAACTATTAATCAATTCATTAGATCCATATGTCAATGTAGTTCAAGTAGGTGACGATACCGCAGGTAAATTTCAAGCCAGCATCACCTTATATGACAGTGAGGACTTTACAAGACAAGGTGCAAATCCTGCGCACCGTTATGCTATGCAACCGCTAGTTTTGAAGAGCTTAAACAGCGTCGGTAGAACAGACTATTTTGATGGTTTACAACCAGATATCAGACAAAATGAAAATTTTGGAAACTTAGGCGTTTTAGGCGACCCGTCAGAACCGCTGCTAAACTTATGCTTGAACGACATCGCTGTAAATGGTCGTTTTAATAATCCATTTATTGAATCACGCCCTAGCAGAGAGTTTTCAGGAAGTAATAAATTGAGGCCTCTAGGCGATGAAATGTGGAAAGAAGAAATTGTGTTACCACAGCAATAATAGCAACTAGTTAGTACCTTTAAAGCCTTTGATTTCATTCAAAGGCTTTTTTTATGCATGCTAAGATTACCATTCTGGGCGGTGGGCTCACTGGAGTTTATTTAGGCTATCTTCTTCAACTCAAGGGTATGGACTATCAGATTCTTGAAGGTAGATCCCGATTGGGCGGTCGTATATTCACTAAAATGTCTGGCAATCATGTACCTATAGATCTAGGTGCCGCTTGGTTTTGGGATTATAATCCTAAGTTAAAGCAATTACTGGAGGATTTAAACATTCTCACGCATCCTCAAAGCATGGGGCCTAAAGTATGGTATCAACCTACAGCCAATGCCAGTTATCAGCAATTTCAACTGCCGCCGCAGGAACAAATCAGTTATCGTATTAAAGGAGGAGCTACTAACTTGATTTTATCACTTGCTTCCACCCTAGATGCTGAAAAGATCCATTTGGACACTATGGTAAATAGAGTTACTAGAGAAGAAAA
Source organism: Nonlabens marinus S1-08 (assembly GCF_000831385.1). Classification (NCBI taxonomy): domain Bacteria; kingdom Pseudomonadati; phylum Bacteroidota; class Flavobacteriia; order Flavobacteriales; family Flavobacteriaceae; genus Nonlabens; species Nonlabens marinus. The sequence goes on along the minus strand of NZ_AP014548.1, from coordinate 2,166,607 downwards.
AGGGTATAAACTTCAAACCTCTCAAGGAATTTTTACCACAGAAAAAGTAATTTGCGCCTTGCCTCCGGCCATTTTAAATGCAAGGATCAGTTTTGATCCTGAGCTTCCCAATGACTATCAGCAAATAGCCTCAAAAACTCATACCTGGATGGAAAACTCCATTAAGTTTGGAATAGGTTTTCCTAAAGCGTTTTGGAAATATGAACAAATTCCGGTGACTAGTTTTAGCAATTATGGTCCTATCACAGAGCTTTATGATTATTCCAATGCAGATCAAGATCGATTTGCCATGATGGGTTTTCTACATCCAGAAGCGAATACTTGGACTCCAGAAGACCGGAAAGCAAAAGTGATGCAACAGTTGGAAACAATATTTGGCACTAGAGTTTTAGATTACATTTCTTATGAAGAAATCGTCTGGCAAGAACAAGAGTTTACACATGTTGCTTCAAATAACTCTCTTACCCCACATCAAAATAATGGCCATTCGTTATTGCGACAAACATTTCATGAAAACTCTTTGATTATGGCAGGTTCTGAGACTAGTGCTGTACTTCCTGGATATATGGAAGGTGCATTGCATAGCGCTCAAACCGCTTTTGATTTGTTGAAGTAGGAAAATCGTTTGAAGTTCGCTTTCGCGAAAGCGGAATCAATTCATATCTTTAGGAACTTATTTTATTCTAGCTTTATGAAGAAATTTACCTTACTCCTACTGGTTATCCTACCGCTAACTGCTTTTTCACAAAAACTTGATCTAGATCTGGTCAAAGAAATGAAACCTCGAAATATAGGTCCAGGCGGAATGTCAGGTCGTGTGACCAGCATTGATGTCGTAGAAAGTGATCCTAATATTATGTACGCTGGTACAGCCAGCGGTGGTTTGTGGAAATCTGAAAGTGCTGGAACTGCTTGGAAACCTATTTTTGAAGATCAAGTCACCGCCTCTATAGGTGCGGTAGCTATACAGCAGTCCAACCCAAGTGTGATCTGGGTGGGAACTGGAGAAGGGAACCCACGTAACTCCTTAAATGGTGGTTACGGTATTTTCAAATCTCTAGACGGTGGAAAATCCTGGAAAGCAATGGGACTTGAAAAAACACGTCACATTCATAGGGTGGTAATCGATCCTACAGACCCCAACACAGTTTATGCAGCAGCCATAGGTTCTCCATGGGGAGAACATCCTGAACGTGGAGTTTTCAAAACCACCGATGGTGGGAAGAGCTGGAAAAAAGTATTATACACTAACGATAAATCTGGAGCGGCAGATCTAGTAATGGATCCTAGCAATCCTAACAAATTGATTGCCGCAATGTGGGAACACAAGCGCGATCCATGGTTTTTTAAATCGGGCGGTGAGGGTTCTGGATTGTACATCACACATGATGGTGGTGACAACTGGAAAAAATTGAGCGATGAAGATGGTTTGCCTAAAGGAGAACTGGGTCGTATAGGTGTGGCTATTGCCAAAAGTGATCCTGACGTAGTATACGCCTTAATTGAGGCTAAAAAAAACGCGCTTTACAAGTCAACAGATGGAGGGTTCAAATGGAAAAAAATTAATGATAAGAGTGATATAGGAAATAGACCCTTTTATTATTCTGAGATCTATGTAGATCCTTCTAATGAAAATAGGGTGTATTCTGTATTTACTTATGTAAACGTATCAGAAGATGGTGGTAGAAATTTTGACCAATTAATGAATGCTTATGGAGCAAACAATGGGGTTCATCCAGATCATCATGCGTTTTACATTCATCCTAATAATCCTGATTTTATTATTGATGGCAACGATGGTGGTTTGAACATTTCAAACGATCGTGGTGAGTCCTGGAGATTTATTGGAAACATTCCCGTGGCGCAGTTCTATCATATTAATGTAGATATGGAGACGCCGTACAATGTGTATGGTGGGATGCAGGACAATGGAAGTTGGCGAGGACCTGCATACACATGGCGTGATCAGGGAATCAGAAACAGCTACTGGCAAGAGATTAGCTTTGGTGATGGATTTGACGTAATTCCTGACCCAGATAACAACCGTTTTGGTTATACCATGAGTCAACAAGGATCTGTTCAACGATACGATTGGGAAACTGGTAACAATTATAGCATACAACCTACACACCCAGATCCAGATGTGGATTTGAGGTTCAATTGGAATTCTGCCATTCAAATGGATCCATTTGATTCCAGCACTCTTTATTTTGGAAGCCAATTTGTGCATAAATCAACTGACAAGGGATTGACCTGGACTGTAATAAGCCCAGACTTGACCACTAACGATCCTGAAAAGCAAAAGCAAGGTGAATCTGGAGGGTTGACCATGGATGCCACAGGAGCTGAAAATCATACGACCCTCTTAGTCATAGAACCTAGCGCCGCAGAGCGTAATGTAATATATACAGGGTCTGATGATGGGCGAGTACACGTGACTAAAGATGGTGGTAGCAACTGGACTGATGTTTCTAACGGGTTAAAAGGTCTTCCAGCAGGAAGCTGGATTGCTCAAATCAAAGCATCCCAGACTAAAAAAGGCCATGCCCTATTAATTGCAAACGATTACCGCAGGTTCAATTATGAACCATACGCCTACCGCACAACTAATTATGGGAAAAGTTGGGAACGTATTATAAATAATGACGATGTAGCCAGCTACACCTTAAGTATCATTGAAGATCCTAAGGAAAACAACCTAGTGTTTTTAGGAACCGATGATGGGTTGTATGTCTCCATCGACGGAGCAAAAAATTGGACTAAATACACTAACGGATTTCCAACGGTACCTGTCAAAGATTTAGTGATTCATCCACGCGAGCAGGACTTAGTTATTGGAACATTTGGCCGTGCAGCTTGGGTACTGGACGACATTCGTCCGTTGCGAGAATTAGCCAGAAACAATGCAAAATTTGAGAAGCCTATTCAGTTATTTGAACCACCCATCGCATACCACGCCAGATATCAGCAACCTACCGGTAGCAGATTCAGTGCAGATGCTATGTATCAAGGTGAGAATCGCGGTAGTAATGGGAGGTTCAAATACTATTTTGATAAAGATTTACTTAAGAAGTCCGACACTGTAAAGACAGACAGCCTATTCCTCAAAATTTACGATGGGGAACGACTAATTAGAACGCTGAATTCAAAAGCGCCTGAGAAAAAAGGAATACATGATTGGAACTGGAGGTTGAGGGAAAGCGGTAAGAACTTTCCTTCTCGTCGATTTAACGATTCTGACCGTGAAAACGGTGGTGTGGACGTGTTGCCAGGCACCTATAAAGCGGTATTAGAATACGCGGGTTATGAAAGTGAAACGCAAATTAACGTACAAGATGATCCCAGAATTTCAGAGATCAGTGATGCAAATCGCAAGGCTAAGTATGAAGCCATGAAAGAGTTGGAAGACCTAACAGACCGCATTTATCAAGTCACTCAAGAGTTGGCCAAGAACAAAAAAACAGCCGAAGCCTTTAAGAGCCTTTTGACTGAAAAAGATAAGAAAGAATACAAAGAGCAAATCAAAACTACAGACTCGATCATCAAAGCCATAGAAACTGAGCAAGCTAAATACTTCGGGACTATCGACGATCGTCAGGGCATTACCCGCAACCCAGAGACTACAGTTACCCAACGCCTGTATGGAGCAAGAAGCTATATCAATAGCCGTCAAGGACCTCAAACTGCTACGGAAACGCAGCTGTATACTCAAGCTGAAAATATGGCGGTAAAAACCATGGCAGAAACTAAGGAATGGCTATCTACAGACTGGGAAACCTATAAATCTGAAATGAAAAAAGTACAGCTAGACCTCTGGGAATAGCATCAGTCTATGAATTACGAAAAAATCGAATTTGAAAATGCGGAAGGTTATCAGTTAAGCGGCAGGCTAGAATTGCCAGCAGATCGCCTTCCGCATAACTATGCCATTTTTGCTCACTGTTTCACTTGCAGTAAGAACTTTAGCGCCACAAGAAATATTTCTAGAGCGCTTACTACCGCTGGTTTTGGCGTTTTGAGATTTGATTTTACAGGACTAGGCGATTCTGAGGGTGATTTTGGAGATACTAATTTCTCGGGTAATGTGGAGGATTTACTTTCCGCTATTGACTATTTGAAGAAAAATTATAAAGCGCCAACGCTCGCCATAGGTCATTCATTAGGCGGTGCTGCGGTGATTTACGCTTCCGCGAAAGCGGAATGCATCAAGGTTGTTGCAACAATTGGAACACCTAGCGATACGAAACATGTGAAACACCTTTTTGGCAACCAGCTCGAAGCGATTGTGGAAAATGGAGAAGCAGTAGTAGAATTAAGCGGAAGACCCTTTAAAATCAAAGAACAGTTTCTCAGGGACATCAATGAGCAAATGGTAACTGAAACCTTGAACAACTTGCGACGTCCAATTTTAATTTGCCATTCCCCCCAGGACACAACTGTAGGCATATCACATGCTGAAAAGCTATACCATGCAGCGATTCATCCTAAAAGCTTCTTGAGCCTGGATGGTGCAGACCATCTATTAACAGATAAAGTTGATAGTATTTATGTAGGCGAAGTCATTGCCAGCTGGGCCTCTCGATATCTAGAAAAGCAAAAGGAAGATCGATTAGATTCTGAGCTCCCTGTAGTTGCTAGCCTGGATCAAGAAACACTTTTTACCACACAGATGCGAGCAGGATCCCATTATTTTACAGCAGATGAACCAGTAAGCTATGGTGGTAATAATTTTGGACCCACACCCTACGACCTTGTATCAAGCGGTTTAGCTTCTTGTACGGTCATGACCCTTCAAATGTATGCCCGGCGTAAAAAATGGAAGGTGCAAAATGTAGAATGTCATGTGACCTATGGGAAGCAACATGCGACGGATTGTGAGAACTGCGAGAGTGATACTGCCAAAATTGATACGTTCACTAGACATATAAAAATAGATAGCGATCTGAATCCAACCCAGCTAGATAAGTTGATGGTCATAGCAGATAAATGTCCAGTACATAAGACGCTCCACACACAAACGCAAGTGATCACTAAGCTCATAAAATGACTTTCACGTTTACAACTCCACTTAATACAGATGGATGGATAGGCGCATTGATTATTCCAGAAGATATTGCTGAGCAGTTGGATATCTACAAAATCAAACGTGTAGTTGCAAATGTCAGCGCAAATGAGAACGAGTTAACTCTTTATGCTGGCGTTATCAAAAGAAAAGGGTTAAGGTACCTTATGTTTTCAAAAGCCAACAAGAAATTACTTGCTATTGAAGAAGGTGATAATGTGCATATAGACATGCAAGAAGATACCAGTAAGTATCAAGCTCCTATGACAGAAGAACTGGAAGCTGTACTCTTAAGTGATTATGAAGCCTACCAAATATTTGAATCCCTTTTGCCTGGTAAACAGCGCAATTTAATTTTCTTGATCTACGGGATTAAGGATTCTCAAAAAAGAGTAGATGTAGCCTTAAATGCTATGGAAAATTTAAAATTAGGAAATCTGAATCCAAATAAGTTTGATAAAATTCTGCCTTTTTAATCATAAGCATAAATTTTAAAGAATTGTGAAATGGTTGGTCGTTGGACTGCACTTGGCTAACTTCACAGAATAAAACTAAAACCAATGAAAAAATTGAATATTGCCTTAATGGCACTAGCCTTAACTTTAAGCGTTTCTTGTAAAGAAACTAAAGAGGAAGAAATGACAGATGAAACCATGACTGAAATGGAGGACAGTTCTTCTATGGATTCTGAATCTTCTATGGATAGCAAAATGGAAATAGCTGTGCCTATGGCTTCTAAAAGTGGTAGTAACGTTACAGGAGTGATTTCTTTTGTACAAGAAGGCGCGCAAGTTAAAATGATTGCTAACCTTACTGGATTAGAACCAGGAGTTCACGCAATTCATTTACATGAGAATGGAGATTGTAGTGCGACTGATGCTACAAGTGCTGGTGGACATTGGAATCCTAAATCTAACGAGCATGGCGACTGGGATGAAGGTTCGCACCATATGGGCGACATAGGGAATCTAGAAGCAAACGCAAATGGTGAAGCTAGTTACACCTTTAGTACAGACAAATGGTGTATGGATTGTGATGATGCTACTAAAAATATTAAAGGAAAAGGAGTCATCGTACATGCAACTGCAGATGATTTCACATCACAACCTAGTGGTGCTGCTGGAGCGAGAGTCGCTTGTGGTGTTATTGAATAAATACATATCGAGATTAAAATTGAAAATCTACAAGTATCTACTTGTAGATTTTTTTTTGCATCTTTAAAAATATTTACTAAACAATATGAATGCTCAACCCGATCTACTGATCGCCAGAATGCAAGAAGGCAGCGAGGTCGCTTTTAATAGAATTTACGAACGGTATCAAGTCGCGTTACATGGAGTGATTTTTGCCATTGTCAAAAACGACGATGTCGCTCAAGAAATATTACAAGATGTATTTATCAAAATATGGAAAAATGCCGATAGCTATGATTCCAACTCTGGTCGATTCTTTACCTGGATCCTAAACATAGCCAGAAATGCCTCTGTCGATTATCTGCGCAGTAAGCGTCATAAGAACAGTCTTAAAAACTTAAGTGCTGATAATTTCGTAGATATCATCGTAAGTAACAATAATCTGGATGAGGAAACCAACACTCTGTTTTTGAAACAATGGGTGGAGAAATTGGAACCCATGTGTATCAAGATAATTGACATCATCTTCTTCAAAGGTTTTACCTTTAAGGATGGTGCTGAAGAATTAGATATGCCTTCCGGTACATTGAAGACCAGACATAGAAAGTGTCTGAACAGCTTACGCGAAATGATGCTTAACTGATGGAAATACAAGAAATTAAAAATAGCGGAGATTTAGAGGCATACGTTTGTGGGGCATTAACCCGTCAAGAAACGCTAGCTATTGCTAAACTCATTAAACAAAATCCAGAACTTGAAGAAGAGGTAGAACGCATTGAAAGCGCCTATTTTCAGCTTGCTGCGGGCATAGCTCCTGCAGTGGATCAAGTTGCTCTTTATGAATCAATCAAAGCCTACATTAAAGAAGATAAGGCCAAGGCAGAGAATAACCACTGGAGCCAGTATTTAGGCTGGGCGGCTTCTTTGTTACTGTTCTTAGGTTGTGGTTATTTATTCTATGAAAACACAGATATTACTGAGCAGATGGTTTCTGTAGAACAAAAAAATGAATTTTTAACTAATGAAGTTACTGACTTAGATTCCTTGAATGCAGATTATCAAGAAGCCTTAGCTTTCATTAAAGATCCGAATACCGTTAAAGTAAATCTTGCAGGTCAAGGAAATCATACCACGGCTGGCGCTGTAGCCTTTCACAACGCAGAAAAAGACGTTACCTATCTGGACATTACTGGCTTGCCTGAAGCACCAGCTAACATGACTTACCAGTTATGGTCGTTGACTTTGAATCCATTAACACCTACGAACTTAGGCCTTGTAGCTTCCAGTTCTAAAACGATGCTGGAGTTTACTAATGCTAATGACACCCAAGCTTTTGGTATAACCTTAGAAGAAGCTGGTGGTAGCCCTACTCCTACTTTAGAACGACTGTATACACTGGGCGCTATTCAATAAAACGCCCTGATAGCTTTCCTGAAATACATAGGAATAAGAACCAACAAAAATGCCTGACTCTCTCGAGCCAGGCATTCCTAAACTAACCAACCAAAAATTACGCTGACTTTCTCAATTCCAGAGTAATTAACTATCAGTATACTTACGTAAACATTTAGGTTGTGGTTTTATAAAGCCTCAATTTTTTTATAAGTAACTGGACCCATCTCATATTCCGTCTCTAGAAGCTCCTCTTTAAAGGCCGCTACAGCTTTATCCATACCATTTGCCTTGTAGATTAAAGCGGTGTGGAATTGAGCAACGGGCTCAAATGTTTTACCTATCACATATTGCTCATGATTTTCTAAAGCAGCCTGAGCCTCTCCATTAGTAAGAAGTGCGTATCCCAATAAATCATATGTTTCAGGAGTAGCTCGGTTTTGAACTTCAATTCGTGCCAGATCTACAGCCTTTTGAGTCTGTCCAGCATCAATCAATTCAGTAATCTTATAGGCGTTATACATTCCTCTGTACTCTGGATCTGAAACTCGGGTCATAAAATCCTCCTTTAGGGCCATAGCTTCTTGCTCCTTTCCTTCAAATTCATACAATTCCGCAAGATCTAGTAGATAATCTGGCGTGGGGTGGCGCTTGCTCAAGTTTTCTAGAATGGTTCTAGCCTCCTCCACATCACTATCATGAGAATAGGCAATCCATGCAATACCTTTCAACGCATAGGTATTATGTGGGTCTTTTTCTAAGGTTTTTAAGTAATGTGCATATGACTTTTCTAGATCGCCATGATGGCCATAGTAATCTGCGATGTTAGAATAACTCCACAACTGTCTACTCTGGTCTCCGCTTTGATCTGCTAGTTCCATGGCGTTCTCCATCAGGTTGACCGTAGTTCCCAGCTGCCCTATGTAATCATTCCATTTCGCAGCACGTATCAAGTAATTATAATCACCGGTATTTCTCATAGAATCTAGTAAGGACTCTGCCTTTTTATATTCTCCAAGTTCCATGGCAATGTCAAATTGAACCATTTGACTTTCTGGACCACTAAATTCTTGAGTAAAACTGCGCATTAAGCTATCTGCCTTTTTGAAACGATGTTGCTTGATGTAGGCTTGAGCCAGGGCATGTTTAGAATTTTCAGGACGTATATAGGTGTTTTTGACCACGCTTTCGCGAAAGCGAACGGACTCATTCAAATAATCTACATTTCCAGTAAGATCAAATAATGTATTCAACTTCCCTGCAATCGATCCATTGAGTACGATACGGGTCGTGTCGCCAGCTGCTTCAGTTTTTAATTCTTCCACCTCTGCTTTTAATTGCGATATCAATTCAGTTTCATCCGTATCAAGATAGACTTGATAATCTTCAATGTTCGTAATGTTTTCAGGCTGTTGGGTGGTTTCTTGGTTGCAAGAAACAAGTCCTAAGAAGCCAAAAAGTATCCATAGTTTTTTCATAATCGGTATTTGGTTTTATACTACAACAAAGCCGACTCTATTGCTAGAATCGGCTTGTAAGTTAAATCAATTTATTTCTAAAATTGAGGTGCAGTCATGTATGGGAATGCACTCTGAGTCACACCTGCTTCTAGTCCTACGTTATCAGAAACTAAGTTAGGTGTTCCATTTTGACCGTCAAATCGTGCTCCGCTGTTTCCTCCAAAAAGAAGAATCAAAGAAACGTCAATCACATCATCCTGTAATCTACGACCTGTCAAGAAGTTACTAGTACTTGCGAAATAGGTTGTAGGTCCACTAGCGTTAGGCGCCACTTGCAACACATCTAATGATAATGCGGTTGTAAGAGTTGGCAAATCCAATCCTAGAATGTTATTCTCATACGATGCTCCGTAAGCATTATACAGAGTTTCTACTTTATCTTGAAAAGTTGGCTGCCATCTGTTGATTCCATTAGAAGGAATAGTTTGATTGAAAGCATTTTCATCTGCATCAGTCGTTGGGAAAACAGTGTTGATACCTGGACGTCCCATTTGATCTTCTTGTACAAATGTACCAGTGAAGTCAGTTGTTACTGGATTTCCAGTGATGTCGTCATCATTTCCACAACTTATGGTAATCATAGCTAGCGCAGCTGCTGCGATAGTATATTTTATATTGAATATTTTCATGGTATTCTATTTTTTTTAAAATGTTATTATCTTCTTTTAGTTTCCACCCAGACATTATAGGCTGCAGGAAGACCAGTAGTGGTTTGTAGCAATTGATCTACAATGTGTGGTGGTGCAGTTCCTAGTCTAGAATTAGGAACTTCAATAACAATAGCGTTTACATTTAAAGGAGCAAACGTATTATTACCTGTGGAACCAAATCCAGACGCTGGAGCTGTTCCAACTACTGTATTAAATCTTTCAAAGTCAAAGAAGAAAGCATCTTGACGTAAACCAGCGAAATAATTCACACCGTCTACGGTTGTTTGACTTCCTATATCTACAGAAGCTACAAACTGATCTGTGTTGATCGTACTGTTCAATCCAGTCTGACTAGGTGCATAAGGACCGAAGAAGTACATTTTGTCTCCTTGACGTATAGCTTGGATTACAAGATCTTCTATAACACCATCTGCGGCACCTGTATTATCAATGTTGATCTCGATAAGTACATTCTCATCAAACTGTGCGTTTGCATCAGCCGCTGGAATCGTTACTACAAAAGTCGTGGAGGCAGCGTTAGCGCCTTCAAAAGCATAAAAGTCTGCGATGTCAGAAGTTGTCATAGCAACGGCTGGAGCATCTAGGTGATCAGCTGCAATAAAGACACCGGCTACGGCGCATATTGCGATACTGGACCAAAGGGCAATTTTTTTCATGGGTAATTTTTTTATTGATTATGCTAAACTTACGTCAGATAAAGAATCACGGTTTTAAAGAATATGTTAAAGACCTATTATAGGTTCTAGAATTAACGCCTATTTAAGATTATCAGCCTTCTAACCAGGCTTTAAAGTCCTTTACTCGCTCTCGACTCACAATTAAGTCCAGTTCTTTAAATGAATCAATCTTTACTCTTAATCGAGAATTGGTATAACTGATGATATCTGTTATGGCATCGATGCGCACTATGACCTGCCTAGAAATACGGAAGAATTGCTTAGGATCTAAGTCTGCCTCCACGGATTCTAGCTTTCCATCTATTAAATAGTTACGTCCATTTGCTAGGTTGATGTAGGTACCTTTGTTTTCAGAGTAGAAGAGCTGGATTTCATCTGCAGTAAATAATTTGATGTGCTCCCCTACTTTCACGGTGAACCGCGTTTTGTAATTCTCATGATGAGTACCTAGCAACTTAGCAATCTGTTGCAAGTCGATAGGTTGTAATTGTGTACTGACGCTGTTGGACTTTTCGCTTTCGCGAAAGCGAATTTTAAACTTATTCACCGCCTGTTCCAACTCTACTGCATCTATAGGTTTCAGTAAGTAATCAATGCTGTTGAGCTTGAACGCCTGCAATGCATACTCGTCATAGGCAGTGGTAAAGATAATCGCGCTGTTGATTTGTACGTGTTCAAATATCTCAAAAGAAAGCCCATCGCTCAACTGGATGTCTAAGAAGATCAAATCTGGCTCAGTGGCGCTTGACAAATATTCTATCGCTTCCTTAACAGAATGAACTACACGAGAAATTTCTAAATCTAATTGTTCCAGCATGCGTTGCAAGCGACGGGCGGCTGGTTTTTCATCCTCAATAATAAGTACGCGCATGTGCTGTTATTGTAAAGATTGGTTTTCCTCCTTGCGCAGGATCTCTTGAATCTTGCGCTCCTCCCAGTCTTGACTTGTCAATGGGTCCCATTGAAATGTACGCACCGCATGACTGGACAGTCCTATGCCCCAACCCAATAATGGGAACAAAAACCATGGAAAGCTCCATTGATTTGTATAGTAATTCAATCCAGCAAGGCCCAGGTTGACGAATGCGTACACAACGATGTGGTTGTAAAAAGATTTAAGTTCCTGCACACGAGCCTTGGCCCGGGCATATTTTTCTTGGTAAGTTTCTTGTGTTTGCATGGTTTAGAAGTTTTGGTCGTTCATCAATTCATCCAACTTATTTTTCTGCCAGTTTTTGCCTAGGAATATATGCCGATCAAAGTTTTTCATGTATTGAAAAAATAATCCTATCCCCATCCCAATCGCTGGGAATATCACCCATAGAAAATCTGAGGTGAAGTAATTCAACACGGCTAGAAAGAGCAGTATCAAAACGGTGCGCCAGAGTTCGTCATAGAATTCTTTAATATTTTTCACGCGCTCTTTGGCTTGCATCAATCGGTAATCTTCTAATGGAGTTTCCATAGCTGTAGTTTTAGGTTGTTGTATACGATCAGGATCCAGTAAGGGTAAATGCACTTGAAATGAGGTTCGGTTTTTATCAATGGTCATTTTTTGTTCCGTGAGTAGTCCATACCTGGAGGCGATGTTTGCCAGGCCTACACCAGTGCTGTTGCCCAGCACATTTTTAGCTTGAAGGTTGTTCTTGATTACCAGCTGTCCATCGGCCTCATAGATTTGCAGGTGCAATGGCTGGCTGGAACTGATGACGTTATGTTTGACGGCATTTTCTATCAATAACTGCAAGGAAAGTGGGACGATTTGTAATTCAGGATGAGACACCTGCTCTGGAATTTGAACTTCTAGGCTGTCTTCAAACCTCATTTTGAGCAGTCCTATATATATACGAGCAAAAGCCAACTCTTCTTGAACGCTAACTAGTTGCTTGCCGCGTTGTTCTAAAACGTACCTGTATACTTTAGATAAAGAGGTGGTAAAGTTCACTGCCGCACTTGGATTCTCTTCAATTAAGGAAACCAATACATTCAAACTGTTGAACAAAAAATGAGGATCCAACTGGTTTTTCAATGCATCAAATTGTGCCGTCGCTGAACTGGCAATGACTTTTTGCTCCTTAAGCTTAGATTGTTGTAGTTGTTTATAGAAGTAAAACAGGTGAAAAATAAGCGCAATTACCAGCGTAAACCCAACTCCAAACAGATACCAAGATTGACGCTGCGAGTCCAAAAATTCTTGCCAGCCCATCCCAAATATGATCATTCGGGTAAAAGCAATTAGCAAAAACAACGTGATTAATGTAACCACAACTGAGCCTAGAACACCTAGAACTAATCGCAACAGCGGTGCCGTGGACCAAGACATGCGATCATTGAAATAGGAGAAAAAGGTTTCATTTACCAGAGTGATACTAATGGCAAACAAAAAATTGATCGAGTAATCCTGCGCCGCTTCATAAATATCAACTGGTTGATTGCCAAATCCATAATTAATAAGGGAAATCACCAGCGCAATAAAGGCGCTGATCAAAATGGTTTTGGTAATCGAGCTGAATCTCATGGTTCTGGTCTTGAATCTTAAATGTACTTCTTATTGAAGGACGTCCCAAAGATCCACTAGCAACTGGCTTAAAAAAAAGCAGAATGACCCAACTGTAAGAATGGGTTACTGAATTGTAATCAGGATGAGAATTCTACTTATTATGTAGTTTCACGTCAGGAAACTCTGTCTTAATCTCGCTCAACAATTGTAATTTTCCAGCCTCAAAGGCGTCGTCCAGATCTTCTAGCTTTGGATCCTGACGGTTGGATTTATAATTGTTGTAATCCTGCACGGTGATCCCATTGAGATTTCTACGGTTCACGCTTTCGCGAAAGCGAAATCCACAATCATCCTCACAATAAGAATAGGCCATGTAATCAATCAGATAATCTTGCGTGTCGATCCAGTATACAAAGACATCCTCGTGGTCCTCACCACCACCTTCTTCTTTAAAAGTAACCTGAATCTCATAATAATTGCTGTCCATGATGCTGTCCGTGCCTATCAATTTTAGGTTAACTGCATCGCCATCGAGACCATAAGGCAATTGTGCAAAATAAATCACTGAGTTCACTGACGACTGATAGCGCTGCGCGATCGTATCGTTCAACACCACTAGAGAATCATTAAAATGACGGGTAAAACCATTGTTATCTAAACGGTCCAGAACATCCATATCGCCTTGACGGAAACGGCGTTCATAAGCAAACTGCCCATCATAACGATCTACACTGTAGTTGATGCCCCTGAAAATAAAGTCCATACGAGCATTTGCAGCAAGATCTGCTCCATGAGCCTGGATGCTTAAATCCATGATTTCAGCGGCGGTAGGTTCTGGATCGCCACAGGAAATTAAAATACTACAAGTTACTAGCGTTATGGAAAAGAGGATTTTTTTCATTTCACAAATATATAACGATGGGCTCAAACTGTTAAATTATATTTGTGACTTCATGGATTTTAAGAACAACGTACAGATTAAGAACCGCAAAGCGCGCTTTGAATATGAATTGCTGGACAAGTATACGGCTGGAATTGTACTTACGGGTACAGAGATCAAGGCCATACGCTTAGGAAAAGCCAGTATTGCAGAGGCTTTTTGTGAGTTCAAAGACGATGAGCTGTGGATCATTAACATGACCATACAGGAATACTCACATGCCACGCATTTTAATCACGCACCTAAAGCAGCGCGTAAATTGTTATTGCAACGACGTGAGCTTAAAAAGTTGCACAAGGATGTGACGAACTCTGGTAACACCATCATTCCTATCGTGATGTTTATCAATGATCGCGGATTTGCTAAGGTACAGATCGCTCTTGCGAAAGGGAAAAAACTCTTTGACAAACGGGAAACCATGAAGAATCGAGACAATAAAAAGCGCCTGGATCAAATCAAAAAAACCTACAACGCCTAAACTTTTTTACTTCTTAAAAGTCTATGGAGTAACTAACAGTAGTAACTTACACTTCATTATGGTGTCTTACTACAAACTATCCATCCTCTCAATACCTTTTATGAAGTCAATTTACGCTCTCGTTTTATTTCTATTACCTCTTTTCCTTTTTAGCCAAATTACGGGTACGGTAACCGATGCCGCTGGGGAACCCATACCATTTGCCTCCATATATATAAAAGGCACCTACACAGGAACGTCTACTAATGTGGATGGGGTCTATGCGCTAGAATTCAAAAAACCTGGAAAGCATACCATTATATTTCAAAGTCTAGGATACAAGACCAAAGAAATTACGGTGAACCTAACCACGTTTCTCTTCACCCAAGATGCCACCCTAATAGAGGAAACCACTTCACTGGACGAGGTAGTGGTACGCACTGATGAAAACCCGGCTGACCGGGTCATACGCGAAGCCATCAAAAACCGCGAAACCAACCGACTCAAAACTTCCAGCTACACGGCAGACTTCTACTCTCGTGGACTATGGCGTATGGAAGATGTTCCAGAGAAGTTTTTAGGCCAAGAAATAGGTGACATAGGTGGCTCTCTAGATTCCCTAAACCGCAGCGGGATTGTGTATTTATCAGAAACCGTGAGCAATATTGCCTATCAAGCACCTAATAACTTTAAAGAATACATCACCGCCAGTAAAATAAGTGGTGACGACAGAGGTTTTAGTGTCAACAGTGCCGAGGCTGCTAATTTTGATTTCTACAACAACAATATAGACTTGAACAACCGCATCGTCTCCCCTATTGCAGACTATGCTTTTAGCTATTACAAATACAAATTAGTAGGTACCTTTTTCGATAGCAATAATTTCCTTATCAATAAAATTGAAGTCATCTCCCGCCGTCCTAAAGACAATACCTTTAATGGTTTTATTTACATCGTGGAAGACCAATGGACTATTTATGGTTTAGAATTAACCACCAGCGGGTTAAACATCAATGTTCCCGTCATCAAGGAGTTGACCTTTAAACAAGATTTCTCTTATGAGCCCAGCAGTAAAGACTGGGTCAAACGTACCCAAAACATCACCTTCTCTTTTGGACTGTTTGGGTTTAAGGGCAATGGTCGGTTTATTGCTAATTATACCAACTACAATTTCAATCCTAATTTTGATAAACGAACTTTCGGTCCAGAAACCTTAGCTTTCAATAGAGAAGCTAATAAAAAGGACAGTTTGTTTTGGAAAACCATACGACCAGTCCCTTTGACAAGCGAAGAAACTCGAGAATATGTAAAAAAAGACAGCATCTCTAGTGTACGGAACGATCCAAAGTATAAGGACAGTGTGGATGCGGTCAACAACAAGTTTAAAATTCAGAAACTACTGACGGGATACTCTTATAGAAATTCCAATAAGCAATCCAGATTAAGCTACAATGGTGTGATAGGCGCTGACAATTTTGAAGGCTTCAATACCGTCCAAGGCTTTGTGGTCAGCACAGGTCTAAACTACAATAAAGGCTTTGATGAAGATTATAACAGCTCCTTCAGCACAGGGATCAATTTCAATTATGGATTTGACGACGATCGCTTGCGCTACACCGCATACGCTAACTATAGGTTCAATAGAATCAATCGCAGGACGCTGAGTATATCAGGTGGTACGCAAGCCAACCAAATCAACACAACCCGGCCTATTACCAGTCTAGAAAACACGATCTCTAGTTTATTCTTTGAGCGCAATTATGCTAAACTCTATGGATTGGATTACGGCCGTATCGGGTATTCTGAAGAGGTGAGCAATGGAATTTTCCTTTCAGGATCTGTAGGCTACGAGCGTCGACAGCCTTTACAAAATACCACAGACCAGGTTTGGTTTACTCAGTCCGATGTCGATTATACGCCTAACGATCCTTTATTGCTGGACAATCAACGATTAGCATTTATCAGTGAGCATGAATTGGTTAAAACAAATGTTTCCCTGACCCTACGCCCAGGGCAAAAGTATCAAAGCTATCCAGATCGCAAGATCAATATTACGAACGAGAAATACCCTACCATCAATCTAGGTTATGAAGGTGGAATAGCCGCTAGCAGTGATAATTACAACTACCACCAGTTTCGCGCCAGTGTGTATCAAAATTTTGATCAAGGGAATTTGGGTCGCTCCAGCTATTGGGTGAATGCAGGAACTTTTTTGAATGCAGACGGCATTTCCTTTATCGACCGCCAGCATTTTAATGGGAACCGATTGCGCTACAAGTTAGAGGCATTAAACCCGTATGGTTTTGGATTGCTGGATTACTATGATTACAGTACCAATAAGTCTTATGCACAGGTACACCTGCAGCACGATTTTAAAGGATTCATCATGGGTAAAATACCGGGAATCAACCAGCTGAACTATGATTTGATCCTTAGTGCCAAAGCCTTGATGACAGAGCGTAAACCTTATTATGAAGTCAGCGCAGGGATCGACAATATAGGGTTTGGCTCCTTCCGCCCTTTCCGGGTGGATTATGTGCGCAGCATTACCAGCGAGCGCAATTATGGTGCTTTTGTAGTGGGGATAGAATTTGGTTTATAAGGAGTTCGCTTTCGCGAAAGCGAACTTACCACAATAGGTTGCTCCTTCCATTATTTAAAGAAGTAAGTGATAACAGTGCTATACGGATAAGCTCATAGAATCGCAGAGGTGTTCATAGCCACCAAGGAAACCTTGAACTTTACAGATAGGTAGGGATTCTTAATTATTCTAATTGTGCGAGTGAGTTATGGATGGGTAATGTTATCTGGTTAGGACTTGGACATTTCAAGTTAACTGACTTTTTCATGATCTAATTTCAAAAAATCAAGCGGGCTGCTGGTATTGACGATGCTGCGATCAGAAACCCGGGTATAGAGTAAGGTGGTCTTGATATTAGTGTGTCCTAATAAGTTTTGAATCACCTTTAAATTTGTACCTGCCTCTAATAAATGGGTAGCATAGGAATGTCTGAGGTTATGACAGGTGACCTGCTTAGTAATTCCCGCTCTTTTACAAGCAGCATTGAATACTGCGCGCAGCGATCCTGTGGTATAAGTTTCCTTTTTCTGACCTTCAAAAAGGTAGTTGCTAGGTTTGTATTCCAGATAATAGGCTCGCAATATAGATTTAAGGGCATCAGGGTAAGGCAGGATTCTATCCTTACGACCTTTGGCCTGACTTATAAATACACAATTGCGGTGTTTGTCAAAATCAGAAATTTTAAGTTGGATCAATTCACCGCTTCTTAATCCTAGACTGTAAACCACAGTCAGCATGGCTTTGTGTTTAGAATTTGTTGTTCTATTGAGTAATAAAGTCACCTCTTCTAGAGATAGGATTTGGGGCAGTACTTGTTGCGGAGCCCTAGGTTGTAATTTTTTAAAATCAACTTCTCTCTTATGCATTTCAAGCAGGTATAGTTTGACAGCGCTCAACAATTGCTTTTGGGTTGTATATACGTAACTTTTAGTGAGGATTAACTCGCCCAGTTTCTGAAAAAGATAGTAATCCTCCAACCGTTCCATAGGCATTTGAAAACCTAAAAAGTCTTGAAACACCTGTAATAGTCCTATGTAAGACCTGATGGTGTTGCTGCTGTATTTCTTAATCTGGAGCAAGGTGTTGAAGTCTTGAAACATGCTGATATTTTCACGTGAAAGTCACTTAAAAAAACGACATGTTATAGCTTTTTAGGATTTGAAAGTGCTTGATTTAAATGAAGTTAATGTGTAACTTGCTTCTATACACTAGTTCAGGCCAATTGCCTGCGGCCGTAGCTCTCCGCTATGAAATTTTAAATCTAAGGCCAGGGTTTCTAAACGATTCGAATGTGAGCATTGCCAAAACAAGTAATCAGTCCTAAGGACCTCAAAATTTCAAGACTCCCGATCTACTCAATTGGCCTGAACGGCAAAGGTGTGAAACACCTGATCGAAGAATAGGTTTGTACTTGGCTAAGGAATCGCCTCCTTCACCAACTGGCCCGAACAACGCATAAAGCGCATCAGGCGTTCCAAATGCTCCACGCGAGGCTTCAATTCAACTGCATTAACTATCTTCATCAATCTAAATCAATTTTAGGTAAGGTAACAGCCAAATGTGAGGGAACGCCTCACACGCATTATACCTTTGCCGTTGTGGCTAATTATAAAAAAAAATTGAGAACATCACTAAACATTTTTCTGATTTTAATTTTGGCAATTCAATGCAAGGAAGTTGAGAATGACCAAACTGAAATTAGGTGGTTGAAAACTGAAAAGTCTAGGGAATATTTAGACTACTCAAAATTCATTCAAGAAAACCCAAAATCTAAACATTTTGAAAAAGCGCTGTCAGAATACTTTTTTTTAAGAGATAGCGTGGAAGGTTATTTTGGATGTGGGAAATACAACACATCTATTAGTATTGTGGATAATGAAAAGATTTTATTTGATGACGAACTGAAGAAAATAGATTCTTTAAGATATATAACATTTGAATATTTGAAAAACGGAATTCCAAATGTATCAACTCACAAATATGACGTTCAAATTCCAGAATCAAAAATGTGGGATTCAATCTCGAAAGTCCATTTTGATGTTGTAATTTATAAAAAACCCTTTCCGATAAAATCACTCAAATTAGCATTAGAGGAAGTAAGTATTGGAATTGATTATTATAAAGAATACTTGTCTGAAAAATGGTTCAGTTTACCATATAACAAATTATCAAACGGAAAAAGAATAGGAATAGATGAGCTAAATGATACAAGGTTTTCATTTTTCGATTTTTCGCATATGAATGGTAAAAGGATTATTCCACCGCCACCGCCAGAATTTGAAAACGATGAAATGCAAACCGAGGAATAACTAGCCACAACAACGTATATAGCTCATAGCTAGTTAGTTGCTTAATCGGAAGTTCAGGCATATTTGCGAAGTCTGCCAAATTTTTTAATTTGGCTTATTGAAAAGAAAAGGTAATAAGAAAATTAAAAAATTCGGCTCGTGCTTAACCGAATAGTCAATGCTAATTTGCACGCTACGAGCCATATACAAAACCGTTCAGGCCAATTGCCTGCGGCCGTAGCTCTCCGCTATGAAATTTTGAATCTAAGGTCTGGATTTCTAAACGATTCGAAAGCGAGCAGTGCCAAAACTATCGATCAATCAAAAGGACCTCAAAATTTCAAGACTCCCGATCTACTCAATTGGCCTGAACGGCAAAGGTGTGAAACACCTGATCGAAGAGTTGGTTTGTAATTAGCTAAGGCATCGCCTCCTCCACCAACTGGCACGAACAACGCATAATGCGCATCAGGCGTTCCAAATGCTCAACGCGAGGCTACAATTCAATGACATTAACTATCTTCATCAAACAAAACCGTTAAAAGGCAAGGTAATAGCCAAATGTGAAGGAACGCCTCACACGCATTATACCTTTGCCGTTGTAAGCAAGCTGAAAAAAGAGCCACCACACGTTCAAGCACATTTCATTTTGCTCGTGCCTCACAAAATAAAAAGAGCTTTCACTTCCCCACCGCCACCCTGAAAAAACATCAAGAAAAGTAAATTTTATTCCGAATAAGTTAATATATTTGCGTTAAACACAAATAAATTGGCTGAATTGGAAATCAACAGGATTAAAGTTGTTCTTGCTGAGACAAGGAGAAAAAACAAATGGTTAGCTGAACAAATTGGAAAAGATGCATCGACAATTTCTCAATGGTGTACTAATGCCAGACAACCATCGCTTGAAAATCTACTGAAAACAGCAAACGTATTAGATGTTGATATTCGTGAATTGTTATACTCAACAAAAAATTCTACAGAGCAAATATGAGTGAAAAGAAAACATATATCGACCTATTTGCTGGCTGTGGTGGACTATCACTTGGATTATTCAATTCTGGACATTGGAAAGGAAAGTTTGCAGTAGAAAAAAGCCCTGATGCTTTTAAAACCTTAGAGTATAATTTAATTGAAAACAATAGTCATTTTGAATGGCCAAATTGGTTGGCACAATCAAACCACGACATAAATCAAATAATTAAAAACCACTCGAAAGAATTAATCAATTTAAGAGGAACTATTGATATGGTCGCTGGTGGACCACCTTGTCAAGGTTTTTCAACAGCAGGCAAAAGGATTGAAAATGATTCGAGAAATAAATTAATCAAATCGTACATCAAATTTATTAGGCAAGTACAACCAAAAGTTATCTTTTTTGAAAATGTAAAAGGGTTTACTCAAAAGTTTGACAAAAATAAAATTCAAGGAAAGGTGTATTCCGAATACGTGAAAAGTGCTCTAGAATATACCCCAAAGGATAAAAATTATTTAGGCTACAAAGTAGAAGGTCGACTAATTGACTTCTCAGAATATGGAGTTCCTCAAAAAAGAACTCGTTTCATATTAGTTGGTATTAGAAAAGACATAGCAAGCAATACAAAACCAACAGATTTTTTTGATTCTATAAGAAAGGAAAGAGAAAAATTTCTTGTTAATAAAGGAATAGGAATTACAAATAGCTTGGAAGATGCTATATCCGATTTATTGAGAATTAGTGAAACAGTATCACCTGACACTTCATCATTTAAGGCAGGTTTTTACAACAAAACTAAATCCAAATATCAAAAACTTCTAAAAGGAGATTACTCAGCGAAAATCCCTGATAGTCACAGATTTGCGAAACACAACCCTACTACAATCGAAAAATTCGAATTTATACTCGAAAATGCCGATAAAAATAAAACTCTTTCAGACGATATTAAAAATAGGTTTAACCTTAAAAAAAGGACTATTATCCCATTATCAGGAGCATTACCAACACCAACCATTACAACATTACCTGACGATTATATTCATTATTGTGAACCAAGGATTTTTACTGTCCGAGAATATGCCCGAATTCAATCCTTCAACGATTGGTATGAGTTCAAAGGTAAATACACAACAGGAGGAAAAAGAAGAACTCAAGAAGTACCTAGATATTCTCAAATAGGTAATGCGATACCACCTTTATTTGGCGAGCAAGTCGGATTTGTTTTAAACTCGATATTGTAATGGCAAAAGTTAGTTTTAGAACAAATATCCTCTTAAAAAGTATAATTGGAAAAGATTTAATTACAGATGACAATATTGCTGTATTGGAGTTGGTCAAAAATTCATTTGATGCAGGTTCTAATGAAGCAAAAATAATTTTCAGAGATGTTATAACTGAACTTTCCACAAAAGAATATAAAAAATATAACCAATCTAAGATTATACTTCGTGATACCGGCTCAGGGATGTCCGAATATGACCTTATCAACAAATGGTTAAATATTGCTTATTCTGAAAAAAAATCTAAAAAAGAAGAGTTTAATAGACAGCTGGCAGGTAATAAAGGAGTTGGTAGATTTTCCTGCGATAGGTTAGGCAAATCCTTGGTTATTTACACTAAAAAAAATGACGAACCATTTTTAAAACTTTCTATAGACTGGACTGAATTTGAAAAAGTTGATGACATTGAAAAAAATATTCAAGATGTAGATTTCGAATTAGATAAGATTCCGATTGAACAATATGTAAAAGAAACTCAACTTGAAAAATTTGAGGAAGGTACAACTCTGTTTATCAGTAATTTGAGAGAAGATTGGGATTTGTCAAAAATTCAATCTCTAAAAAGACAACTAGAACGCTTCATTAATCCAAATCAAAACTTTGAAGCTGAATCTTTTGACGTAATTATAAAAGCGGACGAATTCAAAAAAATTGAGCGTGGTTTACCAGAAAGTGAGAAAATAAACGGTGTTGTCAAGAATAGGATTTTTAACAAATTAGATTTCAAAGCTACTTACATAAAAGCTAATATTTCAGAAGATGGAAAAACTATAACAACAGTACTACGAGATAGAGGCAATGAAATTTTTACACTTAAAGAACATAATCCCTTCGACCTTCTAAAGGATATCGAAGTTAACATATACTACTTAAATCCTTATTCAAAGGCATACTTCAAAAGACAGACTGGAATAAGGTCTGTAGATTTTGGTTCTATTTTCCTTTTTATTAATGGATTTAGAATACCACCATACGGAGACCAAGGGAATGATTGGTTGGGTATGGAGTTAAGAAAAGGACAAGGACACAGTAGGTTTTTAGGAACAAGAGAGGTAATAGGTCGTATCGAAATAAATGGAGTTGAGTTAGATGATGAAAAAGAAGATTTTTTTATTATTTCAAACCGTTCAGGTGTTGACAACAATAAACATTATGAACAACTGACTAAAAACTCAGCACCATACGGTTATTATTTTAAAACTTTTAGAAGACTTGAACGATTTGTAGATGAAGGAATAAAATGGGACAGTACACCGCTAAAAGAGTCAGCAATTGAAAAAAAGGTACTAGATGACAAAAACTGGAACGAAGGGAAAGAAGAGTACAAAGAAGATTTGCTAACAAGAAATAAGCGTGTAATATCAATAATTGAAAAAATTATAAATGCTAAAAATGACGAAATAATATCGTTATCTATTAATAAAGAATTAGTTACAGAATTAGCCGATGAGCAGGCTAAAAAAGCTAAAGCTGAAATAGATTCTATTGTAGGACAACTTAACAACAAAACACTATCCTCTGAACAAATAACACAACTAATCAATGATTTAAAAAGCTCAGAAAATGAAATAGAAAATTTCCCAGGTCAAGCAAGTCAAATTGAACTGCTTAAAAAGGAACAGAGTAAATTAAAATTAGAGCTTGAAAAGAAGTTTGAAGAAACAAAAGAGCTTGAAGATGAGGCTATCAGGTTAGAAGAAGAAGCTAAAAAACTTCAAGAGGAATTAGAATTAGAAAAAGAAAAGAACACCTACTTAAAAACATCTTCCAGAACACTTACAGAAGATGCCAAAGGTTTAGTACACAACATAAAAATTACTTCTAGAAAAATAAGTAGTAGTGTAGATAATTTATATGATAAGATATTAAACGATTCCTATACCAAAAATTCCTTACTTAAATCCTTAGGAGCTATTAAGTTTCAATCTGAAAAGGCAAATAAGATTAGCAAAATAATTACACGTTCCAACTTCAAAACAGATAGAAATGCTCAAATAGCTGATGTAGTTCAATATATCAAACAGTATATCGAAATTTATTCTGACATATACCCAAGGAATGAGCTTGAATTCAAGATTGTTGAAAAGGACACGTCATTAACAAAAAAGTTTAGTGTACTTGATATGTCCGTTGTTCTTGATGACCTGATATCAAATTCTGAAAAAGCAGGTGCTAGTTTAATTGAAATTGATATGACTAATCCTTCAAAAGAAGAATTAAGAATTCTTTTTTCCGATGATGGTAAAGGTGTAGCGGAAAAATTCTTAGAAGATGAAAAGTCAAAAAACAAAATCTTTGAACTAGGTATTACAACAACAAATGGCGGTTCTGGTATTGGTTTAAACTCTGTAAGGGAGGGTTTAAAATCTATGAATGGAACTATTAAATTAATTGGCAATAATGTTAAACTTAAAGGAGCCTGTTTTGAAATAATAATTAAATGATAAAAAGAAGTTGTTTAATCATAGATAATGATGACCAAACTGAAGAAATTAAGCAATTGGTTAGAGATGCAAGACATCAAGGAATTGATTTAGATTGCAGACAATTTGATGTTGGGAATACCGCATTTACTGAAGTTCTTTCTTTAGGAAAAATTGATATCGATAAAGTTGAAAAAGAAGCCAAAAAAAGATACCATAATCTAGTATTCGACATCATTGCTTTTGATTATGAATTAGATGATGAGGATATTAATGGAGTAGAACTTTTACGCAATTTCAATAACAGAAGGTTATTTAGGTACACGCCTAAATTAGTTTACTCTGGTGTTTTGGACCAAGTGCTTAGAAATATAATTGAACCTAACTTAGGAATTTTAAAAACAGCAAACGAACCAGACAGAGCAATAATTAAACAAAAGGGTTTAGGAAAAATAAAGTCATTAATAAAATATAGTGTACACGAATATTTAGATAGAGATGACAGAGATTCCATTATCTTAAAGTTTTTAAAAGATGACATTCAATCTACAGAACTAATTGTAACACAAGCTTTAAGATTGTATCCCGATTTTGTTTTTGAAAATAATTTTGTAACCGAGAAATTTAATGGGATGTCTTACGCAGAAGTTGCAGACGTCTTAGATAATGATGATATTCTTGGAGTTGAGTTTAAAAGAGAAATAATTCAACAAGTCATTGCATATCTAACAGAAAAGATTTAGGTATGAGTAAAAAGATTTTAATTGTTCATCCCTATGATAAATCAACGAGTTTCTTAGATAGAATAAAAAGTCATTTACAAGGAGAGTTTTCAGATGACTTACATTATTTCAGCGTCAAGCCAAATCAAACCTCACACAATCAATGTTTGAGCACCATTCGAGATTTTTCCGTTAACGGGTTATTGTTGTTTATGGGTCACGGAAAAAGTAATTGCCTTTATGGAGCAAAAGGAGATTATTATGGAACTTTAGAAAATGAACTTGTGAAATCTGAAGAACCGGATAAATATTTTTATGAGGACAACTTTATAAATGAACAAAACCTGAGTGTTTTTAATGAAAAAAAAGTCATTGCATTATCTTGTAATTCTAATGCTCAATTAGGACGAAAATCAGTTGAAAATGGAGCAAAAGTTTTTTTAGGATTTGGAGATTTACCAACTTCAATAGAAGAGCTAAAAGAACAAGGGGAAGAAAGTAAATCTGGTGTTTCACTTGGTAAAATAGAGCAAGCTCTTAAAACTGAGATTAACGACATTTTTAAGAAGAGCATTGGCATTGGAATTAATAAGAATTATACCTTTTCAGAATTAGTTGACCTCATTCATTTTGTAACGAATCAAAAAATAAGTCATTATTTAGTTAATCAGAAAAAAATAAGTGAGAGAAAATTAATTGCAAATTACCTCTATACATTTAAAAAGGAAATAAAAGTGTATGGTAATGGAAAAGAAAAGTTACTTGTGTAAGCCAACGCTGATGTTCAAGCACATTGCAATCCTCGTGTCTGCGGTTGCAAAGAGCTTTCACGCCAACTCTCACTTTCGAACTAACATTAAAACCTCGAAAAACAAAGCAGAACGTAGAAAGCCAGCTTACAACAATGTATAAAAATAATAGCGGATTAATCGCTAAAACAAAAGCAAGTAAATTTATAAAAGGTCTGTGTTTATCCGAAAAATTAGTGTGTAAAAACCCGCTACTATTCTTATACTAGACCGTTGTGTGCAATTAGAGCATCAGAAATGGAAAAATGGAAACCAGAATTATTATTTAAATTATTGTGGATTGGATTGACCTTATTCACAATCTATATTTTTGGTTGGTTGACCTTTGGTTATTTAACATTTGGAAATCTGTTTAAGGAAAAATATGGATTTTGGAATTTATTCTTGCCGAATGTCTTGACAATTGGACTTTTGATTTTCTATACAAAAGAACTCTTAATCGGATATAACTCGAAATCAAAAAGTCGGAATTTAAAATCATTGTTGATTTTTTTAGCGCTAATAACAATTTTGACTTTTGTCCAAATCCCTCAATTCGAATTATTATTTGAGGATTTGGAATCGGAATATTGGCAAATTATAATATCGCTGATTATTGTTCTGACCTCGTATGTTGGAATAATAATAAATAGAGTTTTAAAAACAACAGAACCGAAAAATAAAAATCGGAATAAAATAACTGCACACAACAATGTATAAAAATAATTGCTGTTTAGTGCTAAATCAAAGGTAGTTGCGTGTTTGCTACATCTGAATTTCCTGCGGAAATTCCTCGCACGCAAACCCGCAACTATTCTTATACGCAAACGTTCAGGCCAATTGCCTGCGGCCGTAGCTCTCCGCTATGAAATTTTGAATCTAAGGTCTGGATTTCTAAACGATTCGAAAGCGAGCAGTGCCAAAACTATCGATCAATCAAAAGGACCTCAAAATTTCAAGACTCCCGATCTACTCAATTGGCCTGAACGGCAAAGGTGTGAAACACCTGATCGAAGAGTTGGTTTGTAATTAGCTAAGGCATCGCCTCCTCCACCAACTGGCACGAACA
Organism: Nonlabens marinus S1-08; assembly: GCF_000831385.1. Classification (NCBI taxonomy): domain Bacteria; kingdom Pseudomonadati; phylum Bacteroidota; class Flavobacteriia; order Flavobacteriales; family Flavobacteriaceae; genus Nonlabens; species Nonlabens marinus. The sequence goes on along the minus strand of NZ_AP014548.1, from coordinate 2,140,128 downwards.
ACGCATAATGCGCATCAGGCGTTCCAAATGCTCAACGCGAGGCTACAATTCAATGACATTAACTATCTTCATCAAACAAAACCGTTAAAAGGCAAGGTAATAGCCAAATGTGAAGGAACGCCTCACACGCATTATACCTTTGCCGTTGCCAGCAATTATGAAACAAACAACATTACTTATTTTTATAGTCTTTGCATTTATTCTAAATTCTTGCGGTCAGAACAATTCAAAAACTGAATCGATTGAAAATTCTGAACTGATAAATATTGTTGGGACTAAAGTTTTATTTCCAAAATCGTCTTTTACCGAATCGAAAAAAATAGTTGGACTTGTTAATGCCAACGATGCAATGATTCTTGTGACTGAGTTATTAAATGATAGTTTTGAAAGTCAAGCTAAAAACTTAAATAAAGCATTTATCGAAAGGAGTGGCGGAGAAATTTTAGACACTAAACAATATCTAATAGATGGATTTAATGCTAAACAGTTGATTGTAAAATCAGCTGATAGTTTGAAAATCCGAATGGTACTTTTTGGAGATAATGAATTTTGTACTTTTCTAACAGCAAAACATTTTCTAAACGATGAAAAATCTGAGAAAGAAATTGAATTCCTGTTAGAGAACGTAAAGTATGATAAAAGTATAGTTGTTAATCCTCTTGCCCTATCACCATTCATTATTGACGGCAATTACAATGGATTCAAACATTTTACCAAATCACAGAACACGCACTTTTATACGCGAGACGGGAATGAAAGAAAAAATAGAGAAAAAGACCCATCATTAGCAATAGTTTATGGAGTTCTTAGAAATGAATCAGACTTTGAGAAAACTTTCAAAGAGCTTACCTCATTAAATGATGTTGACAAATTTAAAACGGAGCGAAATGGACAAGACGCTTACGAAGGTGTATTCAATTTAGAAAATGGGAATAAACGATATTATTTATTATTGAAAAATGACCTAAACTATATTATGATTCGAGGAACAGCAATGGAAGAGCACGAACAAACAATTGCAGATTTTAAGAATTTTGCTGACCAAGTAAAATGGAAAAAATAACTGCTGGCAACAATATATAACCGCAATTACGGCGGATTCGACTACGTCCGAATCCACTCGGAATTACTAACGTCAGTTCTTAACCGAAAATCATTAACTTTAATCCCGTAACTGACGGTTATACGAGACCGTTGTAAACAATTTAAGACAAACATTGAGAAAAGCATTAAAATACGGATTTCTGATTTTCGGAATGCTAATTCTAATCGGATTTGTTCTGAAAGGAAATATCACTCACGAAAAATTTGACTCTGAAAAGTGGAAAAACTGGACGGAATCGGAATCTGAATGGTCATTGCGTTGGGATATGATGAACAGTTTGCGAAATAATTACGAACTGAAAGGAAAATCGAAAACGGAAATTATTGAACTATTGGGAAAACCAGATTCAGAAGTGAAAACGGACTTTAAATATTATTTAGGAATGTCAAAACGCGGAATAAATACTGGAAGTTTGACAATCGAGTTTAACGAAAATGGAATCGTAACTGACTTTTCAGTTTGGCAAGGATAAAATGGTTTTCAAAAAAGAAACAAAGGATAACGAATTGTACGTTTATATGAACGGAAAACTGATTTATAAAAAGTGGTTGAATACCGGAGAATCCAAAGTGTTTGACTTAATAGCTTATGACAAATACACTCTGAAATCAATAAATGAGAAAGAATAAAAAACTGTTTACAACAATGTATAACCGCAATTACGGCGGATTCGACTACGTCCGAATCCACTCGGAATTGCTAAAGCCTGTGCCAAACCGAAAATAAACGCTAATTTAACCCGTAACTGACGGTTATACGAGACCGTTCAGGCCAATTGCCTGCGGCCGTAGCTCTCCGCTATGAAATTTTAAATCTAAGGCCAGGGTTTCTAAACGATTCGAATGTGAGCATTGCCAAAACAAGTAATCAGTCCTAAGGACCTCAAAATTTCAAGACTCCCGATCTACTCAATTGGCCTGAACGGCAAAGGTGTGAAACACCTGATCGAAGAATAGGTTTGTACTTGGCTAAGGAATCGCCTCCTTCACCAACTGGCCCGAACAACGCATAAAGCGCATCAGGCGTTCCAAATGCTCCACGCGAGGCTTCAATTCAACTGCATTAACTATCTTCATCAATCTAAATCAATTTTAGGTAAGGTAACAGCCAAATGTGAGGGAACGCCTCACACGCATTATACCTTTGCCGTTCTACATCATATGACCAAAACCAATATCATAACAATGCTTATAATGACTGTACTTCTTATAAGTTGCAGTAAAGAAGTGTATGAATTTGATAATGGACTTCGAAAATCAAAATTTATACTTAAAAACTCTAAGTTTAAATATATTGAAGAAAGTAATGCTGAATCTTTCAAATCTGCTGGAACGTTCATAAGAACAGATACGACTTTAATTTTTAATTTCAAAAAAAGCGAAAAATTACCTTTCTCTTACGCAACTCGTGAAATCGAAATAATTTCATCGGAAAAAGATAAAAATTTTAGTGAAATTACTGTAATAAACACATTTAATAGTTTTCCTGAATTTTCAGTGAACGTTGTTTTGCGAGACAAAAAACTTAATACGTTAAGAATTTTAAAAACAGATTCCGAAGGGAAAGTTCGAATCGAAAATTCTACTAATATTTATGAAATAGAAATAGCGAATAATACTTTCTCAAGAAAAGCTATTTTTACTTATGAACCTTTTAAAGAGAAAAATATATTGGTTAAACTGATACTAATTGAACTTGGTGGCGAGCCAGTAGATGGACCTCATGGTTGGGCTTATTATATTGAACCAATTATAAAATGCGATATCCTGAGAAGGGATAACGAAACAATAGCTATTACACTCAATGATTTCAGATATGATAGAGCGAAGTAATACGATGTAGAACACCGTATATAGCTCATAGCTAATTGATTGCTTAATTGAAGTTATGGTATATTTGGAAGTCCGCCAAATTTTTTAATCTGGCTTATTAACAAAAAAGATAATAATAAAATTAAAAAAAATGGCTCGTGTTTAACTGAAAGGTAATCGCTATTTTGCACGCTACGAGCCATATACAAAACCGTTCAGGCCAATTGCCTGCGGCCGTAGCTCTCCGCTATGAAATTTTGAATCTAAGGCCTAGATTTCTAAACGATTCGAATGCGAGCATTGCCAAAACTATCCATCAATCAAAAGGATCACAAAATTTCAAGACTCCCGATCTACTCAATTGGCCTGAACGGCAAAGGTGTGAAACACCTGATCGAAGAATAGGTTTATACTTGGCTAAGGAATCGCCTCCTTCACCAACTGGCACGAACAACGCATAAAGCGCATCAGGCGTTCCAAATGCTCCACGCGAGGCTTCTATTCAATAACATTAACTATCTTCATCAATCAAAACCATTAAAAGGCAAGGTAACAGCCAAACGTGAAGGAACGCCTCACACGCATTATACCTTTGCCGTTAGGTGTAATAAAAAACAAATGCAATGAAAATAATATCAAGTTCTGGAAAAGGTAATTTTAAACTAATCAAGAATGATGATGAGGTTTGTGAATTAGCTTATACTAATTGGTTTTCGGAAAAAGCTCAAACCGCATTAAATGGAAACAATATTGTAATCAAGCCAAAAAATATTTGGACAAGTAAAGTCGATATTTTTAAGAATGAAAGCCAGATAGGAGACATTACCTTTAACCTCAAAGGTCATATGGTTATTAGGCTAGAAAAAGCAAATGGAAAAGAATTTAACTATTTGTTGAAAAACAAAGCGAAATGGAAACTAAGATTTGAAGTTTTTAATGAATCTGAGACACATCAGTTTTCACTAAATTCAGTAAATAACTGGACGAAATTAAATTATGATTATGATGTTGAAATGGCTGACTACAATTCGGAATTTGAAATTGAGGAACTATTGATTTATTGTGGTTATGCAGCAAACTTATATTTGGCAATAATTAGTGCTGTTTGAAATCAGAAAATTACTACACCTAACAACGGCTATAGTTCATTGCGGCGGAATTTCCTCCCGGAAATTCCTGCGTGTTTACTAACTTTGGTTTACGGCGGAATAATTCTGCCGAACCATTCCGCAACGAAACCATAGCCAAACACGTTGCCCACAATATGAAAAAACTACTCACGATAATATTTAGTTTGACAATTAGTCTTTGTTTTTCGCAAACAAAAGAACAACTGATTAATTCAATTATTAAAGTAAATACAGTGGAATCTTATTGTGTCGGAATTGCTTGTATGGTAAGTCCACAATACGCAAGATTTCAAAAATTAAAGAAAAAACTATCCGAAAAAGAACTAATAGAATTATCAAGACACGAAAATCCAATAATTCGGACTTACGCTTCGATTGAGCTCATTCAGTCAAACAAAGGAAATGTTCCTGAATTACTATCAGCTGAATTACAGAAAAATGAAATGGTTGAGACATTTGAAGGTTGTATAATGGGAATTGACCCAGTTTCATCAATTATTTATCACGAATATTGGAATAAAATCAGATTAGAAGAGTCTCGAAAAATTAAAGGCAATAATTACGAGCAAGATTTAGCAATGCAAAAAGCACTTGCAACTGACTTGACTATGGAAAAATTAGATAGCGTGATAATCTATTCAGAAAAAGAAGTTTATTGGCTACTTTATGATAGAACCTTTAAGAATAGAAAACACAAAGACAATTATTTGCCTCGAATTACGGAATTGGCTGTTAGTAAAAATAATGCTTATGCATTTGATTATTTAAAAAAATATTACTCGTCTGAATACTCGGAGGAATTAGAAAATTATTTAAAAAATGACTTTCCAAAAGCTAAATTTCAAACCGAAAATGAAGTTGTCAATTTACACTTGTTTACTAAAATAATGTTGGAAAGTAAAAATGACGATTACAAAAAAATTGCAATTGAAAAATTGAGAAATTATGACAATTGGAAAGGAAAGTCTGGTTGGTTTAAAGCAACATTGAGAAAATACGGAATTGAACTCTGAAAAAATACTGTGGGCAACACCGTATATAGCTCATAGCTAATTAGTTGCTTAATCTAAGCTAATGCATATTTGCAAGTCCGCCAAATTTTTTAATTTGGCTTATTGAAAAGAAAAGGTAATAAGAAAATTAAAAAATTCGGCTCGTGCTTAACCGAAAAATAATCGCTAGTTTGTACGCTACGAGCCATATACACAACCGTTCAGGCCAATTGCCTGCGGCCGTAGCTCTCCGCTATGAAATTTTGAATCTAAGGTCTGGATTTCTAAACGATTCGAAAGCGAGCAGTGCCAAAACTATCGATCAATCAAAAGGACCTCAAAATTTCAAGACTCCCGATCTACTCAATTGGCCTGAACGGCAAAGGTGTGAAACACCTGATCGAAGAGTTGGTTTGTAATTAGCTAAGGCATCGCCTCCTCCACCAACTGGCACGAACAACGCATAATGCGCATCAGGCGTTCCAAATGCTCAACGCGAGGCTACAATTCAATGACATTAACTATCTTCATCAAACAAAACCGTTAAAAGGCAAGGTAATAGCCAAATGTGAAGGAACGCCTCACACGCATTATACCTTTGCCGTTGTGAGCTATACTACAAAACTAATTCAACATTTATGAAACCAATAGAATTACTAAAAGAAGTATTCAATATTACCAATAATGATATTCTCTGGAAAAACAGAAATTCGTCAACCGATATAATAGCATTAGATACTGATGAAAATATACGGTTCAAGCTAAACAGTCAGGGTGGACGAAATATCGAGTTGATGACTTTCAGCCAAGTTGGTGTATCATATCGTACAATAGCATTAGTTGAAAATAATGAAATCTATCTGCCAAAAGAATTCTACGAAGCTTCCAACCAAATTAATATAAGGTGGTTTACTAAAAAAGAGTTAAGCGAGGAACATAATATTATTATCGGTGCCTTTTCATTAAAATCTTTAATTTACTCTATGCAAGGACAAGACGCGGACTATTCTTCTAATAACATTGATTTTGAAATGGTAAAAGCTTTCGACGGAACTATGCAGAATTTTACAAAAATCAACGAAAATCCATTTTCAATTTCATCTATGAATATATTAGGATTGAGCAATGACGGCTCACTTAATGGTAAACCCTTGGTTTCTTTTGACTTTACAAATGGGAATTCTGGTGTAAACCCTACAAGAACTTCTCACAGTTTTTTGGTGGAACTGGTAAAAAAAAGATTGGTGGAAATCTATACCATTGAACAAATGCCGTAATTGTACAGCTCACAACACTGGCTATACGCAATTGCTCGGTTCTTGCTCATCCGAAAATTCCTGCGGAATTTTCTACGGTTTGGGTATATTTGGAAAGATAAGGCTGAGACACGCAACTGCGCATAGCCTAAACCGTTCAGGCCAATTGCCTGCGGCCGTAGCTCTCCGCTATGAAATTTTGAATCTAAGGCCTGGAATTCTAAACGATTCGAATGTGAGCATTGCCAAAAATAGTAATCAGTCTTAAAGACCTCAAAATTTAAAGACTCCCGATCTACTCTAGTGTCTTCCTCTCGCTCCTACCTCGCTCGTCGTAGACAGAAACGGCAAAGGTGTGAAACACCTGATCGAAGAATAGGTTTGTACTTGGCTAAGGAATCGCCTCCTTCACCAACTGGCACGAACAACGCATAAAGCGCGTCAGGCGTTCCAAATGCTCAACGCGAGGCTTCAATTCAATCACATTAACTATCTTCATCAACCAAAAACAATAAAAGGCAAGGTAACAGCCAAAGGTGAGCGAACGCCTCACACGCATTATACCTTTGCCGTTAGCAAACATACCGAAATGAAAATACTGCAAACAATCATAATTCTGTTTATAACCATTTCATCTTTTGCTCAAAGCAATTATGATGATAGTAAAATCTCGAACAAAACTAAAAAGGCAGTAAAGAAAATTGAGAAAGTCAATGAATTGATGAGTTCTGCGGTTTACTCATCTGGAATGAGACCAAAACAATGGGACAACTTTGAAACTTTAAAAAAAACAGCAACTGAAAGTGAATTGATTGAATTAACTAATCACCCTAATGGAGTTGTTAGAAGCTATTCGTTTTGGGCTTTATCTTACAATAAAAATGTTGACTTATTCAAAATCGTGAAAAACCATTTGAACGATGATGAATTAATTAGTACACAGTTTGGTTGTATCGGAGGACAAGAAAAAGTTGGCGATTTTTATATTCAGGTGCTAACACCTCAATACGTGGATTTAGATTCGAAAAAACTTAACAAACAACAATTTCGAGAGTTGGACAGCTTGTTAGTATACTCAAATAACAATCTAAATGCCAAGTATGGTGCAATTCAGCGAATAGAATCATCTGAATCTAATTATGGGAAAATCAAAGAATTATACCTTGAAAAAAATGACCAATCTGCATTAGTTAAATTAGCCAAATACAATAAAGTAGAGGATATTGAACTCATTCTCAATAATCGAGAAAAAGACAATTCTGAAGAAGGCGGATATTTTCATACATATAAAGCTATAAGTAATTTTCCAAATTCAGAATTCTTTACATTTTTAAAATCACAGCTTCAAAAGACTTTGGATAACACCCATTATAGTAATGAATGGACACAATTATACAGAGCAATTGCAAGCTATAAGAATGAAGAAGCAAAAAACCAATTACTGATACCTTTTACACAAGTCGAGCACAAGAATATTAGAAAATATCATTTGAATATGATTTTTTCCGCATTAAACGAATTTCAATCTGATAGCTAAGACGAACTTCTATGGAAGCTATGGGAAGAAGAAAATAAAATTTCGCCAAAGGTATTTGAGTATTTAAGCAGTTTAAATTCAAGTAAGACGTTTGAATTGACTAAAAAAAGTATGCAAAACCCTAATGAATTGGACATTGCGAATTTCAGTTTTGACAATTTTGAAGAAACAAAAAGCTTGAATGAACAAATGCTGGACTTAATAATAAATAAAGACAGAGATTTTGGGTTTCAATTAATCAGGGAAAACATAAAGAAATCAAACGTTCATAATTTCCCCTTATATGCTACAAAAGCATCTGAAATTAAAGACAAATCATTTGTAAAACCGTTAATAGAAATTTTAGAAATGGAATGGAATGCACATATTTATTTGTCTGCTACCAAAGCGTTAATCTCTTATGATAATCAAGACATAAATAAGCAGATTTTAAATGCAAGAACAAAAAACGAAAATTTAAGAAAGGATTGGGGCGGAAAAGCATTTGACAAATTACTCGCTGAAAACGGAATAGAATAAAAGTACGTTTGCTAACAACGTATATAAAAAATAACAGTTTAAAGCTTAAACGAAAGAAAATGAATAAATTATAGGTCAGTTATAATCCAAAAAGTTAGTGATTAAAATCCGCTACTTTTCATATACAAGACCGTTCAGGCCAATTGCCTGCGGCCGTAGTTCTCCGCTATGCTATTTTGATCAGCTCTTCAAACTAGTGCGATTCTAACATAAATAACGGTTGTTCAACCTGAATCAAACATCACGTCAGCTCATCAAAATAGCAAGACTCCCAAACCACTCAATTGGCCTGAACGGCAAAGGTGTGAAACACCTGATCGAAGAGTTGGTTTGTAATTAGCTAAGGCATCGCTTCCTCCACCAACTGGCACGAACATGGCATAAAGCGCATCAGGCGTTCCAAATGCTCTACGCGAGGCTACAATTCAATCACTTTAACTATCTTCATCAATCAAAACCATTAAAAGGCAAGGTAACAGCCAAAGGTGAGGGAACGCCTCACACGCATTATACCTTTGCCGTTGTAAGCAAGCTAAAAATACTGAATGGCGACATTATTAGAAGATATAAAAAAGCAATCTGATTGGACTGTAAAAGCGTTCAAATCCGACGGAATCGAATTAGACTACTCAATGGGAAGTTTAATTGAAATCGACCGATTTATCCAAAAATATACGAAAGACGGACAACCGATTAAAGGTGGTCGCCTTTCCAAAAATTTTGGTGGAACTATATTTTCGATAGGCTCTTATATCGGAGAAACTTTAATTAAAAATGTTCCTGATTCAAAATGGATTACGGACGACAATGACCCGAACGGAGAAGTGAATATCGAAGTGAATTTAGCAGACGGAACTCGTTGTTGGCCAATTCAAAGATTAATGAAAAGAATTCAAAACGGACTTGAAGACGGAATTTATCCATATGGAGTTAGTTTGACAAACAAAAAAGCTGATGAAAAATACGATGGTGCTTTTTGGAAAATAGAAACTGAAGTTCAACCAATGGAACCGAAAAAACCTTGGTGGAAATTTTAAAAATAAAAAGCCAGCTTACAACACCGTATAAAATTAATGGCTAGTTCTCGCCTACTTACGAAAATCCTTGCGGATTTTCTATCTGGTGTTTATTTGCTAAATTAAGTGCTTAAGCACGCCACTAATCTTATACAATCACATTCAGGCCAATTGCCTGCGGCCGTAGCTCTCCGCTATGAAATTTTGAATCTAAGGCCTAGATTTCTAAACGATTCGAATGCGAGCATTGCCAAAACTATCCATCAATCAAAAGGATCACAAAATTTCAAGACTCCCGATCTACTCTAGTGTCTTCCTCTCGCTCCTACCTCGCTCGTCGGAGACAGAAACGGCAAAGGTGTGAAACACCTGATCGAAAAGTTGGTTTGTAATTAGCTAAGGCATCGCCTCCTCCACCAACTGACACGAACATGGCATAAAGCGCATCAGGCAGTGCATTCCTCTCGCTGTGCTCGTCGGATGCAAGATGCTCAACGCGAGGCTACAATTCAATGACATTAACTATCTTCATCAAACAAAACCATTAAAAGGCAAGGTAACAGCCAAACGTGAGGGAACGCCTCACACGCATTATACCTTTGCCATTATATACAAGCTAAAACAAACATTAAAATTAAGAGAAATGGATTTAAAGAAAATCGAAAACTCGAACATTTATGAATTTCACGCAAAAGGTAAATTAACCGAAAACGATGCCAAGAACTTAATGAAATCGTTCCAAGAATTTAAGGAAAATAACGATAAAATTAGCTTGCTAGGAGTTATGGAGGAACTGCCGTGGCCGGAAGATTTTTCGTCACTTGATGAATTGTTCAAACTTAAAACAGCATCGCTCAATGTCATTGAAAAATATGCTATACTGTCTGACAAGAAATTAATGGCCAACTTAGTCCCGACAGCCAATTTTTTCACCCCAAACATGCCTATAAAAACTTTTGATAAATCCCAACGGGATGAAGCAATCCAATGGTTGAAAGAGACTGATAAAAAGACCTACAGAGCTGAAGACTACCTTACGGATGTGACCATAAATGAAATAGATGATGATGTTTTTGAGGTTGAATTGCATCACGACAAGCTAGACCATACATCTATGAGTGCACTTTATGAAATACTTGACAGAAAATCAAAAGAAAAAATCAATTTAATAATTGTGCTACATTCGTTTCCTGCCCTTGAAAACCTAAAAACATTTATGAAAGGAATTCAGGTAGATTTAAAAGCAATAGGGAAGGTTGGGAAATACGCCATAGTAACAGATAAAAAGTGGATTGATAAGCTATCAGGAGTTGCTGATTTTATAACCCCAGGAATGAAAATAAAGACCTATAAAATAAATGAATTGAATGATGCTCGAAAATGGGTATCAAATTAAATAAAGACAGTTGCCAATAACGGCTATTAGTAATTTCTTGTTCTCGCCTATTTCTGAAAATCCTCGCGGATTTTCAGTTTGATAAGTACTTGCAAAGTAATCAGCTTACACAAAAAAATCTTCATAGCCATTTTCTAAACCTGAAAATCACTCAAAGGCCGCCTTGAATTAGTAAAGCCTATCGCTTTTATTATTTAACTTTCCAGCTCTTTCACGATTCCTATGAAAAGAACTCTAGTCAAGGTTAGAAATAGTAAGGTTGCAAGAACCTTTCAGGCAAATCAAAAATATGCTCCACTACTTTTTTTCGTCGGTGGATTCATTCTCGACTCTTTAACTCTTGGGCGTATTGATCGGTTGTATGATTTAATTGCCTTATGCACCTACATGACCTTATTGACACTAAGCATTTATCTCTACAATATAGCTGATGATGGTAAGTGGAAAAATAGCTTTCTGAAACGATATGAGATGTACTTACCACTAGCCATTCAGTTTTTCTTTGGGGGTCTTTCAAGTGCGTTTGTAATTTATTTCTTTAGGAGTGTTTCTCTGTCTAAAACAGTCACCTTTTTTATCATTCTCCTTGCCTTATTTATTGCGAACGAGTTTCTTAAAAAGAGAATATCAAATAAGTATTTACAGTTCAGTGTTTACTTTTTTGTGAATTTTACGTTTTTCACTTTTATCACACCTGTATTTATTAAAATAATGAACACTTATGTTTTTATTATCTCAGGTTTTGTAAGTCTTGCCTTCACCATGGCTTTTATACTTTTTATTTATAGAACCAGCTACAGCACCCGTTTGGAGATTGGCATAAAAAAAATGATCAGTTTTATAGTAGTCATTTACACCACGATTAATTTATTTTATTTTTTCAACCTCATACCACCTGTACCTCTTGCATTAGATAGTGGTATGGTAGCACATGATGTTAAAGTAGAGAACAACCATTATGTGGTCACTTATGAAGCCAATGAATGGTATATATTCTGGAGAAAACACCATCTAGAATTTGCAGCCGTTCCTGGTGAAAAGGTATTTGTATTCACATCCATATTTGCCCCAACGGATATTAAGAAATCCATATTTCATCGTTGGAAATGGCATAACGATAGCACCGACACTTGGGAAATTGTCGATGATATAGGTTATCAAATTACTGGAGGCAGAGATGCTGGTTACCGCGGTTATACCTACAAAAAGAACATTAAACCAGGGCTTTGGAAAGTTGAAGTCATTACAGAGGAAGAGTTGATTATAGGTGTTATCGATTTTGAAATTATAATTGGAAGTTCCTTAGACTCCACCTCCCTAGTAGAAGAAAAGTTTTGACCATAGTGAGTTTACCGCAAAACTGAAATTAGAAAGCTGTTAAGACCTATTAAGTACAAAAAGCAAGAATCTGGATGCTATTGAGTAATTTAAAATCATGAATAAGTCCATAGTACAGAAATCCCTTTGGATCGCTACAATCGCGATTGTAGTAGCTTCTATCCTTCCCAATATTGCTGCTGATTATTGGTTGATTGACATCTTTTCAAATTTTAAATTCCAGTATCTCACCCTATCCATCGTATTGCTCATAAGCTGCTTCTTCTTGATTAAAAGGAGAATAGTACTGTTAGTCTTGTTAAGCTCTGCCGTTCTATGGAACGGCTATTTTATAGCTCCTTACTACTTCCAGAGCAACACTACCGAGTTGCCATCCCATAAAAAAGTGAAATTTACGAGTATCAATTTGCACTCCAGTAATTCAGAGAAAGAGCTTGTTCTCCAGTACATTACTGAAGATGACCCTGATGTTTTAATTCTAATGGAATTCACTCCTACCTGGCAAGATGCACTAGAGCCTATCATGGAAGCCTATCCATACCGCAAGCTGATGCCTAGGAATGATAACTTTGGAATTACTGTATGGAGCAAATACAAAATGCAAGGCACGGCTGATTATTTTGAATTGAATAGCAAGCCATCCATTATTGCAAATCTTCTCATTGAAAATATCAGCATGTCATTGATTGCAACACATCCTATACCGCCTATCAGTCAACAGACGTTTGAAAATAGGAATACCCATCTCTCCAACATCTTAGAAAACCGAGCTACTTATTCAGACCACCTTATCATCGCTGGAGATTTCAACACCTCCTCTTTCTCTAATCACTTCAGGAAGCTTACCAGAGGAGATTTGAAAGACAGCCGGCTAGGTTTCGGCCTGTTACCCACCTGGCCGGCAAACTATCTGTTGTTCCAAACCACTTTAGACCACTTCCTCGTTTCAAAAAACATAACCGTTCTAGAAAGATCCACTGGTAAAAATATTGGATCAGATCATTTGCCCATTAGCCTCACTGTGGGCATCCATTAAAATAAGTTCAGCGTTATTTATTTGAGTTTGCTGTAGTTAAGCATGGATTCACTTGCTTGCAGTGGGTTTGATGGGAATTTCGCTTTCGCGAAAGCGAACTTATTAACAAGCTAATTGCAGCGTTTCAGATCAACGGCTTGAGATCACTATAGAATTTCCACACTATGATGTTTCTAAGGTGCAAAAAGAAAACGAGACGCCTCTATAGCTTTTCATCATTTATTATTGATGGAATTGCACTAAATTTGAGTTTCTAATTTTAAGAAACAGGCTTTAAAAGCACGTTTTAAAAACTAATTATCCGTAAACAAAAGCATGAAAAACTTAATCGCAGTATTATTCCTCGCAGTATCCATTCAGGCCTATGGCCAAGAATCTGCCTTATTACGTCTCAATTATAATGAAGGTGATACCTATGAGGTCAAAGTAGTTCAAAAACAATCGACTGGAATTCAAGGCGGTACAGACATGACCATACTCATGGACATGAAAGTAGCGGAAGTTACTGACGACCTTATCAAAACAGAGTCTAAAATTTCTTCAGTTTCTATGGATATAAATCAAGGCGGGATGTCAATGACTTATGACTCTACTAAAAGTGATGAGGAACTGGATGCCACAGGAAAAATGCTAAAATCTCAATTGAGCCCCATGATGAATGCCGTGATTTATAGCAGCATAGACGTTTATGGAAATACGCTGGAAACAACATCAGAGCCTGCTGTACCTGGAATCGATCAATTTACAACTGGACAAGCTGCCATTAATTATCCTAAAGAAAAAGTAAGTGTAGGATCTTCCTGGACCACAGAAAACTCCAATCAAGGAATGAACGTAAAAACCACCTACACCGTGACTAAAATTGCTGATGGCATGGTTTATCTAGACATAAAAGGAGACGTGTCTGGTGCAGGTTCTGGATCTATGACAGGGGAATCTGTAGTAGAAATCAGCACAGGAACGGCTAAGACTTCAGATACAGAAATCACAGTGTCAGCCCAAGGGATTGAGGTTACTGTAGCTTCTAATGTTCAAATGACCAAGAAATAACATAGTACAGGTTTCTGTCCTCGAGATATAGAATTTCCATCGTAAAATTTAAAGCTCCATTCTTCTACATATAGAAAAATGGAGCTTTTTAGTTTTGCTTCAGCTCTATCAAGTTTTTAAAAATTACGTTTTATGGTTTGACGGTTCTAAGAGTAGTTTGAAGATCTATTTATTCTTTAAATAAAAGACTCCCAAAAACATCAGCATTGATGTAGCCTTCATCATTATTGGCGCCATGTGTTTTCTTAGATCCCATAAAGTTTTCACGAGTTAAGCGGCCATCATTATCTCCATACGCGACTGAAAAACCGATGCGCTTTTCGGCTTTTATTGACACTGGAATATTAGCGTTAGAATTTTCATCAAAGTTTTTACCGTAGAGTTTAATAGCCATTTCCCAGACGTACATAGATCCATTTTGCGATCGTTGTACATTGATGTGGTCATCAAAGAAAACGGTCTCCTCTTGGGTGTTTTTGTCGATCGCATGTCCTTCAGTAGAAACATGATAAGCAAAAGCCTGATGATTGAATTTGTGGTCTCCACCTGACCCATCCTCATCAATAAAAACCTCAACATAGTCTCCTTTCCAGTAGTTCTCGAGTCCATCTTTAAGTGTAGGATTTAAAAAATCATCATTCACTGCGACTATTAGATAAAGGAAGTCCTCATCCCAAGCTACTTTGAAACGTCCCTGATAATCTTCCAGAGCAACAGGATCTCCCATCCATATATAATTCATATCGTACCAATCCGATTGTGACCAAACCTCATCAGCAATACAACCATCAATTACAATTGGCACCTTTGATTTGTATGCGGTAAGTTTCCCGTCTTCCATGGCTTGAACTTGTTCAAAAGCATCAAATGGTTCACAAGGATGAACCATCGTGCTCTGAGATTTACGCGCAATAGATGTTTTACAGCTTATGAACGCCACAAAGACACTGATCGATAGAAGTTTCCAGAACAAGAAAAAATTAGTTGTCGTGGTTGTAATGATTTTATAATTCAATTTAGCTTAGTTTTTCAAATCTAGTTTTAAATAGCTGCGTTCTTCTTGTACGTAGATTTTTACCTCCGTTTCAATTCACATTGATTCCATTGAATATATGTTAAAAGCAGGCCTATAAAAATAGGTGTTTGATGAAAGTTGTACATTATGTAACAATTGGATTAAAGTAAAAACCCCCCTTAATTAGTCTTTGAATGAACTATCTCAAAAAAGAACTGTACAAATTAATACAAAAAGACCCTAAAATATTTGATTTTATCCAAGACTCTGCGCTCGACGGATTGTGGTATTGGGATATTGAAAACATGGAAGAGGAATGGATGAATCCAAAATTTTGGACTACCCTAGGTTACGATCCTGAAAAAATGCCGCATAAGGCAGCTGCATGGCAAAGTATTATTGATCCTGAAGATCTAGAGCTAGCGGTGGAGAATTGCCAAAAGCATTTTCAGAATCCTGACTTTCCTTATGATCAAACAGTCAGATACAAACATAAAGAAGGTCATACCGTATGGATACAATGTCGCGGTCTTGCCATACGTGATGATGAAGGCAAGCCCATACGAATGTTAGGAGCGCACACTGACGTTACTTCACTAAAAGAAAAGGAATTAGAGTTGACTAAAACTATTGAGCAAACGAGGGAGCAAAATGAACGGCTCAACAACTTTGCACATATCGTATCCCATAACTTAAAATCCCATTCCACTAATTTTGAGATGCTCCTAAGTATTTTTATCATGGAACATACAGAGTTCGAAACAGACGAGTTGTTTTCACATTTATTGACAGCTTCTAGCAATTTAAAAGAGACGATCAATCATTTAAATGAGATTGTAACCATCAACACCAGCGTTAAAGACAACCTCAAACCTATTGATTTAAACCAGGCGGTAGAAAATTCAATAGCAAGTAATACCTTTTTTGCTCAAAACTCAGACACAGATATCACAAATAACGTCGATGAAGGATTGATGATATTAGGAGTTGCCTCCTATGTAGATAGTATCCTCCTGAACCTAATTACCAATGGAATTAAATACGGTTCCAAGGAACGTCAAAGCACCGTTGTTTTTACCAGTGAGGAAACTGAGGATTTTATTATACTACACGTACAAGACAATGGAACTGGAATTGACTTAAAACAATTTGGTAAAAAGCTGTTTGGAATGTACAAAACATTTCACGGCAACAAGGATGCAAAAGGTATAGGCTTGTTCATTACTAAAAATCAAATTGAGGCTATGGACGGGAAAATTGAAGTGAAAAGTGAAGTAGATAAGGGTACCACCTTCAGTTTATATTTTAAGAAATATGAGCAATAAAAATGGAGCCCATTTCAAAGATTGGCAATTTTAAATTTGCTCGCTACAGCAATTGACAAATAATAATGAAGTAGTATTGAAAAAGAATTGGGGTTATAATATGTACAGCAAACTCTTACTTACCGCCTTATTAGGTATATGTGCCATCACCTCCATGCAGGCACAACAGCAGCCGGATACCCTTTTCCAGTTTCAATTTGACAATCCGCGCTATAGCGGCAATGACGCTCCTATCATTTACATTGATGGAAAACACAACAATTTACATCAGCTGGATGGTGGCTTTGCTCCTTTTGCTAAACTGGCAGAACGAGATGGATACCAGCTTGTAAAATTCAGCTCAAACACTGCATTAAGTGAAGTTAAGGTGCTGGTCATCGCTAACCCCATCAATTCTAAAAATCAGGGGAATTGGAGGCGTCCTATCTATCCAGCTTTTGCGGAAGATGAAATTCTTACGATCAAGTCTTGGGTTAATAATGGCGGAAGATTGCTTCTCATTGCAGACCACATGCCTTTTGCCGGCGCTGCAAACGAGCTGGCCAATGCATTCGGTTTTGATTTTTGTGATGGATTTGCACAGTTATCTGATAAAGATCAAGGATATGAAGCCTTCACAGTTGAAAACAACAGACTAGCAAACAGCATCCTGACAGATGGGACCTATGGAGCTGCTGTCCATAAAGTCATTTCATTCACAGGATCCTCTTTCAGGAAGCCTGATGAAGCTCTTGGGATCCTAAAATTCAATCAAAATGATCGATGTCTTGTTCCTGAGATTGCGTGGCAATTTGATGATTCCACCTTACAAGTGAATCTTAAGGATCAGTATCAAGGCGCGATTATGAATTACGGTAAAGGGAAAATAGCCGTATTTGGAGAAGCAGCATTATTTACAGCTCAAACGATTTCTCAAAATGGGAACACCTTTAAAGTAGGTTTCAATACCCCAGCGGCATTAGAAAATATTGAATTTGTGAGGAATGTGTTGCATTGGCTCTCAGCGGACTAGCGTTTTCACTTACTCAAACATAAAAAATCACTCAGTAATCTCAGTCTTTGATGCTGAATACTTTGATCTCAATCGGAAAACTACAAGAGCAAAAGCAGTGATTATTAAAAGCAATAGGAATACATAGCTCATCATCAAACTACTCCAGTTAGATATAAACCCTAACAATACAGGACCGACTAAAAAACCTAAAAACCCAATACCTGACACCACCGAAATTGCTACCGATGTACTCAATTGCTTAGACCTGCCCGCCATTCGAAACAGTTCAGGAATGATTACAGAAATACCTAAACCTAAGACCCCAAACCCTAGAACGCTGATAAATAAGTCTGCTGTCAAGATCAGTAAATAAGCCATCGCTGCGATGATCAAACCAGCTCCCATGGTTTTTATAGAGCCCAACCTCCTACTCACGCCATCCCCCAGAAATCTTCCCAGCGTCATCGTTAACGAGAAAATCACAAACCCATATCCTGCTTGGCTTTCTGTTACCTGAACCATGTCAAACAAGAATAAATTGCTCCAGTGCTCCACGGCACCTTCATTAAAAAAGATTATAAAAGCTATAATCGAGAGCCCAAACACAGGATTGATATTCTTGAAAATATTTGTTTTTTCTTGGTGCTCTGACTGTGGTGCTTCTTTAATAGCACTGTAATTTTTTGATAAGAAAAGATTTGTAACAATCACCAGTGAGGACATCAACAGCATGTGATAACTAGGATTAGAGAACTGTAAGATCAGAAAACTACCTATTCCAGCACCTAAGAATCCGCCGAGGCTGAAAAACCCGTGTGCCGCAGACATGAAGTTGTTGTTATTTCTGTTTTCAATAATAGAAACCAAGGAATTCATCGAGGTACTTGTAAAACCAGACAAAATTCCAGTGAGCAACAAGCTCCCACAAAGACTTATGTAATTAGCCGCCAAAAGCGGAAGATTGAACAATACGGCTAGAACTAAAATGCCTATTTGCGTACTGCGACCTACACCCAGCTTTTTGTTCAAATACGGTACGAAAGGAATAGAGATAAGCAATCCGATAGCCGTAAAAAATAGCGCAAAACCTACCTGGGAATCATCCAGCGCAAATTTCATTTTGATGTGAGGAATGTATAAAATCCACGTACCTATCAATATATTCACAGATGAAAACACCCAGGAAGGAGCAAAATAGTTTCGGTTGGAAAGAATCATTTGCAATGATTTCATCTACTTGAATTTTGGCTGTAAAGAAACGACACTTGTGACTTTTGAAAAGATTGCAATGCAAAAGATATACTTAAAGATTTCGTCATAGGTTCTGAGATCTTTAAAGTTTACGCTTTCGCGAAAGCGAACTTCTTCACAAACGCATCAAATCATAAAGCCTTTCTGCGATGTAGTACCTTTGTGGGCATGGGTGAACTACAACCAAAAAAACATCAAGGAAGCTGGAGCATGTGTCCCAAATGCCAAGGACGTGGTAAAAAAAGCCAACGCATACGCAAGAAAGCAAAATTGCGCTATCAACAAGCACTGATAGACTTTAAAAAGTCCAATGGAGCGACTGAGATCCCCACACCACCTAAAGGCCACCTGACCACTTGTTCCCACTGCTCAGGATCTGGACTATTGCCTGACGAAAAAGCACCTGAAGCTGATACAGAACGCTACCCACATGTAGCCATCATAGGTGGCGGTATAGGCGGTACCGCTTTAGCTGTAGCTTGCCTGCATCGCGGGATACCGTTCACGCTATTTGAACGCGACGATAGTTTTGACGCAAGATCCCAAGGCTACGGACTCACCTTGCAACAAGCAAGTAAAGCGATGGATGGTTTTGGCATCACCTCTCTTAAAGACGGCGTGGTTTCTACCCGTCATGTAGTTCATCATACAGACGGAACGATTTTAGGAGAATGGGGCTTGAGAAAATGGATGGAGTCCAATGAAACCTCAGAAGCTAAGCGAACAAATATTCACATCGCCAGACAATCTTTGCGACTGGCCTTACTACAACAACTAAAAGAATCCCAATCCATAAGATGGGGACATCAACTAGTAGCACTCCATACTGGCTCTGATTCCATTGACTTGAGTTTTCAATTCAATGGAACGCTAAAAAAAATTAAGGCAGGTATGGTCGTAGGAGCCGATGGAATACGAAGTGCAGTGCGAGATTTTGTACTAGACACTAAAGCGCCCTTACAATACCTTGATTGTATCGTTATCTTAGGAATTTGTCCATTGTCTAGACTTGGCGATTTTGATAGTGAATTGCTAGATTCGGCTACAGTTTTTCAAACAGCTAATGGTCAGGAACGCATCTATATGATGCCTTATAATAAAGATTCCATCATGTGGCAATTGAGTTATCCCTTAACAGAGAAAGAAGCGAAAGCCCTGAGTTCGCAAGGTTCATTCTCTCTAAAAGAAGAAGCGCATCGCATCACGTCCTCCTGGCACCATCCCATACCTCAAATCATAGAAGCTACTGCTGTGAAGCAAGTATCTGGATATCCCGTGTACGATAGAGAACTACTTCAACTAGAACATTTAAAAAATTGCGGAGCAGTGACCTTATTAGGTGATGCAGCGCACCCTATGAGTCCTTTTAAAGGTCAAGGAGCAAACCAGGCCTTGTTAGACGCCCTATCGCTTGCACGGGAAATCACTAAAGGCTGCCAGCCGGGATCTAGTAAAAAAAGTGATGACTTGAGGAAACATGTGCTTCAACCTTTTGAATCTGAAATGATGAAACGTAGTGCCCGTAAAGTCAAAGATTCTGCTGCAGCGGCTCAATTTTTACATTCTGATATTGTCTTACAAGAGGCCGATGCTCCTCGAGGGCGGATGCTAAAGTAAATTAGTAAATAGAAGTTTTAGAACTGAATTTTTGAAATGACTTATTCGTTGAAGTTAGAAATGCTTCTTAAACCTTCCTTCACTCCATCATATTTGCTCTAACTTTCCCGATAAATTGCAAATCCTTTGAACGAAAAATTCAAACAATTAGAATTATTTCTTAAGAGCACCAACTTTGATCGTGGTATACGCTTGGGAGTTGCGATTGCAGTACCTTTTGGCGTCTTGTATCTTCTAGGTCTTTTTGAATATGCTCCCGCCGTGGTTGTAGGAGCGTTTTTGAATGCTCCTGGTGATGTACCTGGAAGTTACAAGCGTAAGGTAAACGCCATTTTAGTAAGTATTTTATTGACCATGGTCATCACGACCATTATTCTGTTTTTGAAACCCTTTTTTCCTTTTTTATTGGCAGCTATTGCGTTGATCACCTTCTTAGTAGCTCTTATCTCTGTTTATGGATTTAGAGCTTCTCTGGTATCATTTTCTGGTTTGCTGGCATTAGTGATTGCATTTGCAGTGCAGAAAGAGTCAGCTGTGGAAATTTTGCTTCAAGTAGCACTAATGGGCATAGGTGGGCTATGGTACTTGATAGTCTCTATGGTTTTTCAAAGGTTGTCGCCTAAAAAGGATGAGAATCAGCTGTTGTCAGATACCCTACTCTTACTGGGAGAATACTTAAAACTGCGAGGTAAATTACTCTCTAAGAAAGAGAAAAGAGATGATCGCTTAAAGAAAACCTTTGCGTTGCAGACGCAGATCAATGAAAAGCAAGAAACCTTACGAGAAACCTTGCTCACCGCCCGTAAGCGTTCTGGGAGATCTAGGTATGAAGAAAAACAATTGTTGATATTTTTGTCTTCCATCAAAATATTTGAGCTTATTGAAGCGAAGCATTTGAATTATGAAATTATTGATGACGTTTTTGAAGACCACAAACGATTTCTAAAAGCCTCTAAAAAGCTGAACAAGGTCATGGGGAATCACTTGATCCGTCTTGCGGAACTGCTCATACAAAAAGACAAAATACCTAAGAAGAATGTCCTTTTGCACGCTTTGGCGAAAGCCAATACCTCCATAACAGATTTTATAGAGGTAGTGAAGTTACCTGAAGCACGTGAAGGTGCATTAATCCTTAAAAATTTATACGATTATCAAGAACAATTGCTACAAGAAATAAGAGCGATCAGGCGGGTGATGGCCAATGTTAAGGATGCCTCGAGAGTGTCTTTGAAAAGGCAGGATTCCAGCAAGTTCTTGACCTTGCAGGAATATCGATGGAACGTGCTGTGGCAAAATTTAAACTGGAAATCTAACATGTTCCGGCATTCTTTGCGCCTCACTATAGCCATGGTTTTTGCCTATGCATTAGGTTACTTTTTTGAGATTCAAAATACCTACTGGATCTTGCTCACCATTATTGTAATCATGCGACCCAGCTATGGACTCACTAAGGCGCGCTCAAAAGATCGTATCATCGGTACGCTTATAGGTGCAGCGATTGCTGTAGGAGTCGTGTTACTCACGCAAAACACGGTAGTCTATGCACTGCTAGCTTACTTCTCATTAATCCTAGCCTTTGCCATGTTGCAGCTTAATTACAAGTCTGCAGCAGCGTTGATCACGCTTAGTATTGTCTTTTTGTATTCACTTATAAATCCAGATGCTTTTGAGGTGATTCAATACCGCGTTCTCGACACTGTGATAGGTGCTGTCATTGCTGTAATCGCTAACTATACGATTTTGCCCAGTTGGGAAGCAAACACATTGAAGCCTAAATTGCTCAATGCTCTTGAAATGAATAGAGAGTATTTGCTGGCCACTCAGAAATTGTATCAAGATCGCACTGCTTATAAATTACCGTATAATCTGGCCAGAAAGAATGCCTTTTTAGCGGTAAGCAATTTGAACGCTGCCTTCCAACGATTGACTCAAGAACCAGAATCAAAGCGAAAGGAATTTCAATTGATATACGAAATGGTGACGCTCAATCAAACCATGATCAGTGCTATTGCCTCCATAGGTAATTTTATCATCAATCATCAAACGACACCTGCTTCTGAAGGTTTCAATACGTTGCTGCATAAAATAACCAATGCGCTGCAACGATCTGTAGATCGTTTAGATCAAGAACCTTTAGATTCTAAAATGGAAGAAGAAACCATTGAAGAGGCCCAAGAAAGCTTATTAGAGAAATATGAACAGCTGTCTAATCTACGGGATGAAAACATCAAAAAAGGAAATACAGAATTAGATACGGAAACCCTTCACAGGTTGCAGGAGGCCTATCTGATTGCCAACCATATGAATTGGTTAGAATCCCTATCCTCTAATTTAGAAAAAGCAACAGAGAGGTATGGCGTATCCTTGCAGGAAACCTGATTTAATACCCAGCTCTAGGTGCATCCTATCAAATTCACTCTTTCCCTCCTAGAAAGGGAACAAACCTAAATTCGCCATAAGTCGTCTTTGAAAAGTCAGTTTCAGAATTGCGCACGACTAGCGTCATTATTTGATGATCTACTCCCACGGGAATCACAAGCCTGCCTCCTATTTTTAATTGGCTCAATAAAGCATCTGGAATTTCTGGTGCGCCACAGGTCACGATTATGGCATCAAAAGGCGCCTCTTCAGGCAGACCCTTATAACCATCACCAAACACAAACTTACGTGGACGGTACTGTAGTTTTCTAAAAAGAGAGCTGGTACGTTTGAACAATTCGTTTTGGCG
Source organism: Nonlabens marinus S1-08 (assembly GCF_000831385.1). NCBI lineage: Bacteria > Pseudomonadati > Bacteroidota > Flavobacteriia > Flavobacteriales > Flavobacteriaceae > Nonlabens > Nonlabens marinus. The sequence continues at coordinate 2,117,012 of NZ_AP014548.1, read as the reverse complement.
TTCAATCGTATACACTTGTAATTTCATTTCTAGAAGAACAGCACATTGATAACCGCTACCAGTCCCTATTTCTAGAATCTTATCGCCTGGTTGTACGCGCAATAATTCGCTTTGAAAGGCGACCGTGTAGGGATGCGAAATCGTTTGATCTGCCCCTATAGGAAATGCCTTGTTTTTATAGGCATGTTCTAAAAAGGAACTGTCCAGAAACAAATGACGTGGCACTTTATTCATTGCGTCCAGCACAGTAGTGTCCGCAATGCCCTTATCGCGCATCAATTGAACTAGATGGCGCCGTTTCCCTTTATGTATAAAATCATCCTTGATGACACAAAAGTAAAATTACGACCTCAAAACTTGTGGTTTTCTACAACCTATTTAAACGTACTTATTCACAGCTGTAGTAGTTGCAATGTTCAAAAAATCAAATGCCAGATGGTCGATTAGAATTTTGAATTTAGATGCGTTAGGGATTGAAGTGAAAAGCCCACAGTCCCGCCACAAGCGGGACGAGGACTTGCAACGTAAAGCCCGACTATCCCGCCAAAAGCGGGATGGAAACGCCCAAAAAAACAAAACTCACAGACTCACAGCTCAAAGACTCATCAACTAACCATCTAAATCCCTATTTTTGTGGGAAACACACCATTTATGTTGAAGGCAGGCGTTCTAGGCGCAGGACATTTGGGAAAAATCCATTTGAAATTATTGCAGCAATCCGACCGCTATGAGCTAGTCGGTTTTTACGATTCTAATCCAGAGTACGCACGAGAGGTAGAAGCCTCCTTGGGATACACCTATTTTCCTGATATAGACGAGCTCATCGCAGCCTGTGACATGATAGATGTAGTCACTCCTACCACCTACCATCACGAGAGCGGCAAGAAAGTTCTAGAGGCTGGAAAGCATTTATTTATTGAGAAACCCATAACGGTTACCGTTGCAGAGGCTCAAGAGTTAATATCGCTTTCGCGAAAGCATAATGTCAAAGGGCAAGTAGGACATGTTGAGCGATTCAACGATGCCTTCAGGACTGTGCAAGACCGCATTGAAAACCCGATGTTTATTGAAACGCACCGTCTGGCAGAATTTAACCCGCGAGGAACAGATGTGAGCGTGGTATTAGACTTAATGATTCATGATATTGACGCTATTTTGAGCGTCGTGAAAAGTCCTGTGAAGTCCGTAAGTTCTAGTGGGGTGAGTGTCATTTCTGAAACTCCAGATATTGCTAATGCCCGTATCGAGTTTGAGAATGGTTGTGTGGCTAATTTAACAGCCAGTAGGATCAGCCTAAAGAAAATGCGTAAGGCCCGGTTTTTTCAACGGGATGCCTACATATCAGTAGATTTTCTAACTAAAAAAGTTGAGGTGGTCCGCATGAAAGATGCTCCGGAAGTTCCAGGAGATTTTGATATGATTCTACAAAATGCAGAAGGCATCAAAAAGCAAATCTACTTTGACAACCCTGATATTGAAGAATCAAACGCCATTTTAATGGAGCTAGAAACCTTTGCAGATGCCATTGAAAACAATACCAGACCTATCGTTAATCTAGAGGATGGAACATCTGCATTAGATGTCGCGTTGAAAATTATAGAGAATTTCAAATCGCTTTAGAAACGAAGTCTGAATTACACATCATCTCAGTTCGAGCGCAGTCGAGAACAGCTGTGTAGTTCAAATCAATCTTAATACTTTGTACATAACACATAATACTATAAAATGAAAAATATCACAGTCATCGGCGCCGGAACCATGGGGAACGGCATCGCACATACCTTTGCACAATCCGGTTTTCAAGTTTCTCTAGTGGACATTTCACAAGAGAGCATTGATCGCGGTCTTTCTACCATTGGTAAAAACCTGGATCGAATGATCGCTAAAGAGAAGATTTCTGAAGCAGACAAAAAGGAAACCTTAGATAACATCCAGAGTTTCACATCACTTCCTGATGGCGTTAAAAATGCAGATTTGATTGTTGAAGCTGCGACTGAAAACCTGGACTTGAAATTGAAGATTTTTAAGCAAATGGACGAGTCTGCTCCGTCTAATTGTATTCTTGCGACTAATACCTCTTCCATCTCCATTACTCAAATTGCAGCAGTAACTTCAAGACCTGACAAGGTCATTGGGATGCACTTTATGAATCCAGTACCGATTATGAAGTTGGTCGAGATCATTCGAGGATACTCCACCAGCGATGAAGTGACAAACACGATCATGAAATTATCTGAGGAGTTAGGGAAAACTCCTATGGAGGTAAATGACTATCCTGGATTTGTAGCGAACAGGATTTTAATGCCTATGATCAACGAAGCGATTGAAACTTTGTACAACGGTGTTGCTGGTGTGGAGGAAATCGATACCGTAATGAAACTAGGAATGGCACACCCGATGGGGCCATTACAATTGGCAGATTTTATAGGACTAGATGTTTGTCTTTCCATCCTCAACGTGATGTACGATGGCTTTAAGAATCCTAAATATGCTCCATGTCCGCTATTGGTGAATATGGTCATGGCCGGCAAAAAAGGTGTGAAATCCGGAGAAGGTTTTTATGATTATTCAGAATCTAGAAAGGCAGAAAAAATCTCAAACGCATTTAAAAAATAGTTATGAGGAATATTCTGCTTGTTTTTATCGTCGCTTTGATTTCAAACTCATGTGTTGATTCTGATCGAATAAGGAATGTATTTAATGCCAAGGATCCTGTAGGTATGCCTGTGATGAAAAGCAGCAATGAAGAGTTTTTATCTAAAGTTGAAAAAATCGTTCAAGTTGAGGATGTTAATATTGGTTTTGAGTCAGGAACAAAAAATGGAAAATCCTTTTTAGGCTTTACTATACAGATAAACGATCCGAACCTTAATATAGGTGAAGAGCAAAAAACGCAGAGTTTGGCTGATGAAATAGAGCGTGTAGTAAATCAAGAAATATTAAACTTGAATGAGTACGATCTTTACAAAGTCATATTTACCTCTAAGGAAATTGATGGGTCTATTGAAAAAAGAAGACAAATTATAATTACTAAAATGCTTTAAAAAATAGTTTCTTCAGGAACCAACCATGGTAAACTGCTTTTCAATTTTTGAAGTATAAATCGATAATTAAATGCCAACAGTAAAACCCTTTAAAGCCACCAGATCCACTCCTGACAAGGCAGCGCACTTGATATCGCGCAGTTATCAGGATTACTCTGTGGAAGAATTGGAGATGCAGCTCAAGTACAATCCCTTTAGTTTTCTGCAAATTCTAAATCCGGGTTACAAGTTCAGCCATGAGATTACGGGTGAGGAACGTTTCAACCTAGTACGCAACCGGTTTCTAGAGTTTAAGGAAGAAGGTTATTTGATGCAGGAAGAACAACCTGCATTTTATATCTATGAGAATACAGACCCGCATCACAGCTATACGGGTATTATCGCTGGGACCAGCGTTGTAGACTATGCAGATAACAAAATCAAGAAACACGAGGACACCCTTAGTCATCGCGAGATTCTTTTTAAGGATTATCTTAAAATTGTAGGCTTCAATGCAGAGCCTGTTTTGCTCACCTATCAAGATGATGCAGAAGTCAATAGGATCATCGCTCAAGTCAAAGATACTTTTCCAGTTTACGATTTTGCCACTACAGATTCTAACAGGCATAAAATATGGGCAGTCACTGATCCAGCGATTTGCAGCATGATTGAGAAGCGATTTGCTGAGAAGTCTGAGCTATATATCGCAGATGGTCACCACCGCAGTGCGAGCTCTCATTTGCTTTCACAAGAAATGGGCGATCAACACGAGAGCTACAATTACTTTATGAGTTTTCTTATTGCTGAAAGCCAACTCAACATCTATGAATTCAACCGGATGGTGACAGACCTTAACGGACTTTCTAAAGAGGCATTTTTAATCCAGCTCGATCAGCATTTTAGAATTAAAAATCATGACTTGGAAATTTACAAACCATCTAAAAAGCACCATTTCTGCATGTATCTGGATGGGGAGTTCTATAGCTTGTACCTGCGCAAGGACATCCATAAAATAGAAACGCCGCTCGACGATCTCGATACACAAATGCTCTATGATTTGATTCTAAAACCCATTTTAGGTATTGAAGATTTACGCAACGACAATCGCATCGATTATAGTTATGGAAAGTCAGACCTATTAGTTATGAAAAGTAAAATCGACAAAGGAGCTTACGCAGTCGGTTTTGGACTTTTCCCGGCTACTGTAGATCAAATGAAGTCCATCGCAGACGCAGACCTTAAAATGCCCCCTAAAAGCACTTACATCCGCCCTAAATTACCCAGCGGATTCATCATTTACGAATTTGAAAATGAGTAAAATAGCAGATCAAATAGTTCGCTTTCGCGAAAGCGTAGAGCCACAAGCCACTCTAGTAGCCGTCAGTAAAACAAAGCCTAACAGCGACTTGCAAGAGGCTTATGATGCGGGCCAGCGGCACCTGGGTGAAAATAAGATTCAGGAAATGACCGAGAAATGGGAAACGCTGCCCAAAGACATTCATTGGCACATGATAGGTCACACGCAGCGTAATAAAGTCAAGTATATGGCGCCATACGTTCATTTAATTCACAGTGTGGACTCGCCTAGACTGGCGAAAGAAGTGAATAAACAAGCTAAAAAGAACGATCGAGTCATCGATTGCTTACTTCAAATGCACATTGCGGAAGAGGAGAGCAAATACGGATTTGACAAAGCGGAATTATCGGAGTTCTTGAAGTCGGATGCGTTTAAAAGTTTGGATAACATTCAAATCAAAGGACTGATGGGAATGGCAACTTTTACAGACGATAAAAATCAAGTGCGTAAAGAGTTCAAAACCTTGAAAGCTCTTTTTGAAGAAATCAAAACAGGCGATGTATTAGCAGATCGTCATGACTTTACAGAACTTTCCATGGGGATGACTGGAGATTATGAAATTGCACTTGAAGAAGGCAGCACGATGGTGCGCATAGGAAGTGCAATTTTTGGGAGTCGGGATTGAATTAAGTTTTAGAACAAACCTTTTCTCGACCTGCCTGCTGCAGGCAGGCTGCCGCTCGAAACAGGTAACGGAAGCATTGGGTCCACCGCAGCAGCTGGTTAGAGCTTGTAGGTAAGAACGAGCGAAATAACTCTAAGTATTTATTTCACCCCAGAAGAAGGTTCGAGTGATAGTAGAGGTCGAGCAGGACTCTATTGAATTACATCTGCTGCCACTCTGGAGAAAAATACGTGCTCCTACCGCCTAGTTTTACCTTTTCAATCTCGCAGTCAGTGTGATGGCACTTTGCTCCTTTTTCTCTAAAATGCATTAAGAAATCCTCAGGGAAATCGCTGTAATGAGCATCCTTCTCAATGGCCACCTCGATAACCTTTTTCATGGCATCAAACACTTTTTTAATATCAGCCTCATTCATCTCTTCCACTTTCTTTTTGGGATGCATTCTAGCCTGATATAAAATTTCATCAGCCATCCAGTTTCCTACGCCTGCAGCCACGCGTTGATCTAGTAAAACTTTTTTTATGTGCGTTTTACGGGTTTCTAGAGACGCCTTAAAATCTTCAAAACTTAAGTCTCTCGCATCATCACTTAAACCATGTTCTTTTTTAAACTCTTCAACCGAATCTATTAAATCCCACCAGCCGAATTTCCTTTTGTTTTCAAAAGCGAAATGGAATCCGTTTTCAAAAGTCAAAACTATGTGCCCAAACTTAGGCCGTTCTTCCTCTGACTTGTAATAATTAGGCCGTCCGGTCATCCCAAAATGCAAAACCAAGATCTTATCGCCCGTAGTCACTATAAATAGGTATTTGCCTATTCTTTGAGTTTTAGAAAGCTCCTTACCCAAAAGATGTTTTTCAAAATCGGCAAGGGGTTGTTTCAACAAGCGCTGATCCCTACAATCAAACTGAGTTATCTTTTGGTGCAGGCTGGTGCTATCGATGTAAACTTTGTAACCATGGACTTCTGGTAATTCAGGCATGCTTTTTCTTTTGAAAATAATAGATATTACAAGGAGTCTTCTACCATTTGATAATTCCTTAAGAAATCAAGCACTTTTTCCTCAGGCATTTCACAAGGTTTACAGACACCTCCAGAATCTAGTCTGTAATAATTGAGACTTATAAAATCGGTACCGCCCAGCTCTTCGGCATACAATTTAATGCTTTTACCATTATTAAAATCGGTTCTGGTGGTTCCGTACTTTTTATTACGATACAGTACTACTTGATATCCTTGTTTTAGTAAAAGTAATCTCTCGTGCATCCTATTATTAAGCTCCTTACTGGTATCCAGTCTTATAATTTACTAAGCTACGATCCATTTGACCGCAAAGCAAAAAACCCAACTTTCTCAAGTTGGGTTTTTGATTTTCTATTCCGGTGCTGTATTATCTCTTCATGACCTTACTTAGATCATAACCGGCAAATTTCTTCATATATCCTCGCACAGAACTCCCATAAGCATCGCGACTGCGACCTCGACCATTTGATCTGAGATATTTCTTAACACCACCTACACCGCTTAAATGAGCTGCTGCAAGGATACCACTTTCTGTGACTTCTACACCTCCTATTTTTTGACCATCGTATTTCTCGATATAATCTTCTAATAAGTCGTGATTGTAACGCAAATTCTTAACAAAGACCTTTTCCTGTAATTTAGGAGAATTCAAGAATGTCAAAGAATCACGTACCCCAAAAAGGCGCAACGTGGACATCCCAAACTGGTACTTACCTAAATAACCCAACGAATTCACAACGCCGTATTTTCCTTGGCTTTCTTTGAAAGCAAGTGCTTCTCTGAAAGAAATAAAAGAATCTGGACGGGAAGTAGCAAGAGAATAATATCTCAAGTCTTGGGTGAAGGTTTCAAAATCTTCCTGGTTTGGACCATAGAAGATAGGCTCAGCGCTGGATAGGAAAGTCATTTTTGACTCCTGGTGTGCAGCAATACTCTTAGTACTCAAGTTATCCTTTTTGAAGACAAAAAAACCTGCGATCAAAACGACTGGATAAGCTAGAAAGTTTACAAAGTGTGTTCTCATAAGTTACTATTTCGAAAGTTGCTGTCACTCTTTCTAAAAGCGCTGCAAATTTACGACATATATCATGTTTCAACACAAAAGAGTGTTAAACAGTAACTTAGGGGTTTTTAGGAGGTGCGAAAGTGCTCTTATACGCCATGAACAGTAGGCTCACAAAACTTAAAATTGACCTACTTCTTTAAGAAATATTTATGTTTTTGATGTAAATTCCTACAATTGTTTAAAACGATGAAAGGCTAAAACGTCAATTTTCAACTAGCGGTTGATATTCTGCTGTTGAATCCATTTTCTATATTCTGCGGCATTGGCATTATGCTGAGCTAGGTTTTTTGCAAACTTGTGATAACCAAAGTTTTGCACATCTGCGACGAAGTAGTAATAATCATGTTTTTCAAAATTCAAAACCGCATCGATCGCGTTTAAATCTGCAGTAACTATAGGCCCTGGAGGTAATCCTGAATATTTGTAGGTGTTATATTTACTGTCAAGTTCTAGATCTTTATATAGGACACGTTTGATCACTTGGTCAAAATCACCCTCCAATAGTTTTTTAGAATAGATGACAGTAGGATCTGCGTCTAGTTTCATACCGTCTTTCAATCGATTCATATAAACACCAGCTACCTTAGGGCGCTCATCTGCCTTTGCTGTTTCCTTGTGCACTATTGAGGCCAGCACAGTAATTTCTTGAGGGCTCAATCCTATTTTTTGAGCCTTAGCTAGACGAGCTTCATTCCAAAAGTTCTTATAAGCGTTCAACATACGGTCTCTATAGGTAGTGGCGCTGCTGTTCCAGTAAAACTCATATTGATTAGGCAAATACATGGTCAATGCATTTTGTTGGGTAAATCCATTCTGCTTCAAGAACGTTGAATCTCTCATCGCTTGAATCAAAGAGGCGCTGTCTGCCTCAATTTGTAACGCTATGCGTCCCGCAAGATTTTCTAAGCGCTCCTGATTGTTGAAGCGTATATTCAACGGTATATTTTTAGAGCGCACCGTATTGATAATATCGTTATTCGACATGCCTGGCTTCAAAAGAAACCGGCCTGACTTTACATTTTTCACATACCCCTTACGCACGGCGGTTTGATGAAATTCATCTCGATCTGCTACGGCATCTGCAATAATTAAGAAAGCTTGATTGTAATCAGCACCTGTCGGGATCAACACTTCATAAGTGTCTGTGGTGAAGTTGGTATTAGGAGTAAAGAAAGTGCTGTAGACACGGTAGGCAAAAACTGCCATTACTACTAGTCCTACTAATACCACACCTAGGAGTATCTTTTTAAAATTATTCATTGATCAGTTGATACATAGTTTCGTCCTTAAATCCATTTTCTGTTGCAATCCAGTCTGTTTTTGTTCCGCTTTCGCGAAAGCGTAATTTCTCAAATAATTTTCTGCTCGCCAGATTATCAGCAGCGATACCAGCATACAATTGGTGCAACCGCAGTCTATTAAAACTGTAGTCAATCATCATTTGCAAACCTGCACTCGCAAAACCTTTTGATCTATCAAAGTCTTGAGGTATCACGATACCCACACCAGCGCGTTTGTGATAAGGATCAAAATCATAAAGGTCTACCACTCCTACTATGGTGTCATCCTTCTTACAAATCGCCATACGCAACTGCTTGACTTCATAAATATCGCGGTGCGCGTTTTCCAGATATTCTCTAATAGTAAACTTGGAATAAGGCGTTAAAGTGTGTCCTACATCCCATATCGCTGGATTATTCTCCAACTCATAGATGTAATCTAGATCCTCTGGATCCACCGCACGCAGTTTACAAGTTTCAGTTTGTAGGATCATAGGACTATGGTTCCTTTAAATACTTGTACAGCAGGACCGGTAAGCCAAATATTCTCATAACCTTGCGGTGTGGGTTCAAAACTCACTTTCAAACTTCCACCTGGGGTTTCTAATGTTACCTCTTGTGATTGAGTCTGTCCTGTTTTATGCATGGCAAGTGCTACCGCGGTGACTCCAGTACCACAACTTAAAGTTTCATCTTCCACCCCACGCTCGTAGGTGCGTACCTTAAATACACTTGCGGTTTGCGATTGTACAAAGTTAATGTTTGCTCCAGCAGCACCGTACAATTCATTACGCAAGTAGCGCCCTTGAGTAGGTACGTCCACATGATCGACATTGTCTGTCAATTCTACATGATGAGGAGATCCTGTATCCATAAACACATGTCCATCAAACATTTGTAATGAATTCACATTTTTCATTTGTAGACTGACTATATGATTATCAAACAATCGAGCTTCATGTAATCCATCAATCGCCTCAAATGTAGCCGTTTCATTTACAAGCCCTAAAAACTGAGCAAAACTGACCACACAACGACCGCCGTTACCGCACATGCTGCTTTCATTTCCATCTGCATTGAAATAAACCATTTTGAAATTGTGTAGTCTATGTTCTTGAAGGAGGATGAGGCCGTCAGCACCTATGCCAAATTTTCGGTCGCAGAAGCTCTGGATAAGTTTGGTATCTTTTTTGGAGAACTCTTCCTGACGATCATCAATAATGATAAAATCGTTGCCTGTACCTTGATATTTATAAAATGTAATGGAATTCATCTTGCAAATGTAAGAGGAACGCTAAAAATACCGCTTGTTAAATACGGGTTAATACAGGATTGAAGTACAATGAAATTAAATTTTAAAAGTTTACAAATTATAAAACCCTATTTATGAATTCAATACTTAAAACCATGGGTGCCGCAGTTTTAGGCGGTACCATTATATTGGGATCGTACAAAATCTTCATAGAAGATAGTCCTGAATCCCAAATCCAAATAGGCAACACTGAATCTTTTCTACCTGTAACTCCCGTGAGTTATGAGGAAAACACCTCTATAGCCGGTGTAGATTTTACTGAAGCTGCTGAAAAAACAGTCCATGCCGTTGTCCACGTAAAGAACCTAACGGTTTCTAGAGGCAGGCCTACCATGAGAGATTATATGTACGGTAGAGTCCCACAGCAACAAGCTATAGGTACTGGTAGCGGCGTTATAATAACTAAGGATGGATATATTGTCACCAATAATCACGTGATTGCTAATTCCTCTGCACTTGAAGTGACCTTGAACGACAATCGTACTTACAAGGCCACGGTGGTAGGTACAGAACCAACTTCTGATATTGCCCTAATAAAAATTGAAACTGATGCAGACTTGCCTTTTGTCGCCTTTGGCGATTCAGATCAAGTGAAGATTGGAGAATGGGTACTCGCCGTTGGGAACCCGTTCAATTTGACTAGCACTGTGACCGCAGGAATTATAAGTGCCAAAGGACGTGATCTCGATGTGCGAGATAGTACCCCACAAAGTTTTATTCAAACTGATGCTGCGGTAAACCCGGGAAACTCTGGTGGAGCCTTGGTCAATACTCGCGGTGAGTTGGTAGGTATCAATACTGCCATCCAGTCGCCTACTGGATCTTATACTGGTTATTCTTTTGCGGTACCTTCTAATAATGCCCGTAAAGTGATACAGGATTTGATGGAATTTGGCTTCGTACAAAAAGGAATGCTGGGAATTTCGGGAGGTCAAATTAATGGTAAAGTAGCTACAGAAATGGGCTTGAGCAGCAGTGAAGGTATTTATGTGAGCGAGGTTGTAACCGATAGTGGTGCTGATATGGCGGGATTGAGAAAAGGCGACATCATTACCGATATTGATGGCGTTCGTATGAAATCGTTTGCTGATTTGACTGGTTATGTAGGCAGTAAAAATCCAGGTGACCGTGTAACCGCTCGAATTTTGAGAAACGGTAAGGAGCGTGATTTAGAAATCGAAATCACTAAAAATTCTACTGTGACCATTCCTGCTTTAGAAATGGACTTGAGAGATTTAAATAGTGATGAAAAAGAAGAGTTTCAAGTCAACGATGGTGTCCGTATCGTTGGAACTCAAGGAAACCTTGCTAGGTATGATATGACTGGATATGTTCTTACTAAAATTAACGACAGGTCAGTAAAGAACGTGGAAGACCTTAGATCGCTGATGCAAAAAGTAACTCCTAATGAAAGTTTAATCATAGAGTTAAAAAATGCAAAAGGTGAAACAGAAAGATTACGATTGATCGCTGATTAAGCCTACTAAATAGTACAAAAGCCCGACGCATAGATCGGGCTTTTTTATGACCTATATTTAAAAGGTTTATAATCTTTTGGAGTTCGCTTTCGCGAAAGCGAAAAAAACACTACCATATTTTACGAAAACGTTGGAGAAGACTATTTTTGCAAAAAAAATAATTTCATGAGTCAAGTAGATATCTACGAAAAAGAACTAGCATTTCAAACCGATCGCCGGCGCGCTGCGGTAGCTTTCATTAAAGCGGTTAGTGATCTATGGTACGATAAGTCCATTGAATTGGTATTGTTTAGAAATCAATTGATCGATCGCAATGTGAGCGAGATCATCAACTTGCATGAATATGCTGGCGAATTTGTTCAAAAGCCTATTTCCATTTTTGATAGCGTTGAGATCGCTCAAGCTATTCTATCATTGGACCTTCCACCATCAAAGTTGGATATTGGTAAATTGACTTATGAATACCATCTAGAAGAAAATGAACTGCAAGAAGCTACTGCTTTTGTTTCTAAAAAATTAGGAGATGCCAAAGGCACAGAAGAAATTACTCCAAAAGATGTAGTGCTTTACGGTTTTGGTCGTATAGGCCGTTTACTGGCTCGTGAGTTGATGACTAAAGCTGGTAAAGGAAGTCAATTGCGATTGAGAGCAATTGTAACTCGTGGTGCAATTACAGAGAACGTTCTTGAAAAAAGAGCTTCTCTCCTAGCCCAGGATTCCGTTCATGGTAATTTTTCTGGTACTGTTAGTTATAATGTTGATGATGAGTCATTAATAATTAATGGCACCACTGTAAAAATCATCAGTGCAAATGCTCCAGAGGATATTGATTATACCGCCTATGGTATTAATGATGCCTTGATCATCGATAACACAGGAGCCTTCCGTGATGATCAGGCGTTGAAAAGACACTTAAAAGCAAAAGGAGCGCATAAGGTATTGCTTACTGCCCCTGGAAAAGGGATTCCTAACATTGTTCATGGAGTAAATCATCTAGATCACTCCCCAGATAATGTAGATATTTTCTCAGCAGCCAGTTGTACGACAAATGCGATTACTCCAGTATTGAAAGCGATTGAAGATAGTTTTGGCGTGGTAAGTGGTCATCTTGAAACCATTCACGCTTATACTAACGATCAAAATCTAGTAGATAACATGCACAGCAAATACCGTCGCGGTAGAGCTGCTGCTTTAAATATGGTAATCACTGAAACTGGAGCCGGTAGCGCTGTAAGTAAAGCATTGCCTTCTTTTGAAGGAAAGTTAACTTCAAATGCGATTAGAGTACCAGTGCCTAACGGTTCCCTGGCTATTTTGAATTTAGAGTTGGAAAACACCACAAGTAAGGATGCGCTGAATGCCACATTAAAGAAATATGCGCTTGAAGGTGATCTGGTAGAGCAAATCAAATACAGTATCGATAATGAGTTGGTTTCTACTGATATTGTAGGTTCTAACGCACCGTCGATTTATGATTCTAACGCTACTATTGTGAGTGCTGATGGTAAAAAAGTTGTCGTTTACGTATGGTATGATAATGAATACGGTTACAGCCACCAGGTGATACGACTCGCTAAGTATATCGCTAAGGTGCGCCGATTCACCTACTATTAACATTGGAAATTCTAGGAACAACTATTGCTTTCAGATAACCCCTAGAGTTTTAAGATAGAGCCACCTTATTAAAGGTGGCTCTATTACTTTTGAGAAATTTGAAGTTTGCTTTATCCTGTGGCTCGTAGTTTTTTCTTAAGAATTTTACTTGCCTGAGTGTAGCCACCATTATCTCCATCTAAAAAGTGAATATGGTAATCATCGATCGCTGTTACATAACAAGACAGAATACTGCTTTTACTAGAATAAAAGCCATAGCTGATCTGTTGATTGCGTTCCATATTATCCAGCATTTCAAAAAGCTGTTCCCTCTGTTCAATAGAACCTGTGATGACCGTATTGATGGAACCATCAAGCAACAATACTTCCGTCAATTGTATCAGCTCTGTTAAATAATTTCGGCCTTTTTCTGTAAACTTGATGTATAGCTTCCCAAACATCGACCTAGCGAAAGAACTGATCATTTTTCTAAGGTCAGAAGTAGCATATTTTATTTTAACTTCATTTTTAAGTTGGTTAAATCGGTTCACCATCTTTAGGTGTTTTAGCGAGACTGGATTACGCTCTGTGTCTTCTCCATAAATCTCATCAATTCGTTTCAAAATAGCGCTGTAAGCATCGTGCTGATAAAGCACGTCAGTTGCGTGTATGATTAAGGAAAGCACCTCGTTCTCATCTTTAGGTGGAGATATTTTGTCCCATTTGCATTCCATGCCTTCTAGATTGAGCATTCTCGTTTGTAACTCCTCTATTCCGAAGTCTTGTGGTTCATTTCCCTTAATTTCGTTTTCTGCGCGCTGTAAGGCGTCGCCTACAATCAGTGGCATGACATGGTATAAATTCCTCTTGAATTTACTGATGTGCAGCTGACAACCTTGAGACCTCATTTGGTGCACGGTGCGATAGCCTACTCTCAGGTGAAAGCCAAAAGATGTCAAACACCTTTCGCGATGTAGGCTTAACGCATGAAGGCAATCTTGCAGAATCTTATCAGGAATCAATAATGTAGCCCCATCACCACCAAAGAAAAACGGAATTTCTAATCCTGCATCTCTTGAAATATTGATACAGGCAACAATACTACCAGTAGCAGCTAAATTTACTTCCTGCTGCCTACCATTTTTTACGGCATCGGTAGAATTTTCAACATCAGTCACTACAATGTTCCAGGCGTCTGGAACCTTAGAAAAGGATCTAGGATTTGAATAAATTTCTGGCAACGCACCAGTAAAAACATGCAAATCTGAATAAAAATAGTCCGTTCTATCAATTGTCATAGTCAAACTTACACAGATCGCAATCGATAATCCGTCGAGAAACTCTTAAAATAACAGTCTTAACATTAAGGTATCATTGAACTTGCCATGATCCCGTATTTTTACACAACCCATAAAGGTTCCTATGAAGAATATTTTACTTACAGCTGTGGTGGTAATTTTCGCTTTCGCGAAAGCGAACTCACAAATTATTATTAACGAATTAGACGCCGATACCCCAAGTGTTGATCTAGAAGAGTTTATTGAACTTAAAACAGACAACCCTTTTGAACCCCTTGATGGATACATAATGGTGCTTTTTAATGGTTCCAGCACCTCAAGTACAGGTCAAGGACGCAGTTATTATGTGGAAGACCTGGACGGACTGGTTTCTGACTCCAATGGACTCGTGGTTTTAGGAAGTTCTGATGTGAACCCTGCCGTAGATCGATTATTAGGTGATGGTCGAGGTGTATTCCAAAACGGAGCCGATGGTGTTGCCATATATATAGGTGAACCATCTGATTTTCCAGATTTGACTTTTGCTAGAAACGATCAGACCTTAATCGATGCGCTTGTTTATGGAACTAATGATCCAGATGCCCAAGAACTCTTAGATTTACTGGGCGAGCAAGTTCAATACAACGAAGGCGCAGGTAACAACACAAACTCTTTGCAACGCAAGGCAGATGGTACTTATGAGGCAAAAACTCCTACTCCACACTCCTTAAACGACACGACTGAACCTTCCTATATAGGGTTGAATTTTACCATTATCGCAACAGAAAACTTGAATGAAGGTGATTTTTTCAGTATCGAATTTACGCTCACAAAACCAGCCCCTGAAGATTTTAACTTGAACTTTTCCTTAAGCAATGGAGGTTTTACTACTGCAGATTTTACAGGTATGACAAGCATATCCATTCCAGCCGGTGGAACATCACAAACCTTAGATTTTAATCTGGTCGACGATACCATTGATGAGGGCGATGAATTTTTGAGAATCAACCTAGGTAATAATTTACCAGCGGGCTACAAGAGATTGCGAGACAATGTAACTTATTTAGTTATTGATGATGACTTCCAAGTTTCAAATTATGGAACACCCTTAAACCCTACTTATGGCCTGGTTGCCAGTACAGCGCCAGCAGATTACTACAATTCCCTAGAAAATCTAGCTTCTCCACAATTAGAAGCCGCGATTACGGATATTATTGCTCAAACAGGAGTGGTAAGAGAGCATACCTATGCTGATATTACTACCATACTTCGAGATGCAGATGCCACGCCTACCAACTCTAATAAAGTCTGGTTGCTTTATACCGAAGATGAAATAAGAGACGTCTACTTTCAAGGCAATTCAAACTCTGGAAGTTCTTGGAATCGAGAGCATGTATTTCCCAGATCTCGTGGTGGTTACTTCAGTATAAAAGAGGATGATATTGCAGATGGAATTAATGTCTGGGTAGAAACCAGTGTGGACAGTTTACGTCACGGCAACAGCGATGCCCATCATTTAAGAGCTGCAGATTCCGGTACCAATTCTTCTCGAGGAAATAAAAATTATGGTATAGGAGGCTCATTTTATAATGGCCCTACTGGAAGTCAAGGAAGCTGGCATGGCGATGTGGCACGATCTGCTTTTTACATGGCCTTAAGATATAGTGGGATTGATGTAGTCGATGGAGATCCTGATTCTGGTTTAGGCGAGTTAGGTGATCTAGCGACATTGCTGCAATGGCATCGCCAGGATCCACCAGATGATTTTGAAATGAATCGCAACAATGTTATATATGAATGGCAAATCAACAGAAACCCATTTATTGATGACCCTGAATTAGTAGAATTTATCTGGGGCAACAAGCAGGGTGAAACTTACACGCTTTCTAGCGAAAGCAATACATTAAGCGGTATCGTCATTTATCCTAATCCATCTAATGCATTCTTATTTCTTAAAAACGTGACAGAACCTACTCAGGTACGCATCATTGATGCCTTGGGGAGAACGGCATTGAATCAAGAGATTACCCAAAACGGTCGTATTGATCACAGCCTTTCCAGCGGTATTTATTTATTGCAAATGAGTAATTCAAAAGGATCCGTGACTAAGAAGATCGTAGTTCGATAAATAGATCGATCTATTTTTTGAAAAGAGTCTATCCTCAATCTGGGATGGACTCTTTTTTTTGACTTACTTTATGGCTATGAAAACTATTCTTTACTTCCTAATCATCATTTCTTTTACGACTGTTGATGCCCAATTTTTATTAGTTCCAGATCAAGTATTTGATGGTGTGGAAACACATAAAGACTGGGTCGTTTTGATAGAAGGTAATAAGATCTCTCAAGTGGGCAGACGAGCTGCCATCAAAATTCCTGTGGGAACTGAAGAAATTTTACTTTCTGGAAAAACCTTGATGCCTGGAATTATTGAAGGTCATTCCCATATTTTGTTGCATCCCTATAACGAGACCTCTTGGAACGATCAGGTGTTAAAAGAGTCGCCAGTCGAGCGATCCATTAGAGCGACCAATCATGTGCGCAATTCGCTAATGGCAGGAGTTACCACTATGAGAGACTTGGGTGCGGAAGGTGCTGGTTACAGCGATGTTTACATTAAGAAAACCATCGATCAGGGCATCATTCCCGGACCTCGATTATTAGTGGCTGGTCCTGCCATCGTAGCTACGGGAGCTTACGGCCCCAAAGGTTTTCACGATGGCGTTACTGTGCCTTTAGGTGCAGAAGAAGCCAGCGGCAATGATGTAATCGCCACCGTGCGACGTCAAATAGGTAATGGTGCTGATTTTATTAAAATCTATGCAGACTACCGCTGGCAAACCGGTGCTCCATCACAGCCTACTTTTTCATTAGAAGAAATTAAAATGATGGTAGAAACAGCAAAAAGCGCTGGAACCCATGCCGTCGCTCATGCCAGTACTCCAGAAGGTATGCGACGGGCTATTCTAGGCGGCGTCGAGACCATTGAACATGGCGATGCAGCGACGCCAGAGATTTATGAGCTCATGAAAAAGCACAATGTTGCGTTATGCCCTACCCTTGCAGCAGGTGATGCCATTTTACAGTACAACGGCTGGAACAAAGCCAGCGATCCAGAACCTGAACGCATTACTCAAAAGAAGAAATCCTTTCAACAAGCTCTAAAAAGTGGCGTTACCATCGCCTTTGGTGGGGATGTTGGCGTTTTTACTCATGGTGAGAATTACCGGGAGCTGGAATTGATGGTAAATTATGGCATGTCTCCTATCGATGTGCTCAAAACAGCAACCTCTGGTAACGCACAGATATTTCACCTGGAACAACTAGGTACCATCAAGAACAATCAACTTGCCGACTTGATCGCTGTAGATGGCGATCCTACTCAGGACATCAAAGCCATGCGCCAGGTGTATTTTGTTATGAAGGATGGTGTGATTTATAAAAATGAGAATTGAATAAAGTTCGCTTTCGCGAAAGCGAACTCTTATCTTTGCTACTGCTACTTAGATAACACATGGATAACAACGATATTTTAAGACGCCTGCGTTACATTCTCAACTTGAGCGACGATGCCATGATGGACATCTATGCTAAAGGCGGTGAACCCGTTTCTAGAGCTGAAGTTAGCGACTGGTTGAAAAAAGAAGAAGATGAAGCCTTTGATGTAGTGATTGATGAAAATCTGGCAACATTTCTCAATGGAGTCATCGTTAATTATAGAGGCAAACAAGAAGGTCGCACGCCCGTGGCGGAGGTTGTTCTCGATAACAACATTATCCTGCGTAAACTCAAAATAGCCTTCAATTTTAAAGCGGAAGAAATCGTTTATTTACTGCGTCTAGGCGGTCAAAATGTAAGCACGACGGAGTTGAGCGCATTTTTCCGCAATCCGAAACATGCGAAATACAAACCCCTCAATGATCAATATTTGCGTAATTTCCTGACAGGATTCCAAAAGCAACGCGATGCGCAAAGAGCAAAATTGTAGTCCCTATTTTCAACTTTTATCACACATTTTTAACCTTAGACAATACTATCCTATGAAATATCTTTTCGTTTTATTCATTGGCTTCATTTCCTTTAACGCTCAAGCCTATGATTGGGGCCAAACGGGCCACCGCGCTACAGGAGAAATAGCAGAGCAATATTTGAACAAGAAAGCACAAAAAGCTATTGCTGATCTTCTAGACGGTCAATCGCTGGCCTTGACCTCCACATATGCTGACGAGATTAAAAGTGACGATGCCTACCGTGCTTATGGCCCATGGCATTATGTCAACGTACCTTTTGATAGTACCTATGAGGAACACCCACACAACGATCGTGGCGACATTATTCAAGGCATCGATAAATGCATTGAAGTCCTTAAATCATCTTTAACAAGCAAGGAAGACAAAGCATTTCACTTGCGCTTATTAGTTCACTTTATAGGCGACTTGCACCAGCCTATGCACGTAGGTATAAGTGAAGATAAAGGTGGTAATGATTTTCAAGTGCGCTGGTTCAACGATGGAACAAACTTGCATAGCGTTTGGGATACTAAAATGATTGAGAGCTTCGGAATGTCTTATACGGAGTTAGCTGATAATATGCCACATTTAACTAAAAAAGAACGCGAGGTTATGGCGGCTGGAACCCACCGGGACTGGATGAAAGACAGCCGTGTTCTTGTTAAAGACGTGTACGCAAATACTGAAGTAGGTGAAAAACTAGGCTACCGCTATATGTACGATTACATGTCTACCGTTCGCAACCAGCTGCAGAAAGGTGGCGTCCGTTTAGCGGCATTGCTCAATGAATTATTGGGTTAGGCGGCAACCCTTCATATACTGACCCACTTAACTTGTCAGAAGTTCGCTTTCGCGAAAGCGAACTCCACATCCATTGTTTTGCAAACAAGAAGAAAAGAACAAGCCTCGATATTTAAAATCTGATTCGCGAAATTCAATAGATGTGCTTACCTTTTGATGGCCTAAAGCAGTTGTCATGAGCAATTACCATATCAAAGGATTAGAAGAATATTTTCAAGTATACCGTAAGTCTGTCCAGCAACCAGAACAATTTTGGGCAGAAATTGCTGAGGAGAATTTTGTCTGGCGCAAACGCTGGGATCAGGTACTGCAATGGGATTTTCATAAACCTGAAATTCAATGGTTTCAAGGTGCTCAGCTCAACATTACTGAGAATTGTCTAGACCGGCACCTCTATGCCCTAGGCGACACGACGGCGATTATTTTTGAGCCTAACGATCCATCAGAGCCTGCACAGCATATTACTTATAAGGAATTGCACTCTCGGGTTTGTAAAATGTCCAATGTTCTTAAAGATCAAGGCATACAACGCGGCGACCGTGTATGTGTTTATTTGCCCATGATTCCAGATCTAGCGGTGACGATGCTCGCCTGTGCTCGCATAGGTGCTGTACATTCGGTTGTTTTTGCTGGGTTTTCTAGTACCGCCTTGCAAACTAGAATTAATGATGCGAGTTGTAAAATGGTAATTACCAGCGACGGCTCGTATCGTGGCACCAAAAGTATAGATCTTAAAGGTATCCTAGACGAGGCTTTAAAGGAAACGCCATCAATTGAAAGTGTCCTGGTCGTGAAACGCACAGGAACCGAGGTTAAAATGAAAGAAAATAGGGATCATTGGCTTGAACCACTATTGGAAAAAGCATCTGACCATTGCCCCATTGAAATGATGGAGGCGGAAGATCCACTTTTCATTCTCTATACATCAGGGTCTACAGGAAAACCTAAAGGCATGTTACACACTACCGCTGGCTACATGGTATATAGTGCCTATACTTTTAAAAACGTCTTCCAATACCAGCAGCCAGATGTTTACTGGTGCAGTGCAGACATAGGTTGGATTACCGGACACAGTTATATTGTGTACGGGCCATTGCTGAATGGAGCTACAAGTCTTATGTTTGAAGGTGTACCTCAATACCCACACTGGGGAAGATTTTGGGAGGTTATAGACAAGCACAAAGTCAACCAATTTTACACTGCTCCAACATCGATCCGTGCATTGGCTAAAGAAAACCTAAGCCATGTAGAAAAATACGATTTGAGTTCGCTAAAAATTCTAGGAACCGTAGGGGAACCTATTAACGAAGAAGCCTGGCACTGGTACAACGATAATATTGGGAAGAAAAACTGCCCTATTGTAGACAGCTGGTTCCAGACGGAAAACGGTGGTATCATGATCAGCCCTATTCCATTTGCCACACCTACCATCCCCACTTTTGCTACCTTACCGCTGCCGGGAATACAGCCCGCATTAATGAACAAAGATGGTGAGGAGCTCAAGGGCAACCAAGTCTCCGGGTTTTTGTGCATGAAATTCCCATGGCCAGGAATCGCTCGCAGTATATACGGCGATCATGATCGGTTTAAAGAAACTTATTTTACCGCTTTTCCAGGAACTTACTTTACTGGCGATGGCGCTCTAAGGGACGCTACAGGATATTATCGCATTACTGGCCGAGTAGATGATGTCATCATCGTTTCAGGTCATAATCTGGGAACAGCGCCTATTGAAGATGCCATCAATGAACACCCTGCAGTTGCAGAAAGCGCTATCGTGGGATACCCACATGATATCAAAGGCAATTCGTTATACGGCTACGTGATTCTTAAAGAAACTGGTGAGGATCGCAATCACGACAACTTGCGCAACGAGATCAACCAACTCATTTCAGAACGCATAGGTGCGATTGCCAAAATGGAAAAAATTCAGTTCACTTCTGGACTTCCTAAAACCAGGTCTGGAAAAATCATGCGACGCATATTACGCAAAATTGCTTCTGGTGAGATGGATGAATTGGGAGATATTTCCACGCTATTGAATCCTGAAGTGGTTCAGGAGATTATAGATACAAGATTGTAAATGCCTGTTACCTTAGTTTTGCAAAGCAGAAATATTTGATTAAAATGTCAAAATTGTCAAACTATTTTTTGAAATAAATTAAAAACTGCGATTCACCACCAAAAACTCCCATCTTTACATCATGAGTCCTAATATTCATTTTTAAGGATTCTATTAAACTTAAGCTATAAAAACAGTTATTATGAATAAGGCAATTTTAGGTTTAACGATATTATTGATACTGTTTATAAGTTTCAGCTGTGCTAGTAGTAAGGAAAAAAATGCTAGAAGTAATTACTCAACGCCTGAATCTACAGAAAACATGACATACAGCTTGGCAATTCCGGTTGGTTGGCATTCATTTAATAATATTCATGGTGATTTAAGCTACAAACCAGAAATTTATAATAATAGGTATTTCAAGGCATCTGTCCTTATATTAAAATATGATATTAAGAAGGAGCCCTCAGATAATTTGAATGATTTTGTAGAAAAAAATTATCAGAGATCCCGTTTTTACAAAAATCACAAAATCGAAAAGAGTTTTGAAAAAACAGCTCAAGGAGATACTTATTTAATTCGTCAAAGTTTCGTTTTGAATAATATATCTTATATAAAATTGGATAGGGTTTTTAAAATTGAGGACGAGATATATGTTTACTCTTATGGTGCTAACAACGAGCTTTTCTCTAAGCACTTAAAGGATTCAAACGCGATGTTTGAAACTTTAAGTGTATTATAAAATACTTAATCATCGTCAAATATGATTAACTATAGCAGAATGCAAAAAAATATTTTTCTGGTCGAAACCAACCAGACTTCTACTGCCCCCCCCAATTAGCATAAGAAAATATCAATCCGCAGAATTCACTTTTAATACAAACAAAAAATCCCATCAATACGATGGGATTTTGAATATTTATAAAACTAGAAATTACCTAGTCCCATTTCTTACCAAAGAACTTAGATCTTCCTTTATCACCACTAGGCTTTGAAGAACGTGATCTTGAACTATCATCAGACGTCTTGGTGCTACGACCTTTGAAACCTCCAGACCTAGGAGCTGAGGAGGAATCTCCATCAGACCTGCGTCCTTTGTATCCACCGCCACTTTTAGAATCGTCAGATCTGCGTCCCTTGAAACCACCACCGCCATCGTGTTTTCCTTTGTAACCGCCACCACCTTTACGGTCGCCGCGATCTCTTGACTCGGTTACTTGACCATGATGCTCATTAGCTCGAACCTCTCGCCCATCACGTTGCATACCGTTCAATTTTTCCATTTGTGCAGCAACTTCTTGCTTTACGTCCATGAAAGAATGAGCGCCATCAAGTACGATACGTCCTATGTCATCACCTGTAAGTCCAGTAGCATCACAAACGTAACCTAACAAAGCACCTTTATTGATGTTGTCTTTACGACCGAGGTTAACGAAATAAGTTTTCATTCCTTCTTCCTTACCTCTAGCGTTTTTAGGCCCACGATCTCTACGTCCACCGCGATCTCCTCGATCGCCACGGTCGTCATCACGTCCTTTAGAACGGTCATTTACATCCTTAATGGAATTGCGCTTGTAAATAGAATTGTATTCTTTAGTCAATAATCTTGCGATTAAATCTTCCTTAGATACCTCATCAAATTCAGCAATAACCGTACTCATCAGCTCATCGCTGATTTTAGGATTCACTTCTTGATTCTTCAGGTTTTCAGACCATCGAGTAATACGTTTTTGAGTAATTGCCTCTAATGCTGGCACTTCACCTGGAGCAAAACTAATTCCCAGTTTGCTAGCGATATACTTCAGTTTTCTTGTATCTCCTTTAGTAATCAAGGCTAATGAAACTCCCTTTTTACCTGCACGAGCTGTACGACCAGAGCGGTGTGCATAAAACTCTGGATCATCTGGTAAAGCAAAGTGAATTACGTGAGTAATATCATCTACATCAATACCACGAGCAGCAACATCTGTTGCGATCAACAATTTCAAATTCTTATCACGGAATCTCTTCATGGCTGCATCACGCTGGGCTTGAGACATATCACCATGCAACGCTTCAGTTGCATAACCATTGTTATTCAACTCATCTGCTACTTTTTGCGTATCACGTTTGGTACGACAAAATACGACGCCAAACATATCTGCATCATAATCCAGGTAACGACGTAATGCCTCAATCTTATCAGATGCCTTTAATTGAACAGATTTGTGTTCAATATTGGTATTTACAATATTCTCTTGATTGATACGTACCTCTTCCGGTTGTACCATGTAGGTATCGACAATGCGCTTGATCTCGCGAGCCATAGTAGCAGAGAACAGCCAGATTTTACGACCGCCATCACTTTTAGAAAGGATGAAGTCGATGTCTTCCTTGAATCCCATGTTCAGCATCTCATCGGCCTCATCGAGTACCATGAATTTGAGGGAATCAAGATTCACTTCTTTACGTTTCATCAAGTCCATCAAACGACCTGGTGTGGCTACCACAATCTGGGCGCCACGACGTATGTCACGTATCTGGTTCATGATGTTAGCTCCTCCAAAAACGGGAACTACATTAAGCTTGCCCAACTTTTGGGACATTTGCTCCATTTGCCCACAAATTTGTTGAGCAAGTTCTCGAGTAGGTGCAAGTATTAAGGCTTGCGTTTCTCTCGAGTTCAAATCTATAAGATCCAATAAGGGTAAACCAAAAGCAGCAGTTTTTCCCGTACCGGTTTGCGCGAGACCTATAAAGTCTCCATCATGTTGCAATAAAAGGGGAATGGACTGTTGCTGAATCTCAGTTGGGGTTTCAAATCCCATTTCAGCGAGGCCGTCAAGTAACGGCTGTGAGAGCCCTAAGGCTTCAAAATTTTTCAAATAACAGTATTTAATTATTTTGCAAAAGTACGATTAATTCCTCGCAATAACTATTGTATTAACTTTTTGACAATCAGTTGATAAAACCAGTGAATCACAGGTTTGACACGCACCTATCATAAAGCTACAAAAGTTATAGGTCAATTAATGAATTGTACAAATTCCTCTACCGATTTGCGTTTTGGTAGTTCTTCTGGTTGGGAGTCTACTGTTCCTATGTAGAGAAAACCTAGAAACTGATCGTTCGACTCCAGATCGATCGCCTCAAATTCTTGCATTTTAGCAAAGGATTTAGGAGAGCTCCAATAACATCCATAACCCAAATCATGAGCCGTCAGCCACATATTTTGAACGCTCATAGATACAGCTGCGACTTCTTCCCATTCTGGCAATGACTCTTTGATTTGCCTGTTCAAGAATATTAATACCACCGCTGATGACTGCTGCATTTTTTCGGCAAGTTTTCTTGACTTAAAACTTTCTGCTTTTCCAGAATCCTTTACAAACTGAGCGGTCATAAAATCGCCCAACTGCTTCAGCCCATTTCCTTGGAACACCTTGTATTTCCAGGGCTGGGTCTTTTTGTGCGTGGGCGCCCATCTTGCGGCTTCTAAAATTTGATCCATATGCTCGCTCGATACTGCGTCACCAGTATAGTCTTTAGGAAAAATGGAACGACGTTGTTGTATTTTTTGTAATAATGTTTGCATGAACTAAAGATAGGAAGGAGCGCGCTTTCGCGAAAGCGTAACAAGCATCAAATCTATTTAAATTACTAGATATAGAATTCTAAGGAAATTTGAAAATTAATGACTACTAATTAGGCAAAAAACGCCCAAAACGGTGGTACATCCTAATAATCGTATGAACATGGATGTTTCATGCTTTTTATCTTACTTTTATTCTAAAATTCTAAGGATGTTAACTAAGGTTTATGGGAGTGCCGTTTTCGGTGTTGAGGCTACCACGATTACCGTCGAGGTAAATTCAGCCACCGGTATCGGGTACCATCTTGTGGGATTGCCAGACAAAGCCATAAGCGAGAGTTCCTATAGAATTGCAGCGGCTCTATCTAACGTGGGTTATAAAATGCCCGGTAAGAAGTTGATCATCAACCTCTCTCCTGCAGATTTAAGAAAGGAAGGAAGTGCTTATGATTTACCCCTGGCGATGGGGATTTTAGTTTCCTCAAACCAAATAAAAGCAGATGATTTAGACAAGTACATTATTATGGGGGAGTTGTCTCTAGATGGCACGCTGCAGCCTATCAAGGGAGCTTTACCTATATCAATTAAGGCACGTCAGGAAGGTTTTAAGGGTTTTATTTTACCCACTCAAAATGCACGTGAAGCGGCAATTGTCAATGATGTAAAAGTCTATGGCGTCAACAACATATCTCAGGTCATTGACTTTTTTGATAAAGGTCAAGAACTTGAGGAGACCATTGTGGACACCAGAGATGAATTCTTTCAAGCTCTAGAGCATCCGGAGTTTGATTTTGCAGATGTGAAAGGTCAAGAGTCCATCAAGCGCTGTATGGAAATTGCAGCCGCTGGAGGACATAATATCATTTTAATAGGACCACCGGGCGCTGGAAAAACCATGCTTGCTAAACGCTTGCCATCCATCTTGCCACCAATGACTTTGCAGGAAGCTTTAGAGACGACTAAGATACATAGCGTTGCTGGAAGAACACTTGAAAAAGCTGGTCTAATGGCGCAACGGCCATTTCGCAGTCCGCATCATACGATATCAGATGTAGCACTAGTCGGCGGTGGAGCTTACCCGCAGCCTGGTGAAATTTCATTAAGTCATAATGGTGTCTTATTTTTAGATGAGCTTCCTGAATTTAAACGCGGTGTACTGGAAGTCATGCGACAACCTCTAGAAGATCGCGAGGTGACTATTTCTAGAGCAAAATTTACAATAACTTACCCTTCTAGCTTTATGCTAGTCGCGAGTATGAACCCTAGTCCTAGCGGTTATTTTAATGACCCTAGCGCGCCTGTTCAAAGCAGTCCTGCAGAAATGCAGCGGTATTTGAGCAAAGTCTCAGGGCCTTTATTGGATCGGATTGATATACATATAGAAGTCACACCTGTGCCTTTTGAGAAATTGACGGAAGAGCGCACGGCTGAAAAGTCGACCGTGATACGCGAGCGAGTGACCGCAGCAAGGAATGTGCAAACGGAACGCTTTCGCGAAAGCGAAAAAACCCACTATAATGCCCAAATGGGCAGTAAAGAAATTAGACAGCATTGTGCCCTAGACGATGCTAGCAAACAATTATTAAAACAGGCTATGGAGCGACTGAATTTGAGCGCCCGTGCTTATGATAGGATATTAAAAGTTTCCCGTACAATTGCCGATTTAGAGGCTAGTGAACAAGTAACCGGAACACACATTGCTGAGGCAATCCAGTACCGCAGTCTGGATCGCGATGGCTGGTTGGGATGACCTAAAACAAATGATTATGAGTGAAAATGATATTTTAGAATTAGAACAATTAAAGGAATCCTTCGGCGACGATCCAGAAACATTTATCGCGGTGCTGGAAATGTTTATGATTGAGGTTCCTAATGATTATGAGGACCTTAAAAACAAGATGTCTATTGAGGATTATTATGCCTCTGGCCTTCTCGCACACAAGGTGAAAAGTAGTTATCGAATGCTGGGCATGGAAAAGGAAACTCTATTGCTACAAGAAATTGAAAACCGTGCAAAGAGAAAGGAACAAATTGAAGAGATTCCAAGGCTTTTCAAGCAGTTTCAAGACGGTTATGAAGAGGGTTTGAAGTTGATTATGAGAACTATAAAAAGCTTAAAAAGGAGATAATTTACTCCTTGATATAATCTTGATATTCCCAGAAAAAGGTTTCTAGGCGATCCATATACTTATAGAAAAATTCATAAATCTTAGGCCAGTCTGTTTTACGCATTAATTTAACCGGCTCTAGATAGATATAGATTCTAGAAATTTCTTTTCCTGACTCTAGAAGGTAGTGTGGATCAAAAACCAAATCTTCAGAAACTTCTTCTATTAAAATAGACTTTAGGCTTTTCAACTTATCAAAATAATACTCGCGGAAAACGTCATCATCATGTTCCACATCTATTGAAACCATTGCCCGTGGATCTTCCATGGAAAATTTCAGATTGATATCCTTAATTTTTGTATCGTACAAAGTCCACTTGCGGTGGTACCGTTTCCCAAAAAAGGTCCAAAAATCCTGTCGTATTTGCTTTGCTTCTTCCTTTGAATACATGCCGTAAAAATACAACTCGTTATTGTGTTGATTGGGATGCTCTAGGTGATTTCCCTTTCATACTTCCGCGAGTTCAGCATAAACTTCGGCTATGTAAAACTTCTTGAAAGCAAAAAAAACGATCCTCAAGGGATCGTTTTTAATTAATGGTTGGTTAAAGTTTTACTCACCTTTCATTTGCGGTTCTGCTTTCATTTCGTTGTTTGCCACTGGCTTATTCTTTACATATTTATCCAGCCATTGGTCTTGCTCCCATAACACATGAAGAATGGACTCTTTAGCGGCATAACCGTGACTTTCTTTAGGCAACATTACCAGTCGTGCCGTAGCTCCCAGACCTTTTAAGGCATTAAAGTAACGCTCACTTTGTAATGGATAGGTACCGCTATTATTATCTGCCTGTCCATGAATAAGTAATATAGGCTCATCCACTTTTTCTGCATTCATGAAAGGTGACATGGTATTATAAATTTCTGGCGCCTCCCAGTAATTACGTTCCTCACTTTGAAAGCCAAATGGCGTCAAGGTTCTGTTATAGGCTCCAGATCTAGCGATTCCAGCTGCGAATAGGTCAGAATGTGCCAATAGATTTGCTGTCATAAAAGCACCGTAACTATGACCTCCTACTCCTACTCTATTTCGATCTATATACCCCATTTCATCTACTGCGTCAATTGCCGCCTTACCGTTAGCCACCAATTGCTTTAAAAAGGTATCATTTGGCTCTGTATCCCCTTCGCCAATAATTGGGAATGCCGCATCGTCAACCACAGCATAACCTTTCATCACCCAATAGACAAAACTTCCATAACTTGGATAGATAAATTCATTAGGGTTTTGAGTGTTTTGACCAGCATTAGATGCATCCTTGTATTCCACTGGGTAAGCCCATAATAGCATAGGAAGTTTTTCCTTCTTCTTCATGTCATAATTAGGTGGTAAATACAACGTTGCGTTCAAAGGCACACCATCATCTCTTTTATAGGTGATGAGTTCTTTATGCACGTTTTGCATTCCAGAAAAGGGATTTTCAAAATAACTGATCTGATCCAGTTTGTTCTTTTTATAAATATTACGGATGTAGTAATTAGGGTATTGTGTAGGTCCTTCTATACGCACCAACACAGTTCCTTTATCCATATCTAGCGCTTCAACTAGTGTCTCTTTCTTGTCTGTATAAGTGGACGTGTATAAACGCTTTTTATCCTGAGTCTCAAGGTTTATTTGATCAATAAATGGAAACTGACCTTTATCAGAATACCCATCTCCCATTAGGAAAGCGATATCTCCATTGAGCTTTAGCACACTGTTATTGTATTCATTCTTAACCGTCACAAAACTCCCTGGATCTGAATAGGAATCTTGATAGCTGCGATCAAAAAGAACCGTTGGTTCTTTTGAGGCATCGCTTGGGTCAAATACATAGGTTCTTGTATTGCGAGTATTCCACCAGTAATCATATACTATTGCCGTATTCTTATCACCAAAGGTGATTCCAGAAAAGCGATCTTTTGTCTTTACCAATTCCTTTTGAGTCCCTTCTTTAAAAGGACTTTCCCAAGTATATACTTGATCACGGTAAGGAACCTCTACCTCAGGATCTCCTTTATCTAAAACAGTCGCAAACATTAAGGTATGCGGTTGATCTGCCCTCCAGGACATGTTCCTTTTCCCTTCACGTTCTGCCATGAAACCTTGTGGCATTTCTTCAATTAACGGCACGTCATTTACTTGAGCAACTAAAGTGGCGTTTGTGTCGTATACATGAGATTGTTGTGGAAACCTGCCATATGTGACGATGTAAGAAAAAGGTTTTTGCAGTTTAGAAACCATCACATGAGAACCATCTGGCGAAAAAGAAACACCTGTATACATAGCTCCTGGAAGGTAATCTGATGAAGTTCCATCTAGATGTACTCGCACCAATTTGCTCAATGCCAGTTGCTCAAAATTATGCTCGTCTGAAGGGTTTTTAAGTAAATCCTGATAGGTCCTGTTTTGTGCTTTAGAACCATCGCTGGTAGAAATGGTAGGGCCTGACGGGATGTCTACACTCGTATCAATAAGTGGCTTGCGATCATCTGCCAGCATTTTGACTAATAAAGATTTTCCATCTTTAAACCAGTCCAGTGGGTTTCCCATATTTGCATTTACAGTAGCGTCAGTAAGTTTGCGGGCTGCTGCTTTTTCCACGTCCAGCACCCAGACTTCAGTTCCATTATTTGTGGTGTGCGTCATGGCTATCATGGATTCATCTGGAGACCAATTGACATTGGATAATTTAGGCGTAGCGGGTAAACCAGTTACAGGCCGCATTTCTTTAGATCCTACTTTTTGAATGGCGACCTTGTCATAAAAGGTCGTTCGGCTGCCTATGTTAGTTTTAGGATTGATGCGCAAGCCACCCAGCCGCATTTCTTCTTCAGATAAATCGGCGATGGATTTATAGGTATCCCTGTAGAGCAGCACCATGTTTTCTGCATCCGTATCTATTAATGCCCATGGTGGGCGGTCATAATCTACCAGCTTCATAATCTCCTCAGAGGGTTGCTGGTAGGTAAGTTTTTCTTGTGCGTACGCTTTCGCGAAAGCGAATACCGTCACAAACGCAATGCATTTAAAGGTCATTTTCATCAGGTCAGATTTTTAAATACTTAAAAATAAAGGATTTTGTGCAAACAGCACTTAATTCCGAGAATTTACGAAAACCTTGTAGTTCCAACTACCCCTTAAAAAATCGATAAAGAGTGCGGAATCAATGCTACCTAACTTAAAACCAGTGATTGAAAGAACTATTTATTGAATATATTTACTAGATAAATATTAAACATCATGATAAAATTTTACGTTTCGACATTATTTTCGCTTTTTTTCGCCACGATAGCGTTACAGGCACAAGTCAATTATTCTGGTAATGGTAATACTGGCTTTGGAGGTCCAGTAGGCCCAAGTTCTCTTCAATTTTCAGATAATGGCACTACTGTTACAGGTACTTTCACAAAAGGTACTAGCGACAATTTCAATAATGAGATGGTGATTTATATCGATTCCAAATCAGGGGGCTTTAGTTCAACGGTAAATTTTAACGATCCTAATTCAGGAGACAAATTAAGACGTTCCATAGCTGGTTATGGAGGTTTTGATGGAGCTTCACGTTCTGTGGTTAACTTCCCAAGTGGATTTGAAGCTGATTATGCAATAGCAATCAACACTGGCTTTGGAGGGTTGTGGCAGCTCATTGAAAATGCTGAATTCCCTTTCATAGATGGTGTTGGAAACCCAGCTAACAATACCGATACATCTTTTACTTTTTCATTCGACTGGAGTGAATTGGGAATTTCAAATTCCAACAATTTCAAATTTGTTATTACCTACATGGACGGATTTGGTGGAAATGGTGTTTTTAGAAGTGATGAAGGATATGGAGATGGTTTACCATCTGGTAATCCGGGAACCGATGATGTAACCTTTACTTCAAGTTTAGATTTTGTCGGTACAAAAAGAACAATTGCTGATGGAGTTTGGAGCTCGACCGCAACCTGGGTCAATGCAAGCGTACCCACGCCAAGCGAATCTATCGTTGTAAAGAATACAGTTGAGGCAGATGTCCCTGTAACAATTAATAACTCACTCACTGTTGATGGTGCTGCAATATTAACCATCTCATCAGATCAAATACTTAACCTTAATGGATCATTGACCAACAATGGCACTACACGATTTGCAAGCGATGCTAACGGTACCGCGCAATTGATTAGTGGTGCAAGCGCCACAGTAACTGGAGATCTAAGTATGGAACGTTTTATTCCAGCATTCACTAATGATAGAAGAGCGTTTCGTTTTGTTACTTCTCCTGTGAATAGTTCCGGATCCATTTATGACAACTGGCAAGATGGTGGAAACGCTGTAGCAGGACTTGGCACACATATAACTGGCTCGACTACTGGGGCAAATGGATTTGATGCTACAACTACTGGAGCATCGTCATTATTTACTTTTGACAATACAGACACCTCTACCAATCAATCAGCAGCTTGGAACCCTATTGCCAATACAGACGTGCTATCTCTTGAAGCAGGAAAAGGATACCGCCTATTTGTGCGAGGGGATCGCAATTATGACTTGGCTTCCAGTCCTGCTAACCAGCCCAACAGTAATGTGACGTTAAGAGCATTAGGAGCACCAGTTCTAACGGAACCTAGCGTGACCTTGAATCCTACAGCAGGATTTTTCAGTCTAGTTGGTAATCCTTTTCAAGCAGTGGTAAACTTTGAATCCTTACCTAAAACGAACTTGAATCCTAATTTTGTCTATGTATGGAACGCCAATGCTTCTACGAGAGGAGCTTATGCAACTATAGACGTTAGCGGTGCAGACAGTCCTTTACAATTCATCCAACCAGGTCAATCCTTCTTTGTAGAAACTGCAACTAATGGTGCCGCTTCTATCACATTTGATAGAGCTTCCAGAGCTCCCTCGCAAACTAATTTGACCACATTTTCTGTAAACGAAACACCGTCCATTTCAATGAATTTGACCGCTATCAACGGTACGGAAAGAATTTTAGTGGACCAGTTGAAAATGAATTTTGATGGGACAAATGATAAAACACTCAACGATGCTAGAAAGCTTTTTAATATTGATGAAAGTATTTCTAGAAAATATGATGAAAATACGTTCTTAAGTATTGAATCCAGAGCTGTTCCTACAGATCAAGAAATACTGGAATTAGACTTTAGAAACTATCAATACGCCACCTATGAACTGTGGGTAAATCTAGAAAACATGGAAGCTGAAACTACGGCGATTCTAGTAGATCAGTTTTTGAATACAGAAACTACTCTAGACTCTGGACAAAATACAGTAAATTATACGGTAGATACGTCAAACGAAAGTGCGAACGCTGATCGCTTCAAACTCAAATTTGACAAAAGTACAGCTGGGACTGATGAGGCTGCAACCATTTCATGGAGCGTGTATCCTAATCCTGTAAGCGATGGGCACTTATTTGTGAATGTACCAGAGTGGAATAATGCAAACATAGGCTTGAAGGTGACTAACCTTTTAGGTCAGGTAGTTATCAATCAAACTTTAGATTTGACTTCCAGTGGCGCAACGGTAATCAACACCAGCGACATAGCGCAGGGTATGTATGTTATTACGCTATCTAATGGCGATCAACAACTATCCCGCAAATTGATGATCCAATAAACGCAATCAACGCTACATTTAAGAGCAGCCCAATCGTTTGATTGGGCTGTTTTGATTTACAGACTTTTCTGAACGGTATGACCACTTCAAAAGAATAGAATGTACCTTTGTACTATGTTCAAAAATGATACTATTGTTGCTTTAGCTACGCCTGCAGGTTCAGGTGCCATTGCTGTGATTCGACTTTCAGGTTCAGAATCTCATGCTATTGCTGCGGCGGTTTTTGTTCCCGCTTTCGCGAAAGCGCACTCAAAACCATCCTCAAAATTATACGAGCGACTGCATCCAAATACAGTGACATTAGGACACGTTTATGACGGCGATCGAATCGTAGACCAAGTGCTATTGACTAGGTTTGACGCTCCTAGATCCTATACGGGAGAGGATGTTGTAGAAATTTCCTGCCATGGATCCATTTACATACAACAAGAAATCATAGGCTTGTGTTTGAGAAAAGGTGCACGTATGGCTCAGGCCGGTGAATTCACTTTACAGGCCTTTCTCAATGCCAAAATGGATCTTTCACAAGCAGAAGCTGTAGCCGATTTGATATCTAGCGAGAGTGCTACTGCCCATCAGATTGCTTTACAGCAAATGCGCGGCGGTTTCTCTAGCGAACTACAAGGGTTAAGAAAGCAATTGCTCAACTTCTCGAGCATGATAGAATTAGAATTGGATTTTGGTGAGGAAGATGTGGAATTTGCCAATAGGGATGATCTCAAACGACTGTTGTCTGAAAGCCAACAAACCTTGCGGAAGCTGATTGACTCTTTTGCCCTTGGTAATGTGTTGAAATCGGGAATCCCAATCGCTATTGTGGGCGAACCTAACGTTGGGAAATCTACTTTATTAAATGCTTTGCTGAACGAGGAAAAAGCAATTGTAAGCGACATCGCTGGAACCACTAGGGACAGCATTGAGGACGAAATCAATATCGATGGAATCCGTTTTAGGTTTATTGACACTGCTGGAATCAGGGAAACAACAGATACCATTGAAACGATGGGGATCCAGCGCAGCTATTCCAAAGCAGAGCAGTCCAGATTGGTTCTTTATCTACTGGACGCCACACAGCTCAATTCAAACCCGCGAATTGTGCACTGTTTGATGCGCATCCAGATTTTAAAAGAACGTTTTCCAGATAAACCTGTCGTGGTCATCTTGAACAAACTAGATGAAATTACAGGTTTACAACATGCTGAAATCACTAAACAAATCAAAAAACGTTCACCAGAAACGATTGTAATATCGTTAAGCGCAAAATCAGGTACTGGTGTTGAGGAACTTAAAGAAGCACTAGTTGCCAGTTTCCAAAGTGGCGCATTGAGCGCAGATGACAGCATCGTGAGTAACGCCAGGCATTATGACGCTCTGCAAAAAGCGTACAGTTCCTTGCTAGAGGTTCAAAATGGCATTGAAAACGATATTTCGAGTGAGTTCCTCGCCATAGACATCAAAGCTACTGCAGAGTCACTTGGCATCATCACAGGCGAGATCACTAATGATGAGCTGTTGGGGAATATTTTTAGTCAGTTTTGCATCGGGAAGTAAGCAACTTTCTTTTTGTACTTAACTAACTGTTTTTCTTTACTTTACACATATTTATCTATTCTTTTTTGTTGCTTATTTGCCCTTTTTCAGCTATATTTGTTGTCTAATCGTTGCCTACTTTGTGTATTTGTTGCCCAAAAATGATGATTAGGAAACAAAGCGAAATGATGCACCATAACGCCCCACGTTGCACCACTTCTGCATAAATAGCACCATATATGAGTACCAATCTACACATCCCAAAAACCTGCGAATACTGTGGAAATCTATTTACCGCACGTACCACAGTTACGCGTTACTGTTCGCATAAATGCAACAGCAGGCACTACAAACAGATTAAGAGAGAAGAAAAAGTAAAGCAAGCTTTACGAGAAACTCACAAGCAACAGACTACTACCCCACAGGCAGTTGAAACCTCATCTACTAATATTGCCAACAAAGATTTTTTAAGTGTAACCGAAGCATCACAATTAATAGGTGTAAGTAGATGGACCATACAACGTATGATTAAGCGCGGACAGCTAAAGGCAGTTCCCTTTGGACGAAAACATATAGTTGCACGATACCAGATTGAAAACCTCTTTAATTAATAGCCTTATGAAAGTCACACTACGCGAGCGCAAGAAAAACGGAAAAATAGCTTTGTACCTTGATTACTACCATAAGGGCAAAAGAAAAACAGAGTATCTAAA
The DNA here is from genome assembly GCF_000831385.1 of Nonlabens marinus S1-08. Classification (NCBI taxonomy): domain Bacteria; kingdom Pseudomonadati; phylum Bacteroidota; class Flavobacteriia; order Flavobacteriales; family Flavobacteriaceae; genus Nonlabens; species Nonlabens marinus. The sequence continues at coordinate 2,082,521 of NZ_AP014548.1, read as the reverse complement.
ATTGTATCTATCTCTAAACGCTAAAAGCAAAGCAGAGAAAGATCTCAATAAAAAGACTAAAGAACTGGCAACGACTATTTGTGCACAGCGACAAATCGAGATACAAAACGGACACTACGGATTTCAGGATATTGAGAAATTAAAGGGAAGTTTTATTGCTTATGTGACCGCACTTGCAGAAAAGAAAAATACCAGTAAAGGTAATCACGGCAATTGGTACAGTATGTTGAAACATCTAAAGGCATTTCAAACAACTGACATAAGTTTCGACCAGGTTGATAAACAATTTGTAGAACGGTTTAAAGAATACCTCGATAAGACTGCAATTGGTAGAGCGAACAAGTCATTATCTCAAAATTCTAAATATTCATATTACGGTAAATTCACAGCAGCTCTTAAGCAAGCTGTGAAAGATGGTATATTAAGAGTAAATCCAGCAGCAGGTGTTGACCATTTTAAACAAGGCGAACCACAACGCGAGTTTCTTACATTATCTGAATTACAGCAAGCTGTTAATACAGAATGTGAATTACCAGAACTAAAGAAAGCCTTTATATTTTCTGCCCTTACCGGCTTGCGATGGTCTGATATAGAGAAAATGGTTTGGTCAGAATTACAGCACTCTAAAGAAAACGGTTACTACATTAGATTTAGACAAAAGAAAACTAAAGGAGCTGAAACCCTACCTATTCCAGAACAAGCTGTTCAATTATTGGGCGACCGAAAAGACCCAACAGATAAAGTTTTTCAAGGATTACATTATAGCGCCTGGACAAATCTTAAGTTACAGCAATGGATGATGAAGGCTGGAATTTCTAAAACAATCACTTTTCACTGCGCAAGGCACACTTACGCTACGCTTCAGCTAACTTTGGGAACTGATATTTATACAGTATCAAAATTATTAGGTCACAAAGAATTGCGTACCACACAGATTTATGCAAAAGTAATAGATGACAAAAAACGTGAAGCTTCTAACCGTATTCAACTTGATTTATAATGAGCAAAGATTTATTTTCTGATATACTTTATGTTGATACTTATTTAAAAGACCAACGTAGCGAATTAAAATTTAAAGAGCTACTTCCAAAACTTGATAAAGAGTACAAGGAAACAACGCCTACCCAAGAAATCCGCTTTCCTAAAAAAGCATTTTCACCAAAGCTCAAGTATTACGAAAAGCTCATTGATAAAGAGACAGCGCTTCATTTTAATGAAATGATAGCAGAACTTGATAGAACCTCAACAGAAGAACATCTACAGTTTCTATATCAAAAATGGCATAATAGATTTATAAGTTATCTATTAAACATACAGCAGTATATCCAGAATAATGAAATGCAGGAAAAAGCTTTTACTGTTCCGGGTGCATCTGCTGATGCAGACCACGTACACGCTATATTTTATTTGAAAGCAAATGCAATTTTATTGTTTTTAGAATTGCAGCATAGATTTTCATACAATAGTGATGAACCATTACTTACTCAAGAAGAAATTCACGAAGTATATTTTCAGGAGTTACCACCTAATGACTTGTACGTAGTTGAATTTAGTGGTAAACCTATCAGCAAACCAAAACCATCTATAAATGTAGGTGGTAAATTCAACGCGATTAAAGCAGACCTTGACTTTAGAATACCTAATGATAAAATCTTGACTTATGCAGAGCTGGTCAAATCCTCAAAAGCTGACGCTTTTGCTCGTCTTGAAGAAAGATTGGTGGAAGAAAATCTTATTGATAACAAGTATTCATTCAATAACAAACGTGGCAACAAACAGGTAATAGCTGCCTTTTTTCTCACATTATTTGAAAAAGGGTACTTCAATGAACGTGTTTTTCCCGATGGGAAACCACCAAAAAAGATTGAAAGAAAGCACATCATAAAGTTCTTCGCTCACAGATATGGTCCAGGTAGTTATGCAGATAAGGAATACCGAAACTTTGAAGGTTCAAAACGACCAAAGTACAATCAGTTGCTCATCAAACATCCTTGGCTTGACCAAATAAGCTAAAAAATCATTATTTCTTAAAGTGGTATTATAACTATATAGTACCAAAAGTTAATACCAATTCTATTTCAACACGCTAATATACAGCGTGTTGTTAATACCATTTTTGCCTTTTTCTACAGTACCAAGCACATCTTCCCATATTGCACTTGCAGTTGACAATCAGCTGTGATGTTTGCGCAAACGTCCTTAATTATTTATAACAATAGAAATAATGGACGATAACATTATTGAACAATTAGACCGCATCGAAAAGATGCTGCAACAGCAACAGGCGTTGCAAAAAACGGTATTGAATTTTAACGAGACTTGTGCTTTTTTAGAACTATCTCAATCGCATCTGTACAAACTAACGAGTACAGGAGCCATACCACATTACAAACCCAACGGAAAGAAAATCTATTTCCACAGGGAAGAACTTGACCAATGGTTGCTACGCAACCGTATGGACACGCAGGACGAGATCGAACAGCAAGCTGCCGATTACCTAATCAATAAAGGAAGGGTACAGCTATGAACGATTTAATCCCATTAATCCTTGCGCTCTCTGAACAAATCAAGGAACTGAAAATATATATCCAACTCATAAGACAATCGAGAGCAGAAGTCTTAAAAGACAGTTGGGTAGATAATCAGGATGTGATGCAAATGCTTCACATTAGTAAGCGAACCCTACAGACCTTTAGGAGCAATGGCACATTGCCTTACAGCAAAGTATCTGGAAAATTCTACTATAAGGTATCTGATATTGAAGATCTGTTTAAAAGCAATTACTATAACCATAATTTCAAGACAGATGGTAAGTAGAGCTGCAATTTTAGATAAGACACATTACGGGCTAAATATTTACGCCTATGTGATACGACAGTACTATCCCGGCACAACCGTCCTTTCCCTTTCGGGAAGGGATTGCGGGATAACGAGAAATCCTTTTAATGACGATAAGGAAACGCTTTCAGTTTGCATTCAAGCTGGTGTAGCAATACATTCAGATATAGAAATTCCCACTTTTAAGGGAGATGTTTTTGAATTTGCGGCAAAGTATTTTAAAACTGAAAATGAAGATGATTTACTGATACGTATTTGCGATGCTTTGCATCTTAATATCCAAGTAAAAGATGATGAAGATCCACTTGCGTGGCTCAATGATGAAGATGATACTTGGTACACAGATATAAGTTTTTTTAAAGCACCTATCCGTAACGTATTTCCTTCGGAAACGCTACGGTTACATAATATACACAAGCTTATCACAAGTGAAAAGTATAAAAGTGTGACTACTGAATTAAGAGCAATAACAGACCCTAAAACCAAACGTAAATTCAAAGCAAACAATTTGGATTACGTCACATTTTCGGGAGTTTTTGAAAGGAGAAACGACAACAATCTGGTTAAGCATTCTAACCTCATCACGATTGACTTCGACCATCTGGACAACTTGGAAAAAACAAGGCAGTTATTATTAGCCGACAAAGCATTTGACACAGAACTTTTATTTGCATCCCCATCGGGCGATGGCCTTAAATGGGTTGTTCGCGTTGATCTTGAACAGGCAACACACGCACAGTATTTTCAGGCAATTACAAATTATTTACAACATACATACAACATAGAAGTAGATGCATCTGGTAAGGATATTTCCCGGGCTTGTTTTTTATGCCACGACCCTAATGCATTTCTTCATAAAAGACATAGAGCACTATGAAGAATTTTAATCCTTTAGAATGGCTGGATAAGCCTGCAAAGCAAGCACCACCCATAGAACCCATCGTTCAGCAACCTGTGCCTACAGCAGTTACAAATAATGATATTGAAAGCTATATTTCGAGCATTGAACAGTCTGGAATAGACATTACAGGCGACTATGCAACCTGGCGAAATATAGGTTTTGCATTGGCATCTGAATACGGCGAGCAAGGCAGAGATATGTACCATCGTGTAAGCCGCAACTTTTCAGATTACGATCACAAGGAATGCGACGACCAATTTACCAAATGCCTTTCAGCATCTGGACACGGTATTAATATTGCAACCTTCTATCATCACGCTCACAAAGCTGGTATTAAGCTTGCAAAAAGCAAGAACAGCATTCCTTCAGAAAAGTTAGATGAACCTACAATTGCGATGATGCCCGTGATACCGCAAGCGGTACACGACACAGTACCTGAATTTCTTAAAGCCGTGACACAGCCTGCAAGCAGTCCAGAAGAACGTGATATTTTATTATTAGGTGCATTGACTGTATTAAGTGCCTGCTTTCCTAATCTTTACGGATTTTATGATGAGCGCAAAGTCTATGCAAACTTGTACCTGTTTGTAACGGCCGCAGCTTCGGCAGGAAAAGGCAAGCTCAACCAACTTAAAAAGTTGGTAATGCCTATTCATAAAATGTTTAGGGAACAGTCGAAATCCTTAAAGCAACAGCACGAAGCGGAAATGGCAACTTATAATATGAACAAAAATAAAAGTGACAATTTGGAAAAGCCTATTAAACCACCTGAAAGGATGCTGTTTATTCCTGCCAACAATAGCACAACAGGAGTATATCAGTTGATTTCAGATAATGAAGGTCGCGGATTAATGTTTGAAACCGAAGGCGATACACTTACTCAAGCATTCAAATCTGATTACGGCAATTATAGCGATGGTTTCCGAAAGGCATTTCATCACGAGAACATCAGTTACTACCGCAGGACAGATCGAGAACTTGTAGACATTGAAAAACCGTGTTTATCAACGCTCTTATCAGGTACGCCCAAGCAGATTGCTTTATTGGTTCCCAATGCAGAAAACGGCTTATTCAGCCGCTTTGTATTCTACTATATGAATATTAAACCTGAATGGAAAGATGTATTTGCAACACATAGTAAGGTAGGTTTAGAAGAGCATTACACAAATTTAGGAAATCAGTTTTTGGGTTTGTACAAGACACTCAAAAACAATCCTGAAATAAGGGTTACGCTTTCGCGGAAGCAGCAACAGCGCTTTAATGAGTATTTCTCAAAAATGCAAGCAAAGTATATCAGCTTACAGCCTATGGAATACATTGCAACCGTACGAAGATTGGGATTGGTGGCATTTAGAATGGCAATGATTTTTACAGCCTTACGTACAATGGAAGATGGCGACGTAAATACGGTAAAGGAATGTGAAGATGCAGATTTTGAGAATTGTTTAAAGATTATTACGGTCTTGGTACAACACAGTAGTGCAGTATTCAATGATTTACCTACTGAACCAGCAAAAAAGCGCAGACCCAATAAAAAGGAACGTTTCTTACAAGGTTTGCCTAAAAAGTTTGACCGCACCAAATATCTCGAAATTGCTGACGCCAACGGCATTCCGCACAAGACGGCAGAAGGTTATATAACCAAGTTTGTAAAAGATGGTATCATACATCGTGAGAGCCACGGTCAATATCTAATTCCTGACGATTAGCAGCAATTCAACTTTAAGCATCAAGAAAATCGGGCAAGTCCCGATTTCTTTGTTTCCGCAAACCCTGAACACCCTAAACACCCTAAATCACTGGCGTAACAACAGTTATAAACGATTTTGACAATAACTTGTTAATAACGAGCACTTGTTTTTAGTTGTTTGTTTCCTTCTTTTTTTTAGATTTGACAAATATTGACAAGTCTAAATATTTCCAGTTATGGATTTTGGAACACACATCAGAAATATACGTGAAGAAAAGCAGTTGCTTTTACGACAGCTTGCGGCAGCGGTGGATATGGATGTGGCTTATTTAAGTAAAATAGAACGCGGTAATCGTGAAGCTCGTAAAGAGCAGGTTATTGCTTTCGCTAAAGCACTGGAACAGGATGAAAATGAATTATTAATGCTTTGGATGGCAGACAAAATATTCAATACAATAAGTGATGAACAGGATGGTCTAAAAATTCTAAATTACGCCAAGGAAAAAGCAAAAAACCTTAAATCAATGACAGAAAGTTTATTCTATAATGCGCTGACCTTTGATGTGCCAACAGGGCCTATTACGATGTATTTTTCGAAAGAGAAACACGATCGTAATCGTAAACTTTTCCGCAATAAGTTCCCTTCAAATATCGAAGATATATTCCCTGGTATCACCACTGATGGAACCGACACGATTTACACTTCTTTTTACTTTCCAGATGATAACTATAAAGCTCTTGACATTGTTCTAAAAGACCAGAATTCTGACTTTTTAAAGGACTACTATAACTTCACTATCAAGCGTTTCTTTAGAAAAAAGGGTAAGGTGGTTAAAAGAAATTTTGTCAAGGATAACCAACTGTGGCTACGAGATCGAGATTACTCTAATCCAACGTTTGCGCGCTATGACAAGTTCACATTCAAATTTCAATTTAAAGAGTTGAGTGATTATGGAGAATTAATAATTGCTTATGATGGAAAGAGCAAGATAATTAAAGAACCTGTTTCGGAATTGGTCAAAAAAGTGTCTGCCAAGAATTTCAGCGGAATAATTCACAACGCCACATATCACAAATATGAATATATAAGGGATGAAGATGATATCGACTATACAAAATCCTATGCCATATTAAATGCAGAGTTAAATAGTGAATTGGGTTTTGAAGCAGAAGTGTTCAAGCCAGAGAACAAATACATAGAGTTCAAGGAAAAAATTGATTTCCTGTGTAGTAAATATGTCTTTAAAGAAGATTTCAAAAAAGAAGTTCCCATCAATAATGAAGATTTCCTTCCAGTAGATAGCAGTTCAGTAGGATATGTAAGTGATGAGTGTAACGATCTACAATTTAAAAATGGTATTGGGCGTGTTCCTAAATTTGACTTTAAAAAGTACAAACCATATAAATCTACCCCTTATAAAAACATTCATTTGTTCTTCATTCTACACGAAAGCTTTGCAGAAGAAGCCGTAAAGCTTGAAAGCTATCTCAATAAACAACACAGCTGGTTTAAGGGTTTGCTGGACTTTACAGGTATTCTGTATCACGTAGAAAAAGGCTTTAGTATAGTTTTTAAAGATTTGGATAACCCTATGCCCGAAATATCAAACGGCATTAAAAACCTTGATCTTGATCCCGAGATTACGTATGCGGCAATTTATTTAAGTCCATTTAGCAAATTTGAGCCTAATCTCGCAAAGCGTGAAGTTTATTACCAAGTAAAGAAAGAACTCTTACAACGCCGTATCATTTCACAAGTGATAGACTATAAAAAGCTGGAAAGTAAGATTGATAATTTTGTGTACGAGTTGACTAACATTTCATTAGCACTACTCGCAAAGCTCGACGGCATACCTTGGCAACTTACTGTACAACCTAAACGAGAATTGGTAATAGGTGTAGGTGCATTTAAAAACGTGAGAGAAGATGTTCAATATGTGGCCAGTGCCTTTAGTTTTCAAAACAATGGAAAATTTAATGGGTTTGAGTATTCTGCAAAATCTGACACAGCACAATTGGCAGGAGCTATAAGTGATGCCATAGATAAATTTGTAAAGGTTGAAAACAATCCTGATAAGGTAGTCATACATTTTTACAAAGAAATGAACGACAAGGAACTAAAGCCTATTCTCAAGATGATGAATATGCTTAAAATGGAATGTCCTTTATACATCGTTAATATCAATAAAACCAAATCTGAAGATTTGATCGCTTTTGATGAAAATTGGCAAGGAAAATTAATGCCTAAAAGCGGTACATTCATCAAGATTGCAAAAAAAGAGTATAAATACCTTCTTTTCAATAATGCCCGTTATCCAGGAGTAGAGAAATATCCACATTATGAAGGTTACCCCTTTCCTGTAAAGCTTCGCATTACAAGTCCAGATGAAAAGGCAATGAATGACACGGCAATGATTAGAAAGCTCATTGAGCAAGTGTATCAATTTAGCCGTTTATACTGGAAATCTTTGCGACAGCAAAATGTTCCGGTTACTATCAAATATCCTGAAATGGTGGCTGAAATAGCACCTCATTTTGGCAAGGATATGCCACCTTATGGCAAGGAAAAATTATGGTTTTTATAATAGAGTATCAATAGCAATACAAAGCATTAATGGCATTATTTCAAACATCTGTACTTAAATCACATCTCGCTTTGCTTAATGAAGCAGCGGTAGATAAAGCATATAAAAAATATCAAAAGTACTTCTGGAATACGACGATACAGGAGAATATTAAAAGTGCAAAGGAAGAACAGTATCAAGCAACGTTTCTAAACGAATTGTTTGTAAATATTCTGGGCTATACACTATTCCCAAACCCTAATTCTAACCTAACCACCGAGTTTAAGAATGAGAAAAACGCTCGTAAGGCAGATGGCGCAATTCTTAAAGACGGTACAGCAATAGGAGTTATAGAGTTAAAAGGAACAAATACAAAGGACTTGGAGAGCATTAGGCGGCAGGCATTTGATTATAAGGCTAATCAAAAAGGCTGTGTGTATGTAGTAACATCCAACTTTGAAAAGCTGCGCTTTTACATCAATGATGCTACAGAGTTTGAAGAATTTGATTTGTTTACGCTTTCGCGGAAGCGGTTTAACCTACTCTATTTGTGCTTACATCTGGATAAGGTACTTAACAATACACCGCTAAAGATTAAAGAAGCATCTATTGTTGAAGAAGAAGAAATTACCAAAGCATTCTATAAGGACTATTCTATTTTTAAACGAGAGCTGTATCGTGATCTGGTTAAGCGCAACTCAAAGACGGTAAAGGATAAGCTCGCCACAACTGAACGTGATGAAGACATAACCAGATTAGAGAAAAATGTCAAACTAACGCTGTTTCAAAAATCTCAAAAACTCATAGATCGTTTTCTATTTATCTTCTTTGCGGAAGATAGAATGTTACTGCCTTCCAACTCTACCTTACAGATCTTAAACAAATGGAAAGATGATTGGGATTTTGGCGATGAACGTCCATTATATGGTCTTTTTAAGCAGTATTTCAACTTTCTGGATATAGGGCGCAAGGGGACAGAAAAACGTGCGGAAATCTATGCCTATAACGGTGGTTTATTTAAACCAGATGCCATACTCGATGCACTAGAAATAGATAACGACCTATTATATAAATACACACTTAAATTATCCAATTACGATTTTGAAAGTCAAGTAGATGTAAATATACTGGGACACATTTTTGAAAACTCACTCAATGAAATCGAGAGCGTTAACGCAGAGATTGAAGGTGGCGATTTTGATAAACAGACCAGTAAGCGTAAAAAGGATGGTGTATTCTACACGCCTAAATATGTTACCAAATACATAGTAGAAAATACCGTAGGCAAGCTATGTGATGAGAAGAAACAAGAACTTGGTTTTGATGAAGAACAATACTTTAAGGGGCGTAAAAACCGTAATAAAACAACCATTGAAAAATTAGTTAGTATTCTCGACACCTATCGTGAATGGTTGCTGCAAATTACAATTTGTGACCCTGCCTGTGGTTCTGGAGCATTCTTAAACCAGGCACTTGATTTTCTTATAAAGGAACACAATTATATAGACGAGCTTAAAGTACGTGTATTAGGTGGTGGTTTACAATTTCCTGATATTGAAAACACTATATTGGAGAACAACATTTACGGTGTAGATCTAAATGAAGAGAGTGTGGAGATAGCAAAGCTATCCTTATGGTTGCGCACCGCACAACCACGACGTAAACTCAATGATTTAAGCAGTAATATTAAATGTGGCAATAGCCTTATAGATAATAAAAGTGTTGCTGGAGATAAAGCTTTTAAATGGGAAACCGCTTTCGCGAAAGTGTTTGAAAATGGTGGTTTTGATGTGATTATAGGTAATCCACCTTACGTAGTTTATATAAAATCTATTTTCGGGCAGCCTACATTAGATTATATAAACAAGCATTATAAATATGCGGAGTATAATCCAAACACATATGCCCTATTTACAGATTTAGCTTTAAATACTCTTTTAAAAACCGATGGTTATTTAGGGTTTATTATTCCTAATAGCTGGATGGACGGTCAATATTTTTCCAAAATGCGGCAAGATGTTTATAACAAATTAATTAAAGAAATAGTTTATTTAAAAAATACTGCTTTTGATGAAGTTGTTGAAACAGTAGTAATTCACATAAGAAATAGTGACACTATTCCAAGTACAATAAAACTTACAACTGATATTAAAGAGAATATTTACGGTTCTGCAACTTTCGAAAAAGATCGTTTTACCAGTGGCTATAATCCATTTATATACTCTTCAAATCCTCTATTGGAAAAATTGGATAATGGTTTTGAAAAATTAAAAGATCACGCGATTGTCTATCGTGGTTTAGAGACACGGAATAATAAATTGTGGTTATCAGAAGACAAAAAAGATGAAAATCATTTACCAATACTTTTAGGTAGGGATGTTAATAGGTATGACATAGAATATACAGGAACGTACGTAAACTTCATACAAAGTGAAATGAAAAGTAATGCTAATCTTGATATGTATTTACAACCAAAGATACTTATGCGTCGTACGGGCTCGTCAATTATTGCTACCAAGGACGAAGATAATATGATGGTATTGAAAAACTCTTATTTGATTATTCCTGATGAGATATATAAATTAGACCAGTTGTTGGCACAACTTAATTCATCTTTATTTGGGTTTTACCACAAATCAATGACAAGTGCTGAAAACAAAGCATTTGCCCAATTTAAAGGAACATATATATTAGATTTTCCAATAAAATTTGATAAGGCGATAGACTTCTCAAAGCCTGTTAATAACACAATCAGGTATAACGCAAGCCTGACAAAACTTAAATCAAATTTCAAGTCATATTTCTCTGGTCAATACAGCCTTTTAAAAATCACAAGAATTCTTGAATATTGGTATGAGCTTGATTTTACGAAATTTATTAAAGAACTTAACAAGGCCATAAAAGTTACCAACAAATTAAGAGCAGAAGAAAGCCTTAACCCTATCGCTACGCTTACCAAAAAAGATGAGTTTGAATGGATGGAACTCTTTGAAGATAACAAGAAAAAAGCGCAAGAGCTTCAAGATCAAATAGCCGTCACAGAAAAAGAAATTGATCAAAAGGTTTATGAGTTGTATGGTCTCACAGAAGATGAAATTGCAATTGTTGAAAATAGTTAAGGATGGAAGAAAAAGTATATATCTACGGCGACGAGTTCGGTACAAGTTCAATGAACTTACAGGCACAAAACGAAGTTTCACATTTTGTGTATTCTGCAATTGTAGTTTCAGAGAGTAATCTCAATAAAGCATATGAAGTAAGAGATTATATTTCCAAGAATTTCTTTCAAGGCCAAAAAATAAGATCTAAATCAAGAGCGGTTAAAAAAATTGATAAACGCCTTAAAGCACTGCAATATTTAAGCAATAATCTTGACTTTAAGATATATACTGTTGTCGTAGATAAATCCAAAATTGACAGTGCGGGTTTACAAATAAAGGAAGTTTTCTATAAGTACTTCCAAAAGATATTTGCTTCTAACATCATTTCAGATTATCAGAATTTTGAGATATATGTTGACGAACTCATTTCTGAAGAATACAAGCAAGAAATGTATTCATATTTGAATAAAAATTTAAGTATCCAATCATTGTTCAGCAACTACAAAATGGTTGATGATAAAAATGAAGTATTGGTTCAGTTAGCCGATTTAGTGGCTGGTTCTTTGGGAAGAGTATTTGCACATTCACATTACGTTAAAGAAGCGTCGGATATTGTTGATGTTCTAATAGGTAAAATGACGCCACCAGAATATTTCCCATATCGTTACCAAGTACCTACTACAAGTAAATCCACTAACAGTTCCTCTATATTGGTCACACGGTTTGTAATTAATGATGTAATACTATATATCAATCAAAATTCTAAATTAGACCCTAAAGTAGATTTATTGAAGTTTCTTTATTTCTGTTTCAGAATTAACCCCAATCAATTTGTCGATGTACACTCAATTCAAGGTAGTTTATCAAGGCTTCATAAAAACATTACCGTTGAACAAATAAGAACTTTGATAAGAGATTTGCGATACGATGGCATTTTGGTAGTAACAGCAGCTGGGCGTAGTGGCTACAAGTTAGCAAAAGATGAAAATGATATAAGTGCATATTTTAATCATTATTTAAATTACGTAAAACCGATGCTTCGCAAAATGGAAGTGGCAAGTAATAAGTTAAAGAAACTTGATGTAGATAATCATTTAATGGATAGTCAAAAATTTCTTTTGCTTAAACAGTTAATAAACGTGAGTGAAAAGTTTTAAATATGAATAAGATTTACTTTGATGAAGCAGGTAACACTGGGCAAGATATGTTAAATAAAGATCAGAAAGTTTTTGTTTTAGCTTCTGTCAATTATGATGCAACTGCACAAAATGAAATAAAATCGCTTTTCAATGTAGATGGCGAAATCCATTTTAAACAATTAAAAAATAGTGGTAATGGTAGAAGAAAGATTTTAAATTTTTTAAACAGCCCTTGGATCAAAGAAGATCATATTATCTTATACTATGCAAACAAGGAGTTTGCTACTTGTGGCCAAATTGTTAATCTACTTATTGAAACCGTATTTCATCATAATGGATATGACTTATACCTTCACGGTCGCCACATAGCTTATACAAATTGGATATTCTACTTTGGTAATTTCTATTGGAATAAACATTTATTCAACATATTTCTCGAAGCATTTGTTGCGATGATTAGAAATAAGGACACTTTATCAATCAATAATTTTTACACTATAACTAAAGAATTGTATAATCAAATTGATGAAAAGGAAATTCTTGAACCTGTTTTAAAAAGTAAAAATCATATTGATGAAGTATTGAGTGCAGTTGATCAATTCTCTATAGATGTTACGTTTTCAACTTTTTTGGTACTCTGTGATAAATGGGCGAAGCAAATCGGCAATACAATTGACGTAAGGTTTGATCAGTCAAAGCAGATTGAACATTACAATAGATACATAGAAAAAACGCTTGAATTAATCCCCAAGACTGAAAAGACTATTGAAATAGGTTACGATAATCGTACTATGAGTTTTCCTCATCAAATTTCTTCTGTAGAGTTAGTGAACTCTCAAGATGAGATGGGTGTACAATGTGCTGATTTAATAGCCAGTTCCCTGGCATTCGCTTATAATAATGAAGAAGGTAGAATGGAAAAGTTTTCAAAACAAATCAAAGAAAGTAAATTGTTCCAATTATCAAATGCACAAAGTCTTTGGCCCACAGATGATGTTTCGCCTGAAGCGTTAGGGATGGAGAAAGGGGAAGGTGTTAATCCTCTTGATTTTTTAGTTCGAAATTTTCCACAAGCTTTTAAAGATTAGTATTCGCAATGTCAAAAATAAACCCAACGATAAAGCTCAAAAAGCATTGGCCATTAAATTTCTTACCTGATGAAACTCGGGAATTTAAGAAAATAACGGAAAGCTTTCCTGCAATGCTCGCCACGCTCACAGATAAGTCAAGAGTGATAAGCATATATGAGAACTTTGGTAAAACTGGAGTTGGAAAAGTAACCTCTCGCAATTCCTTAAAGTCCTTAATTCCTCAATTAGAGCAAGACCAAGATTTCAAAGGTATTTATCTGTTTTGGTTCGACGATGAACCTTTCTATACAGGGATTTCACGTGGTGTTATCAAGCGTATTCATCAACATACAAAGGGATCAAACCATTTCTCATCTTCATTGAGTTACACAATGGGAAAAGAGTTTCATAATGAGATTGAAGGTGTTGAGCATACTGGTACAAGAAAGGAATTAGATTTTGATAGATTTTCGGGTCCATTTAAAAAGATATTGAGAGAAGAATGTCAAGTCTCGATGCTTCCAATAAAAGGTTCAACAGAATTGTATCTATTTGAAGTATATGTTGCGGTACAACTAAAATTATCCTACTACAATAGATTTAAAACTCATTAATGCTCTTATATGTCAAGATCAAGAAGATTAAATGACCTAATGAATTATTTCCTACCGCAATGGGTAGATTTTGAAATGATGCAAATTGATGATTACATAGATGAACAAGAACGTCAATTTGAGCTACAAGGCAAATCACTTGAAGATAAGTTTCATCAATTACAAAAGGATATAGAAGCAGGTCAAATTGATGCCCCACCAGAATATCACGACCACTTAACATCGAGTTTAATAGACGATATGTGGCAGATTGACAATCACTTCAAACAATTTTTTAGGCAATCAATCGTCATTCAACTTTACTCATTCCTTGAATATAAATTGAAATATGGATGTGATAACTATGCACGTCAAAAAAACACGGCCTATAAAATGAGCGACCTTAAAGGTAGTAGTGATATGGATAAAGCAAAATTATTTATGTCACGCTCAATGGGTATAGCTGTTAGAGATTTAGATCCAGAATGGAGCTATATACAACGCTTACGAAAAACTCGAAATATATTAGTTCATCACAATGGAGAATTAATGAGTACACATAGGGATTTTAAGGAAATCAAGGCATTTGAGCAAAAAGGGTTTGAACTTGAACATAAAACTAATCAACTTACTGACTTGAGCAAGCCACAACGTTACATATTAAAATTTACAGATAAGGCATTTTTACAAAGCCTTTCAAAAAACATTGCTTCATTACTTTATAAAATTGGTAAACATCCTGTAGAATGAACAAGGATCAAAAATATTATGGGGAAGTATGGTTTGCTGGCGAAGAAAGCAACAAGCAATTTGCTGTGCTTTTTTATAAAGATGACGATTTAATGTTGGAAACTAATCTTTGTGCACCAAGAACAGTTTATAAGCAACCACAAATTTTAGGCGTTTTTACCAGTTTAGGTTATATAACTTTTATTGACTGTCACATTCAGCATTCATCATCTGGAATGGTCGAGACAAGAATATATCGTCCTAAATATTCCTTTGTAAGTGCAGATCATTTCGTAGATGCTTTAAATACAAAAGTCTCTGAATTTTCTGTTATAAATGATGCAATAGTAAAATGGGTAAATCATTATACGTGGTATGACCATTTGGATGATAAACTACTTTATAAAAAATTTGATGATCTATATACAATTGATAATATCGGTTTAGAAATAACAATAAGTCATTATTTGAATTTTCATTCTGAAAGAACAGAATTACACATTAAAAATCGTGGTTCAATTCTGTTTAAAAAAGATGAGCCTGTCGATATTTTGGAAGCGATTAGAATTTATGATCAATTTCAAAAAATGCTACAACTACTCTTTGGGCGGTCAGCCAAATTTGAAAGGTTCAGTTTTAAATGTCTTTCCTGTGGAGAATGGCAGCAGGTTTATTATAATGATAAAAAATTAACGAAGTCCACACATACTTATGTACATACAGATTATGAGAAAGTAAAAGTTGATTTAGATAAAGTGCTGTACGCAGTATATACTAATAATTCTTTTCAATTCTGCCTGGACAAGTTGATGGAAAACTTCATAGCTACCCATACAAGCCATAACAAGAGATTTACTAATAGTATAGCATCTTTTGAAGCTTTTGGGAAGTTATATGCAGGACATAAATCAAATAACCTGTCAAAGTTCATTAAACACTACAAAATAGCATTTGTATTAATCGGTAAATTCACTGATGATGAGTGGAAATCATTTCCAAGTAAAGTAGTACGTTCAAGAGATTATCACGTTCATAGCAATATTGCCAACAAGAATGTATACAGTGAATATGAATTACTCTACATAAGCTTTCTATTCGATTTTGTAATAGGTTATCTATTACTCGAAACCCTTAAAGTATCAGAAGATCTATTAAAAAAGTTCATTATGCACGGCAACAGCGTATTTATTGATATGAAAAGAACCAATGAAATATTAAGCGCAAATCCTTTATTAAAGAACAAAGAGAAATAATTCCCCACCTTCGGCACTTACGCTTTCAATCCATTCCGCAAGCTACACTACTTTCAATCGCAAGAGCCTACGGTTCCGCGCAGTACAGACAATAGTTTCAAGAAACCTTCTAAAGTATTTAATAAGTAATCTGGTAAAACTATCGCCAGTACTCTTTGCCTTTGCGCTTAAATCCAAATCATATTTCAGTCTTCAAAATGAACTGTAGTGATGACATTAACATTGGGGAAGGCAGGTAATAAGGAGTGCGCCAGTTGTTTCATTTAGTTCCATAAAGCATCCCCACAAGGGTATATAAACAGCATTATCATTTAGTTATAAAAATGAACATAGGTAAGCTGCCCTTGTGGGGACCGCCACCACATCCAACGTGCGCCATCCAAGAGTGGCGGCTTGCTTTATTTCACACATTACACGCCTTTTGCACCCATAGCTACTCTTACACCCACACCCCTTTATGGTCACGCTATCGCGTGGCTTAATTTGTGGGTGTAACCGCTATTTCTTGTTTTGCGAGCCTGCGTGTCGCTTCGGGCTAATCAGGGTGTCACAGTTTTTGATAGCACCCAAGTCACAATATGCAATCACCGCTAATACTCATTATAAATCAGTAAAATCTGAATTTATAATCTACAGTTCAAATTACTACAATATCTGAACGGCGGATGATCCCATATTGCAACCGCTCACAAGAGCTACTCATTCCGTCAGCAATGTAAGCCACCACACAGCGGTAGATTTTTCATCTCGTTATCTTATCAATCATAATTCTCAATTTCCTTAATATCCTTACATCTCTTAAACCCTATCAAGAGATGAAAATCTACCGCCATCCTAAATACATTGCTTCCTTCGTTCCCAGCACTTGCCTTTCCAGCCGCATCAAAAAACAGCGCCACCCTTGTGTTTTCAACATTGCCGTGAGAGCCTTTCGCTCGAATTTTGGTTAACATTCATAAAAAGTATATTTGATTAAACATATTTCTGAACACTCGCTACAGGCTATCACTCACAGCACCCTCGCTCATCTCGCAGGCGGCTCGCGCCTTTTGGATTACCTGCTTAAAAAGCATACATTACGCCAATGTTTGAAGAATTTAAATCACTTTTCATTTGGATGTCAAATAGTGAAGAAAAAGGTTTCTTATTCACTGTACCAACATTTGATGAAGGCATCCATTTAAGCATTGGTTTTGATCAAAAAAGAAAAGAATTTAATATTCATTTCACTAATGACAATATCAATGAACCGGGTGCCAAACGTCGAGATTTTATTCTTGTTATTCCATCATTTCGTTTCTTCTTAATGATGTATCGTTTTACTGATTTTATGAAGGTCAATCTACTAAATCTTATACTTCGAAACCGTAGCAATTTAGGTAAGTTGAAAAAATATAACTTCATCTTGATGCCTTTGGAAAATGAAAACATTGAACAAACAGATATTTTTAAGATTACTAAAAATGGGCGTAAGTGGAAACCAAGAACAGACATTAATCCTTCGATATTTACCGACAACCTGAAATATGCAGCTGATTTCAAAAAACTTCAAAAATCAGGATATATAGCTTATAAATTAAAGGGCAGTCATTTATCAATGCAAGGAATAATTTTTAATTTCCCAGAGTTTCAAAGAATGTTTTTTGTTCCTATAAAACAATATAATAGACAAGGCAGCCAGTTACTTGTTTCGATTTATAACTATTTAAATTATTATCCCACTAAAGAGAATTTACCTTTCAGAGAATTACTCTACAAAAGATTATCTAATAATTGAAATTCTCAAAGAAAAAAAAGGTCGGAAAGATACGTGGCTTCCTACGGCCAACGCTATAATCCAGTAAAGCTCAAGCCACAAGGGTTTTGAAAAAAATAGTACGCTGAAAAATGGCGTACTTTTTTTTAAACCCTATCCAAGCGCACGATTTTTTCCAAAAAGCTTGACAGGATTGCCACGCCACAACACGATTGCCTTTCTTTTTTCTCTTTTTCTTTTAAAAAAATGTATCCATTTCTTTGTTGAAGGGCAAAACAGCGCAGCCGAAAGCAAAGGCGACTGCCAATAGCAGTTTGCATAATACTTGCCATACTTTAGGCGGAAAGGGTATTGCTTCAGGCCAAAGCCGTACCAAATCCGAACAATAATTATTAACCCCAAAATCTATAAACAAAATGGGAAAGATTGCACAAGGAATTTTAGGTGGGCTTTCAGGTAAGGTTGGAAACGTTATCGGTGGAAGCTGGAAAGGAATTGACTATTTACGCATTAAACCTGCGAGTGTAGCCAATCCGAGAACTGCGGGACAAGTAAACCAAAGAAATAAGTTTACCGTCACGCTTGAATTTTTACAGGCTGTAAAGCCATTTATTAAGCAAGGCTACAAAAAGCTTGCGGTAAAGCGAACAGAGTTTAATGCAGCGATGTCTTACATCCTAAACAATGCTATTTCTGGCGTTGAACCAAACTTTGAAGTGTTTTATCCTGATGCGCTTGTAAGCCGCGGCGGATTAGCGGCACCAATTAACGGTGCGGTTGATTTAACTACACCTGGCGAAGTATCATTCACTTGGGATGATAACTCTACAGGTGGAAACGCCTACGGAACAGATAAAGCGATGCTTTTAGTGTACAATCCAGCAAAGAAGGAAGCAGTTTCTATTCTTGACGGAGCTACGAGAGCAACAGGATCTGATAATGTTGCATTACCGAGCGTTTATGCGGGAGATGATGTAGAGCTATTTATGGCATTTATTACTGCTGATGGTAGCCAAGTATCAAACAGTGTTTATTTGGGTTCTGGTACAGCCCAATAGTGCTTGTATATTGTGTTGAAAGAGACTGCTCTCACGAGCGGTCTTTTTTTTTGCACCTCTTGAAATATGTTATCTTTGATACAAATAAGGCAACAAGTATTTTCCCTTGATTGTTGTGATACTGCCGATTATATGGCTATTCTGTAGCCTATTTGTTGCCTAATCTCTCACAACCCCTTTAAAATATAGGTTAGAAAGATATTGCATCGGGAAGTAAAAAGGAGAAACAAAAACCTACTTAAAAATTTAACCGATTCTATATTCTCGCTCTTAAGAAAGTTTACAACCTATTGATGATATCATCCATCACAGGTTGCATCCTATCACTGTTAAAACATTCAAGAATAGAATCCACACCATAAATAGAGCCTTTAGCGTTGCGACCTATAGTGTAAAGTCCTGCTACAGGACAAGAATTTAAAAGATGTTGAGCACGATCAGAAACGCGTATACCAAGATGTTTAGCAAACTGCTCAGCCAATGGTTTTTCTAATATGGATTTCATTAGGTCATCTGTAATCTCTCGCATATTAGGTCTTGGCAATACACTGTCTACCATAGCATCACATAGTATAGACTGACTCAGGTTAGAAATTTCATATCCATTTTCAGATAACTTAATTTTTGGATCATGATGAAAATCTAAATTTAGAACGCCAGCCTCCTGCAAAGCTATGAGTTGTAAAATAGTAGCCACTGGGGGTCCAAAGCTATATCTCTTTACCTGCTCATTTATTTGTATAAATTCTGCCACTAGTAGATCTGGCAATAAGCCATACGTAAACAAGTGATACATATCTATCTGCATTTCTCTCCATACCTGTCCAGCGGTATAATCCAGTGAAAATGCAATTTGCCCATGAGACATCTTGCAGGTGAGCTTCATATATTCCACAATAGGCATTGAGGTATCCATGATGTGATCACTTTTAGTCAACGGGTTTTTAAACCATTCTACGACCAGCGCTGCACCAGTTTCAGCCTCAATTGATTGACCTGAATATGTTTTTTCAAAACCTTTATAAATCTTCATCACGATACGAGCGATAGGGTATAAAATATCCTCAACCGTTTTAATTTTGTTAGCAGCAATATCATCTTTCAATCTTGCCAGCATTTCAGCCTTTCCAGCATTTATAGGGTTGAAGTTATCGTCAACGCGTTTGCCTATCGGTTTTGGTACCATGGCTAGACCATCAAGAGAATAGGGAACAATTTGCACATCTGTGGTTCCCATAAATTTCAAAAAAATACTATTAGATTCTTGAGCAAACGCTCCTCCTCTATTTTTAACAATCATGCGTACCACATCAATCATAGAAAGACCTAGACCTTTTATAAGAATTGTCTTAGAATCATGATATATCTCTTGTGCCGTTGCCGTGCAAGGCGTATTACTAAAACGGATTCCTGACTGCTGCGCGTGCTCTAGGCATTTCTTATTAAGGTTAGACATTCTGGTCGGCAAATGTCCTAGTGCAAGTAGCACGTTTTCACATGAATATTTTTTGCCTGCCATTGAAGTCAGTGTAAATTGATTACCTGATTGTTGAATGTTTGTTATGCGTTCTTTGCACAATTCTACCATTCTTATAATTTGTAAAGGCTCCAGAATGGATCGTGCTCTTTGCGCTAGATAGGCTCCAGTAACTTTTCTAGGAGAATAGGAATCCTTTTCATTATCTACCTGTACCTCCATAACCTCATCCAACCACTCTAGGTAGCTAGGAAATGCAGGAACAATGACATTATTTACGGTAAATTCTTGTCTACCGTGGAGGGTATCCATTGCACGGTCAGCGATGTTGCTACAATTCGCAGACGTTTGATCTGGATCCCAGGCAAGTCCAGTTCCTAGGTTTTTACGGGTCTCAAAAATGATGGTTTGCGACTGAATGTTATTTCGCTTTCGCGAAAGCGAACTATAAAACAATTCTAACGCATGCAATCCTCTTGCGCCAAATCCAACAATCGACAGTTGGTATACCTTTTCTCCCATGTGGTAAAGAACGGACTAGAATGCTAGAATGGATCTTTAGATTTTCTTAAATCGCAACTTAGATAGGTAGAAATTCAAAAACAGCACATCAGTTTTTCCTAGTAACTTCATGGTTTAAAGCACTCCAGCTTCATTCATCAGCATGACTCAAAAGAGTTTACGTCATAATCAAGTGGCTGGATCTCTTCTAAATATTTTGATCAAATTGAAAATCATGACGCAAAAAACCACCCAAATAAACCCAGCGATAAAGCCGCCTGCAATGTCTGACGGAAAATGAACTCCTAAATAGATCCTGCTGAGACCAATGCTCAAAATGAGCACGATAAGAGTAAAAATGACAAGAAATTTATAAGCTTTCCTAAAATTGAATTGAGTAATTAAATAAATCAGCAGGCCGTAAAAAGCCATTGCCATCATGGCGTGTCCACTAGGATAACTCAAGGTTTCTACAGTGACCAGATGCTCGGCCGTTGGTCTTGCCCTATTAATAATTTGTTTTAAAATCAAATTTGAACTGAGTGCCAAAACCATAACTAAAGCCAGTTGCGCCACATATTTCCAATTTTTAAAAATTAGGTAAAATAGGAGAGTACAAACTGAAAAGACGATAAGGTATCCCAGTGCATCGCCTAGGTTTGTTACAAAAACAAAATAGTCTGTCAAATATGGGCTGCGATAGAGTGCAACATTCTCGCTGATGGTAGTATCGTAGGAAGCTAAGTACTCAGATTTAAGAATTTCAGTAAGCGCTATAAATAATTTGATACCCGCAAAAAAGACTAATGCCGCTACTATTGCAGTAATTAAATAGGGCCATCTATCATCATATCTCTTAAAAGTTTGTGAGAGCATTTGCTTTACTTTTTTTAAGAGCGCAATCAATTCTTTTTGCATAGTGCTTTGAGGGTTGAGCATTGAATCAACAATATAATTGTAAAATGAGAAGAGTAACAAGTATAGCTTAAGATAATTGGTAGCAACCTATGGCTTTTTAAGTGAATTCCTTAATGGTTAAAGGCTTTGTCCATGACTAGCTTCTATAGAGCTTATCACTCATCATGCTTTCCAGTGCGGGATCAACTTATTTAATGAATTTACAAGCACCATCCTTTTGGGTGGTTTACTTTTTGAAGAACAATTTTTAACATGAATATTACTTAAAATCGATACCCTACAACCGCACTAACTGTGTAGAAGTCATTTAATGCATTGATCTGATAATTTCCTGAAATTCCCAGATCTATAGGTGCATCTAGCGTATAGATTACTTTTACAGATACTGGAATTACTAGATAACTAGAGTCATTCGCAAATAAGACTCCACCGCCTATGTAGGGTTCTAATAGTACCTTATTACTCAGATCCATTGCATAGCCGTATTGTCCAGAGGCAATCCCATAGCGGAATGGAAAGAATATTTCCTCAATAATAATTTCTCCCAAGTTTCTAGATTCTGGTGATGGGCCTAACCTTGTGCCTAAACCAGTAGACAAGTTTAGTTTGATTAAATGATTCTTCTTAGAAACAGCAAAATCAAACTGAGAATGATATCCATTAGCATCTCTTTTAGCTGCATGGTAATAACCTGATTCAAAAGTGAGCCGGTAAGGCTGAAATCCCATAGTTTCCTGTGCAAAAGAAATTGCACTCACTAGGAATAAAGTAATACTTAAAATAAATCTCATGCTTTCAACTGGAAAATTTTAAATTTAAATGTATCCAAAGATTCCAAGTAAAACAGAAAGAAAACTGTCATATTTCATTTAGATCAGTTCAAAATCTTTTGACTACTTCTTATCCGGTACGCTTTTTCTGTTCCTAAAAAAGCGGGATCTCCCAATTCTTCTGACCAGAACCCAACAAGGACATCCTTAGTCACGCATTTATAAACGACCGTCCCGTAATATCGAGCTCCGTCGCCGCCTGTATATTTAAAATTTATTACCAGAATATTATCTTTATAGAAACCTAGCCCGCTTTGGGTTTGCTCCTCGCCTATCTGCCAATTTGCTACAACTTGAAGATCACTGTTCAAGCTCAACTCTAGTGTACCAGAATAGCTGCTTTTCATAGCATTTTGATTTTCTCCTTGGATAGTAAAGCTGCCCATCAAGTCGTCTAGGGTCATATGAATCTATTTTTTTAACAAGTTAATTGATGTTTTCAAACCCACGAAAATTTTATGAAATTAGATGAAATTCGCTTTCGCGAAAGCGAAAAAAGCCTCACTCTCCATTCTCTCAATGGATTTCTAATGAGGAACCTATATGTGTTGCCTCTTTTACTTGTGATAGTATTATTTTTATAGTCGACCTAAGAAATAGAAAACTTCATTACAGCCTATGCCTAACAAAGCCATATACATCACCACCATAGAATCGCACAGTGGGAAATCCATAGTTTCTCTAGGGTTAATGCATTTATTACTGGGTAAAACTCCAAAGGTGGGTTACTTCAGACCCATTATTGACGATTTTGTAGAAGGTAGCATCGATAATCACATTAAAACGGTAATCACGTATTTCAATCTGGATCTCAAATTTGAGGATGCCTATGCTTTTACTCGCAGTGAGGTGATCCGAATGAAAAATTTGAATCAGGAGGATGAAATCATCAGCCGGATTATTGAAAAGTACAAAGCGGTGGAAGAGCGCTACGATTATGTACTTATTGAAGGCACTAGTTTCAGCGGCGAGGGCTCGCTTATCGAGTTTGATATAAATGTTGCGATTGCACGCAATCTGGGTGTTCCTGCCATTATCCTGGCCAGTGGCGTTGGGAAATCGTTGGAAGATCTTACGGGAAGTTTGCGCATTGCATTTGATTCGTTTAGAGATAAAGGTGTCGAGGTTCTAGCTGTGATCGCTAATAAAGTTCAGACAGATCATACTAATGCTATAATATCCAATCTGCAGTCTAAGTTGCCTGCACAAGTCATTGTGAATGCTATTCCGCTGAATCCTATTTTAGCAAACCCATCTCTCAAAGAGATTGTTGATGTGCTGGATGCGACAGTTCTTTTCGGTAGAGATTATTTAAACAATCAAGCGGGATACTTCAGCGTTGGGGCAATGCAACTGCGCAATTACTTGACGCACTTAAAGGAAAATGGACTAGTCATCACTCCTGGCGACCGGGCAGATATCATTCTAGGCGCTTTACAGGCTAATATATCTGCAAACTATCCATCGATTTCTGGTATTGTACTTACTGGTGGACTAGTGCCTGAGGATTCTATCATCAAGTTGATTGAAGGTCTTTCTGATGTAGTTCCCGTAATCTCAGTGGCTGGCGGCACCTATGCGGTCACTAACAGTATAGGCGATATCAAATCGCAGATTTATGCTGAAAATACACAGAAGATAGAATCGTCGATCAAGGATTTTGAGAAATATGTCAACGTTGATGCCTTAGTGGAACGACTGATTACTTTTAAAACAGACGGCATCACACCCAGAATGTTCCAATACAACCTCTTACAAAAAGCCAAATCCCACAAGAAACACATCGTTTTGCCAGAAGGGATGGACGAGCGCATCCTTAGAGCTACCAAACAACTGATCGACATTGATGCCGTAACCATCACATTACTGGGAGATCCTAAACAAATTACTGAGAAAGTCGCCGCTTTAGACATAGGTCTAGACCTGGATAAAATCTCAATTGTTGATCCAGTCCACAGTGCTGATTTTGACGCTTTCGCGGAAGCGTTATATGAATTAAGAAAACACAAGAATGTAAACCTCGCTATGGCGAAAGACTTGATGGAAGACGTCTCTTATTATGGGACGATGATGGTCTATAAGGGCAAAGCCGATGGCATGGTGTCTGGAGCGGTTCATACCACACAGCACACTATATTGCCAGCATTACAGTTTATTAAAACCAAACCTGAGGCTTCCATTGTTTCCTCTGTATTTTTCATGTGCTTAGAAGATCGTGTTTCTGTTTATGGAGATTGCGCCATCAACCCTAATCCTACTGCAGAACAATTGGCAGAAATTGCCATATCCTCTGCTGCCACCAGTCGTGCCTTTAATATTGATCCTAAAATTGCAATGCTGTCCTATTCTTCAGGTAGTTCAGGCGTGGGAGAAGATGTAGAGCGAGTACGGCAAGCGACTGTTTTAGTCAAAAAATTACGTCCAGATCTCAAAGTAGAAGGACCTATACAATACGATGCAGCCGTCGACATGAAAGTGGGTAAGACTAAAATGCCCGACAGCGAGGTCGCTGGCCAGGCTAATGTTTTTATTTTTCCAGATTTGAATACAGGTAACAATACCTATAAAGCGGTTCAAAGGGAGACCAAAGCGCTGGCCATAGGCCCAATTATTCAAGGTTTGAATAAGCCCGTAAATGACTTAAGTCGCGGGTGTACGGTGGACGATATTTTCAATACGGTAGTAGTGACTGCTATCCAGGCGCAAGAAGACTTTTAACCTATCACAAATGAATATACTAATACTCAATGCAGGCAGTTCTTCCATTAAATTTCAATTATTGCAGATGCCATCTGAAAAAGTGGTGTGCAGCGGCATGGCAGAGCGTATAGGTCAAAATGATGCTGTTCTTTCCTTCAAATCTCAACATTCAGAGCTTACAGAAACTGGAACGATAGCATCGCATCAAGAGGGTTTAGAACGAATTGTTGAGCTACTGTTGGACTCTGATAAAGGAGTGATCAAACATGTAGAGGAAATCGATGCTGTAGGTCACCGGGTCGTACACGGTGGTAAATTATTTACAAACACCACCTTAATTACAAACGAAGTTAAAGGTAAAATTGCTGAGTTTGCGACATTAGCCCCTTTACACAATCCTCATAATCTAGAGGGAATTCATATCGCCGAACGGCTTTTCCCTAAAGCACCACAAATAGCCGTTTTTGATACGGCCTTCCATCAAACCATACCAGAAAAGGCAAAAAAATACGCATTGCCCAATAAACTATATGAGGAAGAAGGAATTCAGGTTTACGGATTTCACGGTACCAGCCATAAGTATGTTTCAGAGAAAGCGATAGCGCATTTGCAACTAGCAACTTCTAAAATTCTATCCATCCATTTAGGGAATGGATGCAGCATGACCGCAATTGTAAACGGAAAGAGCATGGACCATAGTCTAGGGTTTGCGCCGTCTAATGGATTAATTATGGGATCTCGTAGTGGCGATATTGATCATGCTATCATCTTTCATCTCGTGAATAAACTAGGATATGAATTGAGCGACGTAGAGCGCATGATAAATAAGGAAAGTGGTATGCTTGGATTAACTGGGTATGCCGATTTACGGGATATACAGAGAGAAGCTGCAAATGGAGATAAGGACTGCGTTCTTGCACTAGAAATGAACGCTTACCGAATCAAGAAATACATAGGTGCCTATGCAGCGGCTATGAATGGTGTTGACGCGATCATCTTTACTGCTGGAATTGGGGAAAACTCGAACTTACTTAGAAGCAAGGTATGCAGCGATATGGAGTTTCTGGAATTAGCTATAGACCAAGAAAAAAATGAAATAAGGTCCAATTCATTACGAGAAATCCAATCTCAAGAATCAAAAATTAGGATCCTTGTCATTCCAACAAATGAAGAATTAGAAATTGCGAAGCAGGCGTTTCAAATAGCTCATTGACACTTTATAAAATCAAAAATTCCAGTGTCGAATGTATCGACACTGGAATTATTTTTTACTCTAGTACAAATCTACAGAGGAAATTGATCTATTAAGGGACCGGAAATAACCTAAATCGACTCTCAACCTATTAGCCAGCATTACGCTCGATATACCTGATAATTTGATTTGCGATGTCTTTACCAGTCGCAGCTTCAATACCTTCAAGACCTGGAGAAGAGTTTACCTCAAGTATCAATGGACCTCTAGATGATTGGAGCAAGTCAACACCTGCAATTCCCAACCCCATAGCCTTAGCTGCTTTAAGGGCCGCATTTTCTTCTTCATCTGATAGTTCAATGATATTTGCGCTACCGCCACGGTGAAGGTTAGATCTAAATTCTCCTTCCTTTCCTTGTCTTTTCATAGCTCCTACAACAACGCCATCTACTATAAATACTCTAATATCTGCGCCGCCAGCTTCCTTTATAAATTCTTGAGCGATCACACGTGCTTGAAGTCCGTTAAAGGCTTCTAAGATCGACTCGGCAGAGTTTCTATTGTCTGCAAGTACCACTCCTAGTCCTTGAGTTCCTTCCAGTAATTTAATCACCAATGGTGCACCACCCACAGCGTCTACCACCTCGCTCACGTCTTTGGAATAATTACTAAAAACTGTTTTAGGCAATCCCAGACCAGCACGAGATAGTATTTGTAAACTTCTCAATTTATCACGAGATCTTACTAATGCCTGTGATTCAGTTGCTGAAAATACTTTCATCATCTCAAACTGACGCACCACGGCAGTACCGTAGAATGTAACTGATGCACCTATCCTTGGAATCACTCCATCAAAATCGGTTAGTGTTTTGCCTTTATAAATAATAGTAGGATTCTTTTTTTCAATGACCAGGTTGCATTTCGTATGGTCTATAATTACCATCTCATGCCCTTTTTTAGTTCCCGCTTCAACAATGCGTTTAGTAGAATATAAATTGGGGTTTTGTGATAGGATTGCTATTCTCATGTTTACATTTTGTTTGTAGGCCGATAAAGTAAGGCTTATTCCAACTAAGTCTAATAATAAACAAACCAAAATTTTGATAAAACTCTCCTCAAGGACATAGAAATAGCTTCTTCCTATGCAAATTTGGATAGGTGATCCATTCTTAAACCTCTATTAATGAAGCATAAGTGAAACACAATAGAATTTTCCTAAGCTTTACCTTTGTGCTGTAAATATTTAGCCATGGCAAAGACGGGCAAGGAAAAAAACACCAAAAACAAAGGCAAACATTCTAAATTAATGGATCGCAAGAAAAATAAATTGCGCTCTCAAAAAGAAACACGCGCCCAGCGTTTAAAAGAAATTGTGAAGGCAACGCAGGCGCAGAAGGAGTCTTAAAAGGATAGAATTAGAATGGATAATGTTGTGAGTTCGCTTTCGCGAAAGCGAAAAAAAACATTCACACCATCTGACTTTATATAGCTTCTAGATATACCCAATGCCCATTCTCTTTGCAGAATTTGGAGTTCTCATGAATGACTTGTAAGCGGCTATTCTCTAGATAATGAGCCTTGAATTCAACCCTACCTGTCTCTAAATCCTCAAGTCCTTGAGTCGTTTGTAATACCTCTAACCGAATCCAAGTCACAGATTTTGTCCATAATTTTAATTCTTTAGCCTCTTTTTTTGACAATCGTTGCGAGGAATGTTGGCTCAATTGAAGGTAATCCACATCAGCTAGGACAAAGGCGCTGTATCTAGACCTCATGAGCTGTTCTGGAGTGATTACGGTATGAATGTTTTTATGGGCCATGCCACAGCATGTTTCATACAGCTGGGTAGGTGTACAAGGGCAAATTAAGGCAGTCACTGGCAGCTTAAGTCTATAAGTTCTTAATAAATTTCGAAATTAGGAATTTCTGTACCGCCACATTCTTTAATGCTGTTCTAATTTTTGTCTTAAAAAAATCAATAAATAATGTTTTGAAGAACCTCGTTCATCAAACGTTCCTTAGTAACATACACTTGATCTGCACGGAAAACTTCATCCATCTCACGTCTTAAATTTCCTATTTCTTGGATGGAATAGTCATGATACACGATATTCTTCCGTATTTTTTTAAGGCTTTTCTTTTCTGAATCTCCAGAAATTTCTTGAGCCATTTTATAAAATGTAGGCCCATCCGTTTTAGAATGAATCAAGTCCAGCTCAGCTTGGGCAGCATTTGAGTCTGCCAAAGCACATAGCAACAGGATATAAACTTCTAATTCTCTTTTACTCCAGTGGTCAGTTACTGATGTCATAAAGCTTCGTTTTGAAAGCAGCAAGGGGATTTGCTTTAATTAAAATTGATTAGAATAAAGCTAACTCAACTATTAGATTATCAATGGGGTATAAAGATCTACACCTACTAATTTACCGCTTTTAAGTTCAATTTCTATAACTTTCTTTATTTTTCTAGAACTGCTCGATTGGTCCAGTCGCATTGGTTTGAATATTTCTTTGCATGAGAATTAGGAACTAGGTAATAAGTTCGCTTTCGCGAAAGCGAACTTCGTCTCAAAAAAAACCTCCTTGTGAAATTTAGGAGGTATTTACTATATTCAAACTATTTCTAGCTAGCTTTTCATGTCAATAACGTACCTGAAGCGAACATCCTCTTCCTTCACCTTTTGAAAGGCATCGTTAATTTGTTCTATTCCGATCATTTCCACTTCAGGAAGGATCCCGTGTTTTGCACAAAAATTCATAACATCCTGTGTTTCTTTTATACCGCCGATAATGGATCCACCTATGGAACGTGCATATTTTGCGACTTCCATGTTATTGGTTGGGCTTTCATAAGCTCCCAAAAGTCCCACGGTAACTAGGCTCCCGCGTGGGGCAATCAGACTGATATAAGGGTTGACGTCAAATGCGCTAGGTATAGTTATTAATATGAAGTCAAATTTCATGGCGTGTTCTTCCATTGCTTTATCGTCTGTAGATAACAATACATGATCTGCTCCTAGAGCTTTGACATCATCAGTTTTAGATTTTTCAGTGGTGATCGCAGTGACTTTTGCTCCCATAGCCTTTGCCAATTGAACTCCCATGTGGCCTAAACCGCCAATACCTACAACAGCAACCTGATCGCCTTTCTTTACTCCCCAATGTTTTAAAGGAGAATAGGTAGTAACGCCTGCACATAAAATGGGTGCTGCTGCCTTAATGTCTAAAGTGTCTGGGATTTTAATTAAGAAATCTTGGTTGGAAACCAAGTGTGACGCATAGCCGCCATAAGTATTGAAATCAGATTCTGGATCAGCAAAATAACCGTTATAAGTCATGGTGGGACCGTGTGGTCCTGTGCAAAACTGTTCTTGATCATTTTTACATTGCGGGCATGCTTGACAGCTATCGATCATACAACCTACCCCTACAATATCGCCTTCTTTAAATTTAGTCACCTTACTACCAGCATTCACAATTTTACCGATGACCTCATGCCCAGGAACACATGGGTAACGAGTGTTTTCCCAGTCATTATGGACCTGGTGGATGTCGCTGTGACAAACGCCACTGTATAGTGTTTCAATGATCACCTCGTCTTCCTTGATCATGGGACGTTCCACGTCCATTTCTTTTAAGGTAGTATTATTTTCGTCTTTAGCTCCATAGCCTTTAACGGTAAAAGTGGATTCCTTATAATGAATATCTGCCTTCATAATGTGATCGTTTAAGTTGGTTTCAATAGAAATCTAAACTATTAAATGAGACAGTTCACAACCCTTAACCGAGTTTAACGATTGGTTGTTAAAGGTTTAAAAATTAAAAATACTTTATGGGGATACATCTCAAGTTACTATTGAACTGCTAAATACCTATTCATGATAAATTTTAAATACTTATAACTTTCTAACGATTAAGATGGACGACATGTTGGGTTCAACAGGCAAATGGAAGGAACTGCAATCCTGAAACTGTTTGAAATTATAAAATAAGTGAACCACTAACCTTGCAATCTACTGCCTTCCTTTCTCCCCCAAGAAAAGAAAAACATAAGTGTAAATTACTTAGCAAGTGGCCACTTAAATAAATTTGTTGAACTTGATAAAATTGACCATTCCGATAAAATCAGATCAATTTTGTGAAGCGAAAATAGAATGATGAGAAAGTATTTGATTACGGGTTTCCGTAAACAGAGCTAATTTTTAAATTGATCTCGAATGAATACTTAGAGGAGTTTTAAGTTGAAGTTTCGCTTTCGCGAAAGCGATAGTGCAGTGCTAGATCAATTTTTTGAAAGGCCAATCATATCTTAAAGCGGATTTACTGATGCAAGGGATCAACCGCAATTAATTAAGCAGTGATCTGTCATAAAATCTACGTACGACAGGAAAATTATAATTTCCATTCTACATGATAATTATATTATTCCAAGGTCTTTGACAATCGCAATTAACTGAACGGTATTTTTTGCCTTGAACTCGATCTTCAATTTATTCAATCGTTTTTCTATAGTGCTAATACTATTAGGTGAAACTCTATTTTCTTTGAACTGAATGGAAATTTCTTCTTGTGAATCGCCTAGGGACAATTTCTCTAATAATTGGACATCATAATCTTGTAACTCAAAAACATCTGATTTTAAAGTCCTTTTTAATTCTGGAGATATGTACTCAATACCATTCTGTATTTCTAGAACAGCTTGTTCCAACTCCTTTAACCCATTACGACCTTTACAGATGTATCCATTTATCTCATAGTCCGTAAAGAGCGATTTTATAACATTGGATCGATTCTCTATAGAATACACTAAGATTTTTATTTCAGGAATCTGCTCTCTGACTTTAGATATCAAGTCTTTACCGTTTTGAATCTTTTGAAACCTGTGATCCTTAGTAAAGGAAAGATCTGTTATGAGTAGATCAAAAGGTGCTTTATCTTTAATAGACTTCAAGACTTTTAAATAGGTATCATCACAGTACAAGGCGTGCTCGATAACTGCTATTTGAAGTTGTTCTCTTAAGGTATGCACCACACTGTGATTTATACTCCCTAAATCTTCTGCTACGAGTACTTTATTGAACATACTTAAAAGGTTAAACTGGAATAGCTATTTCTATTTTTGATCCATTTTTATTTGAAGAATCAAATGTAAATCTCCCACCGATGGAATGAATACGGGTTTCCACATTTTTGAGTCCAACACCTTTATTATCAGCATTGTTTTTCACACCGATCCCGTTATCGATGTAGGTGATCACTAGCTGTTTTTCCAATCGTTCAAATACAATCGAAACTATTGTAGCACCACTATGCTTTTTCATATTTACTAATACTTCCTTGAGCACCCTTAGGATTGCCACTTTCTTAATTCCAGAAATACCGTTCCACAACGTATTGGAAAGTCCACGAACAATAATATTAATTTGATTATTTGAAAATGAACTGAGCATACGTTTGAGGTCATCCATATATTCTTCATCAGAATGAAATACCGTTTTCTCTTGTGAGATATCTCGAGCTTGGTGATAAATAGCTTCAAGATCGTTAATGATTGATGGTATGTTAATGGGCTTGCTTTCTAATTGAACCATGGTACCATAAACATCATTTGCTAATTCATCATGAATTCGTTTAGAGATTCGAGATTCTGTTTCATAGATTTTCTGCTCCTTTTCCTTAGCATGTTTTGTTTTTTGATAATAATAGATTAAAATAGAAATGAGGATTACAATCACCGAAAAAACGATCCACCGTTCCATTTTGAGCTGACTCAAATCGGCTCGTTTAGCCTCTGACTGTTTATCATATTTTAGCGCCGCATACTTATTTCTGGAAAGATTTTGAAAATTAGAAATGCTGTCCTTAAGTGCTAGGTATTCAATTATATCTTGATCATTATTCAAAGTTACTTTCAATTCCAGAGCGGCTTCTCTTTGCTTTAGGTTACTTGTTGATATTGAAATGTCATGAGCCATATTAGCATACTCCATCGCTTTCACAGGGTCTTTCTCTTTATAATATTCGCTCAAGTGGTAGTAGCTAGTAAAGATGCCGTTAGCATAACTCAATTCTTTTCGTATGCTAAGCGCTGTCATAAGGTTATCAAGAGCAATTGGGTGATTGATTTTTGATCTTGCATGTCCCAAGTTATCAATGGCTCTGGCTATTTTTTCCTTGTCATTTATGCTAAGGTTGTAGTTGTAAACTTTGGTAAGTTGTGCGACTGCGGCATCATATTTTCCCAATCTGCTATATATGACAGCCTTGTTATTGCGTATGGAGTTCATGCTGGATGAATCTCATGCTCTCTTCATAGCGTAATCATAGTATTCAAGAGCTTTTAAAAAGTTTTCTTGCTCACCGTAGAGCATTCCAAGTTGATTGTACAAACCGATTTTGGAATTGAGAACAAAATCATCATCCTTCATTTGTTCCAACAACTCTAAAGCTTCAACCGCAGATTTTTCACTTTCATTAAAAAGTCCTAATCTATTTTGAATCTCAGATATACTTCTCAAGTCATAAACTGCTTTTGCAAAGTTTTTATTTTCAATATTCTCTAGCATGGACTTTTCAAAATACAGATAGGCTCTAGCTAGGTCTGAATCATTAGTAGGCTTAATAAATTTATTATAGTAATACGCTGTGCTATCCCCTACTTGTTGAGCTGTTGCAGAATGAACCAGCAAACCATAAAAACAATACAGTAAGCAGAAGAATAGGGTTCTAGAATTCATTTTTCGAATTTACTGATAAATCTCAATTCGCTCATATAAGCTGATTGCGTTCACTCTTGAATTTTGCTGCTACCATGATGATTAACACCAAGAAATTTTGGCGTCGAAGTGTTCCTAGATTCTCTAACTTTTATGCTAACCCAATTAAGAAATGAACGTGCAGAAACCTCTTAACTTGATACGCCAGTAGATCAAAAATTCGAAACTCTAATAATTAAAAGAATGTCTGCCGTTTAAATATTCTTCTCAAAATCTCCTGCCTGCTGTAAGGCATAAATAGCAAAACTTCCTAGCCAGTGACCGCCCTCATAGTCGTCTGCAACGAGGT
Organism: Nonlabens marinus S1-08; assembly: GCF_000831385.1. Classification (NCBI taxonomy): domain Bacteria; kingdom Pseudomonadati; phylum Bacteroidota; class Flavobacteriia; order Flavobacteriales; family Flavobacteriaceae; genus Nonlabens; species Nonlabens marinus. The sequence continues at coordinate 2,049,147 of NZ_AP014548.1, read as the reverse complement.
TGGGAAGTGTGTGTGATAAATGAGCATCTGCTATTTCAACAAGGGGCTCATATCTTTTATACTGGGCTGCGAGACCATATAAAACCCAAGCCCGGCTTAAGTTCAATCCGTCGATATGAACTAATTTACCATCAGTTCTATCGCTTACTTTACCTATTTCAATATCTAATATTCCTTGCTCCATTTCAGGCAAGAATCTAGCAAGCCACATGTGAAAATCTTCTGCTGGCATGACGCGTCGCATGATGTCCACTTCTTCTAAACAAGGAGAAAGAAAATCATAGCCACTAGGCTCCCAGGAGATAGGACAGTCCTCGTCATTGCGATAAAACTCCATGGCTTTAGCTCCAATTGCACTTTTTAAGGCTACCTCATTTTTATGTACAGCATAATCCCAGGCCAAGGTCATCGCAAATGCTGTGTTAGAATGTTCTCCCACTCGTATCGCATATTGAAGTTTAGGTAAATATTCTATATACCGCTCGACGATCAAATCGCTCAAAGGCTTCAAGTCAGCCGCCATGCGTCTGCCATAAGTGGTATCCCAAGTATCTAATTCCTGCTGGAGCTTGAGAAGCCATGCCCACCCATAGGTACGTTCAAAAGTAGTATTGTGATCAGATTCCAGGTATTCAATCTCTACCGCTACATTAGCAGCAGTAATATTTGATGTCAACTTTCCTAGCAATTCTGAAGCCTTATCTAGATTAGGAAATTGTTTAAGCAAGGTGACCGCGCTCCAGTGACCATGAACGGCACTGTGCCAGTCAAAACAACCGTAGAAAACTGGGTGTTGAGCTGTAGGCCGTTTTTGATCTTTTGGTGACGCTGTCACGTGTCCCATTTTATTAGGATATTCCTGGTCCACACAATATAAAGGCAATAAGGCCAGATTATTGGCTTGTTCTAAAGTTAATTGGGGCGTTGGAATAGATGTAATTTCCGTACTTAAGGCAGCAGTGGTGTCCGTCACGGTTTGTTGAGTCGCATCATTGCAACTCAAAATCAAGAATGTGATCCCAATGTAATAGTTCTTCACGATGTCAATTTTGGTGGTGAAGTAAATATAACAAAGTCAACACTGTTGCAGGGTTCTAGTTTATAAATCCTGAATTTCTAGGTGTAGATTGGAGTTGTTGAAATTTCGCTTTCGCGAAAGCGAACTCTTTACCCTACATCGAACTCTATTACCGTTTCATCGCAAAATGACCTTTAACCACTTGACCATCATTAAGTTCCAAAGTGAACCAATAGTCCGTAGACGGTAATGGTTCGCCATTAAAACTTCCATCCCATCCTGCAGAAGTGGTTGTCAACTGACTCAAAAGTTTACCATAACGGTCAAAAATGGAGACTTTTGAATCTTCCAACAACTGGTTTGAACCGAAAACGTTCCAATAATCGTTATAACCATCACCATTAGGTGTAAAAAATTGCGGAACGCCTACCAATAACACTTCCACCTGATCATAAAAACAACCGATTGTATCCCTGAAGTAAACTTGATGAACGCCGTTACCGGTTTCTATGCCTTGGAAATTATAGAAGAATTCACCAGCACGGGCATTCATGTCGTACCAGATTCCATCATCCAACCTTACTTGAAATCTTGAATTATCTCCAGGCGCCGGAGTCAAACTAGCTTGAATACGATGGGTATTGAGAACAGCAGAAACTTCAGCTACTGCAGAAACTTCAGTGGGCTGAGTAGCGGCATCAACGATAGTAGTAGCTGTGGCACTACATCCTGTATCAAGATTTGTAGCAACAACCGTATAGGTTCCTATTTCATTTGCCACGATCGACGCATCTGTAGACGGTAAGGATTCAGAACCATTTCCTCGATCGACGCTCCATTCAAAATCATAGTTTAATGTCTCCAATCCTGAATCTAAAAGTATCGTAGGTGAATTATTATCATCATTAGAGCTACAAAGAGCATAATTTTGCGCAAGCAGAATTACAGGAGATTCATTTAAGACTAATGTAATCCTCGTAGTTTCAAAGCAGCCCGTATTCTCGTTTGTCACCCGTGCATAAATCAAAGTTTCTGGCATGTTCAACTCATAGATACTCGGTAAAGGTGACGTACCAGAATTTGCGAACTCTTGAGTGTCATGGTATGTAACCGTAGTATTTTCAATATCTAAGCTGATGTTATCACTTAAGGTTGTTAGGTCCATAACTTCTGTACCTGTGCCGCTATCATTAGTATCGCAAATTTCTATAGCATATGGCGCGGCAATGATAGGCGCCTCATTTACCTGAATTTCAATGCTTGCCTTTGCTGTATTAACTGTGGCTGCTGCACCATCATCAACCACAGTCACCTCGTAAAGAGATGTGAATGCAGGAATTAGATTATAAGTTTTGCTGGTAGATACAATGTCAGGGTCTCCGTTTTTTCTCCAAGTGTAGCTATACGTACCTAGAGCATTTTCTGGATTTGTAACAGCCGTGAGAGCGATACTAGAAATGTCGTTATCGCAAATTTCATTTTGGCTAGCTTCAATGTTGACTTCCAATTCACATGCGGTAAGATCCAGTTGAAAAGAAACCTCAGTACCACATGCTGCTGTTGAAGTTTGATCATATATAAAAATGGTGATAGGATAAGTCTGTTCAGGATCCCGAGTTATTTCATCCCCTGTTTCATATTTGATGCCTTCACCACCGGATTCTGTAAAATAGGCTTGATTACCGGATAGGTTAGTTCCATCTATTTCTGGAAATATAAAATTCTCACAAGCTAGTACATCTCCTATAGGTTGTAACTGTGAAGGAGTTTCTATGGTGAGCTGAAAAGTGGCTTGAGGCTTACATTCCTTGCTAGAACTTCCATCATAGGCAAAGAGTTGGACAGGGTAAGCGGCAAAATCTGAAAAGACCAGAACATCAGCCTCATTGAAAGACTGCCCCATACCATTGGGTTGTGTGTAATAACGTTGCGAGCCAGATAGGTTTTCACCTGTTATTTGTGGTAAGGTATAAGATTCACAGCTCACAGCGTCCGTAATTGGGTCAATTCCTGAGTTGGAGGTACTGCCATCAATGGTGATAATAACAGTATCAGAGCTCACATTACCATTAACATCTGTTACGGTAACTGTGATTTCATTAGTGCCCACATCTGAACAGGTAAATATGGTTCGGCTTATGACAATCGTATCTATGGCACAGTTATCAGTAGGCAATGATGTGGTAATATCTTCAATAGTTATTTTTGCCAGTTGGGAAGCATCTAATGCGGTGGTAAATTCTTTAAGTTCTAGGAAGGGCTTCTCTACATCTCGGACGGTCACATTGAAGGTACATGTGGTTACAGTTCCGTCAACATCTGTTGCGCTAAAGGTGACTGGCGTAGTTCCCACTGGAAAAAAACATCCAGATTCCAATCCTTCTGTTTGCTGAACCGCCGATGGAATAAATCTAAAATTATCCATACTGGCATCAAAATCATCTCCCCATTGTTCCCAGACCATGGAAGTTATATTCTGCCATTCAGGAGTATCAGGAAAAGTAACTTCTCCCGTAGTAGCTGGGATAAATTCAGTACCACAGTCACCCGTTGTAAAGCGCATATTTGTCGAACAAACAAAAAGCCTGGTAGGTGTAAATGGCTGGCCATCATTGTAGGTCCAGGTGTTTGAGGTATTCGGATGGATTGCGGCTCCTTGCCGGTTGTTACAAGGTATGGGCCAGGGTGCATCTATATGGCTCAAACCATTTCCATCCAGTCGCATTCCGTTTTCAATGTATGGTGAATCATCCTCTGCAGCACCTTCAAAAAGCATGATAACCTCTTGAGCTTGTGGAATATCTGGCGTTGTGGCATCCTCGAAGTGTACGATCGCTCCACATGCGCCTGGGGTGGCGTCCACTACTATATCATCAGGACAGAAAATGTCTGCCACAGTAGAGGATTTAGTGATTGATTGATATGAGGAAAATTGGCCGAAGTTGAAATACGTTCCTGAAGCACTAGCTTTATTTAACTTTTGATAACTTTTAATTTTAGATATAGGTATCACCGCCAAGCAAAATGGTAGCGTCATCAAAACTAGAAGAAATACCGAAAATCTTTTGATATGCATAGGATGTTAAAGGTGTTCTAGGAACACTACTTATACTACGCAAATTTATCTCATGCAGATCTAATTCTACTTTTTTACGCCTTTAATCGTATAAATTTAGTATAAAACATCGACAAAGTGTAAGGTATAGGACATTTCAAAATAGATAGATATAGTGGGTAGTTCGCTTTCGCGAAAGCGAACTACCTCACCGCTACCCTACTTCTTTCAATAATTCAATAATAGCACGATCCAGCTGCTCATCTGTCCCGCTTGCAATTGTTGCTGGTCTGTTCTTGACCTGAATCATGGGTTCTGTCTGGTTGTTTTCCATCCAATTCCCATTGATATCTTTAGCGCTCACTGGAACCACACCCCAGCGTGAACCATCAGGAAGTCCCTCCCACCCTGCAAAACTGCAAGTACCAGGCGTAGGCATCCCAACTGTTTTACCGATTTTTAAGTCTGTATAACCACAAGCGAAACAATGTCCATCGCTATATTGAGCTTCATTGATCATCGCTAGTGTAGGCTTAGTCCACCTGGAAGTAGGCTCACCGCCTACCACGCGGTCCTCTGTGGCATAGGTAATAAATGGAGTTCCTGTAAAAAATGCAGCAAGATCTGCCACTAAATCACCACCACCGTTGAATCGAGTGTCAACAATCACCCCTTTACGGTCTAAAAATTTCCCCATCATTTTCTCATACACATCCCGATAAGGGCCGTCACTCATACCTGGGATATGAACGTAACCCAACTGGCCATTACTTTTCTTCTCTACTTCTTTCTCATTTTTCTTTACCCAGCGGCGGTACAATAGTCCACGTTCCTCTCTTAGGGAGATAGGCTTCACTGTAATCGTGATGGACTCAGTTGAAGCAGGGTCACTAAGTTCCAATAGGGTAAATTTATTTTCTTTACGGTTTAAATATGATGAGACATCTGTGTTGTTGAGTATAGGTTGACCATCAATTTTATGGATGATCATTCCTGGTTTGATATCAAACTTGGCTTTATCTAAAGGTCCGCCATTTAGGATTTCCGTGATTTTAATACCATTACCTGTATGATTGTAATCTAGAAATATTCCTAGGGAGGCTGTTTCATCTTCATTTTCCATAGAATAATTAGCTGCTCCCGCACCTGCGTGAGATACATTGAGTTCGCCTAGCATTTCAGATAATAACTCTGCAAATTCATTGCTGTTGCCTATGTAAGGCAAGTGCTTCTCATACTCAGTTTTCATGAGGTCCCAATCGATCCCATGAAAATCGGAATGGTAAAAGATGGCGTTAGTTCTCAACCACACGTGATCAAACATCGCTTGACGCTCTGCAACGGCTTCATACTCCATTTCTCCAGCAATGGTTACAGATTCCTTCTTTTCTTTCTCAGGATCAATTTTAGAAATTTTACCGCTACTCAATAAAAATAGGTTTTCTCTTTCTGCATCCCACTCCAGATTTCCTGATGAGGCACCGAGTTTCATGACCATTTTAGTTTCTTTGGTTCTTAGGTCAGTAGACCAAAGATCTAGCTTATCTTCAAATTTTGTGAGGTAATATAGCTTACTCGCATCCTTAGAAAGAACTGCATCGCTAATGTCAGAAGAGTGAATTGTAAAACGCTTGGTACGTTCTTTCATTTCCTCCCAATCAAATTTTAGATCTTTGATTTCTTCTTTTTCCTTTTTGTCTTTATCCTTTTTACTCTTCTTCTTTTCATCCTCTTCGTTTTCCTTTTCTTTCTCCTTTTCAGAGAGCTTTTTCATCTCTTTCAACAAAGCGTATTCTTCTTTACTCAAATTGAACTCATCCCAAGCGTCTTGAGTAAAAAACATACTATACACATCACTTTGAGTAGAGCCACTGGTGGCATAGGATTTCAACCCATCTTTATTAGAAAACCACAACATTTGCTTTCCATCATTGACCCACACTGGCTTGAAATCATAATAACCACTTTCATTCAAGTTTACTCTTTTAGAGCCATCAGCTGCCATGAGTAATATATCACTGTTGTTTAACGACAAACTCCAGTCTACCAGCAACCATTTGCTATCTGGACTCCATTTGAAATATTTATCACCATCTCGCATGTGGTACAAATCTTCCGGAGTTAAAAGTGTGATCTCGTTGCCAGATTTGAAATCCCTGATTTTTAAGGAACGGCGATCTTCAATAAACGCCAGCTTTTTGCCATCTGGTGAAAATTGTGCGAGGTAATTGTCTTTTCCATTTTCAATGACTGGGGTTTCTTTGAGCAAAGTGGAGGCAAAAAAGAAAGGTTCTTCCTCCCGGACGATTTCGGTTTTAAAAATACTCCAGTTGCCATTCCGCTCACTACTGTAAACCACTGATTTACCTTCAGGACCCCAGCTTACAAAATCTTCTGCTTCTGGAGTATTTGTTAACCGCTTTGTGAAAGATTCTTCTACTGAGGTTACAAACACTTCTCCTCTAGCGATAAAGGCAATTTCTTTACCATTGGGAGAAATAGCCATCTCGCTAACGCCTCCATTGACTGAAAGAAATTTATCTGTATTAATAATTTGCTGGGTGATGATGTTTACCTTCAATTTCTTAGGCTGTTCACCAGGTTTCATGGTGTACAACTTTCCATCGTATCCAAAGCTCAACATTCCACCACCGTAAGATAAAAACCGCACTGGATGTGTTTTAAAATCGGTAAGTTGGATAGAGGCGGTAGGATTAGTCAAGCTCATTTCATGCACGTTGAAATTGCCGCTTTGTTCACTTAAATAATAAACCGTCTGGTCATTTACTCCATAAACTGGCTGACGGTCCTCACCTTCAAATGTGGTTAACATCTTATGGGATTTGGCAACGGTATCATAACTCCACAAGTCTCTAGTAATACTGGAAGTATGATGCTTGCGCCACTCGTTTTCCCCTCCTTTTTTATCGTGGTACAGTATTGTTTTTCCATCAACACTCATAGTCAAAGCCTCTGCAGGAATGGTGAACAACTGATCAACTCTACCACCGGCAACGGGCACTTTGTACACTTCTGGCTGTGATCCAGTTGGGAACTGGCGGTGACCTGCAATGTCCATGCGCACTCCACCAAATAAGATGGAACTATCGTCGCTGGTAAATGTAAAAGGTTCCTCGTCTGTAGAATGGAACGTCAATCGCTGAGCGCTCCCTCCATTAGCATTCATGACATAAACGTCAAAATTCCCGTAGCGGTTAGAAGCAAATGCGATTTGACTTCCATCCTTGCTCCACACGGCTTTATAATCATGTGCCTCATGAAAAGTCAACTGTTGTGCTGTACCACCTTGAGACGATACTTTGTATAAATCCCCTTTATAAGTGAAGGCAATCTGCGAACCGTCTGGAGATATGGTGCTGTGGCGCAACCAGCCTGCATCCTGCTGTGCAAAAGCGATCAAGGAATATAGCAACAGCATGGCAAAGAAAAAATTTTTCATCGTTCAGTTTTGAGTACAGCAAGATAAGTCAAAAACCAGTTTTTATAAACAGATGATGAGCTCAAGATAGCTTAATAGGAGATGAACTGGTGTGGCTTTTCGCTTTCGCGAAAGCGAACTCATACCATCTATAAAACTACTTCAAGTGACGTAACAATAAATGGAGTAATTGCTCTGTCTGGTAGGGTTTTACCAAAATGGAATTGATGCCGTGCGCAAAAATATCTTTCTCTAGATTTAAGTCGTCAGCAGCGGTAAGCGCAAGAATGGGAGTCGTGATTCCCTTGTCACGTATAATCGTACTCGCCTTGATACCATTCATCACGGGCATATTGATGTCCATCAAGATATAGTCGTAGTCATTATGTTCAACGATATCAACAGCTTCCTTACCGTTATTGACCGTATCGTGAAGCATTTGATATTGTTCCAAAACTTTCTGCGTCACCAATTGATTGATCTTGTTGTCATCTACAATGAGCAATTTTTTATTCTTGAGTTTGTCAACATCAGCTTCATCCACATGAGTTTCTAAATTTTCAGTGGAACTGATGCCTAAAGGCAATAGAAAAGAAAATGTAGTCCCCACACCGAAGATACTTTCCATAATAAGCTTGCTCCCTAGAATATTTAAAAGCTTATTAACGATGGGTAATCCTAATCCTGTACCACCTTCATAAGAATGTGTAGGCACTTGTGTGAACTCTTCAAATATCTCTTTTTGATCTTCTTCCTTGATACCGCGACCGGTATCTTGGACTGTAAACAAGAGTTCGACGAGTTCCCCATTACTATTATGATGCTCAATGGTAAAATAGATAGATCCATCTTGAGTAAACTTGCTAGCATTGCTCAGCAAGTTCATAATGACTTGAGACAGTTTAGTCTTATCACCGTACAGAACTTCAGGAACTTCTGGCCTTATAGTTAGTGTAACCCTATTATTATTTTTTTCATTTAAAAACTGAAAAGTCTGCGAAATACTGGTTGCCAGTTCGTAAATATTAAAATGCTCTTCCTTCAACTCCCTGCCTTTCTTAGACTCATACTTATTGATACTCAATACGTCATTTACCAAGGCTAGTAAATAATCAGCAGAGAATTTGAGCGAGTTAAAATCATCTGCAAATTCTTTGAGTTTAGGGTTTTTAAGAAATACGGAGGATAAGCCAATGATACCGTATAATGGGGTTCGCAATTCGTGACTTATGGTAGAAAGAAATTTTGAATTTTTTTGTGCCAATTTCTCTGAAGTTTGCTTGGCTTCTAAGTACTGACCATTTTTAATCTTCAAATTTTTCAATAACAGATTGCGTCTGTTGCGAGTGTAAAGTAGCGTTCCTAATAATGCAATAAGAATAACACTCACCACTGAAAAAATCCAAAGTAAAATACGATTTTGTTGTGCCTCCTGGAATGCTAATTCATTTTCTAACTGAGATTGTTTTAGTTCTTGCTGATACTTATCTGTATTGAATTTAAAACGAGCAATTTGTGCTTGTCTAATTCTGTCCTTCTCAAATCGATGATCTCTAACTGAATCATAAGGTTTGCGAATCTCATTTAACTTTTCATATTGTCCAGTTAAATCGTAGGCATCAATAAGGTTTTTATAATTCCCAATCAGATATTTTTCCTCAATATCTATTCCCTCATCTAGTAAGTCTAATGATATGTTAGCACTTTCGATCGCTTTGAAGTTGTCTCCACGTAATAAATCAAGACGTCCTTGAACATAATAGCTGATGAATAGGTATTCGTTTTTACGAGAAGAAAGAGATGGGAGGTATAATTTAGGTCGAGCTAGATCTAAGTAATATTGAGATTTCGCAATTTCCTTGCGAGTCATATAAAGCTCCGCTAGATCGTTGTAAATTATGGTCAAGGCAAGATCACTAACGTCAATATTGCCTAAATAATCAGTGCCATGTAAAAAATAATCAATGGCTTTTTCACTATCGTTATTGAAATGAGTGTTCCCAAGATTGATATAGTGGCTCAAAATATCGAAGGTGTCTTGACGCTTTAAGGCATCATCGAGTGCTTCACGAAACATAATATCAGCACTATTGACATCATCCAGTTTGACAAATGAAAGACCTAAAATAGTGAGTAAACGAGTTTCAGCTCGGTTTGCATTGACACTATTCGCATGTTCCACCAGTGCAGGAACCTTCTTAATGATTTTCTCGTAATTCCCTGAATAATAGTATTTCTCTGCGACTCTAAAAATCGAGTCCATCTCTTCCTTAGCATAGGAAAAAGGCGGCTCTGGTATCGGGTCTACGGTTTTAGGAGTTTCTTGTGCACTGCTAGGAATCAGGGATAGAAATAGGAATGAGAAAACGGCACAAATTTTAAACATCAAAACAGGGGACTATTGAGGTTACAAAAAATAATAAAAAGAATTTTTCAAATGGTACTTCTTAATTTGCAACTACCATATTTTATTTAGTGCCATGGTTATCAAAATAGTTTAAGGATTACAATGATACATATTTCAGCTTATAACGCTAAAATATGATTTTCACCCCTATGCCTCCAAAAGGATACAAATATTTATCAAACAGCTTTTTATACGTTTATTTAAAAGTCCACTGGAAAATTGATTACCTGATCCAGTCACTATTGAATAAGAGAAAAATTAGCATCCACCTCATGCATGGCATTATTTTTTTACTTAAGACAATTTAGATTTTCTAATGATGGTTTAGATTTTTTCATATCAATTCCAGTTTGTCGAAAATTTAAAAGTAGCTGTATTTAATCGAAAGGTCGAGCATTTGTATTTATCCAATTATCTACAAAAGCCTCCTCGCGAGTGCCGTCAGAAGTCAATACTAGTTATATCATAAAATCACTACTCTAAAAGCTTATGATTTGTATGGTTACACTATAATCTAGTGTCATTTTGAGCATGGGAAGCTCGTATAACGTCCATAGGATATTAGGACCGAAGAAAGCATTATCCAAAAAATCCTAATATTTTCACTCGTATTTAAATTAATATTTTACCGCACTCACCCGATTTATTTAAATTCTAGATGCTCTACAAGTCAGCCACGGAGAATCTCTTGAAAGTGGCATACGTACCTATAGCTCATATTTGTAGAAAATTGCTATTTATGAGTATTTGAGATGTTAAAATAGCAAATGTGTTTTATTATAATAAACTGTTTTACAGTGTTTTATATATCTAATGTAAATTTAACGTTACTTAAAGGTAAAGTTATTGCAACTATTTAATATCTTTACTAGAAATCATCAGTTATGAAAACTTCAATTAGAAAGAGGCATCCAAAAGGAGGTTTAGAATCTCCACTCATGGCTATTAAAAACTATTTGAAAGCTTATGCCGCTAAGTGTAGAAATTTATATATTCTTACTATGACTACCTGATGGAACCCTCATGTTCCTATGTAGTACAAGCCATATACACATAGCAATTAAGCCATTTTACAACTCGCTAATTGCAATAATTGTAGAATAACACTGGTTTAAGTAGGTCGTTCTTTGCCGAAAGTTATGACCACCTACTATTCTTGCTCCAACCCAGGTTTTTTGACTTCTTCTTCCCGTTTGCTCTCTTCACGAGCAACAAAACGTTCGTGCTCTAGATGAGCGTAAAAGTCTTTTTTACGTTTGTACAGACTTTTAATCCCGTCAGCTTTCCCGTAAATCGTAACAATGTCATTGGGTAGCAGTTTAAATGGACCTGAAGGTGATCCAAAATATTCTTCGCCCTTACGATACACCCCTAAGATGGTTATACCTTCTTCCCGCAGATTTAATTCTTGGAGCGTTTTGTGACACATCCACCCGTCTGCATCTACTTTAGCCTCGCTTATTTTATAGTTGCTTTTCAAATGCAGCACTGCTTCAAAATCCTGCACTTCAAGATCTGTATAACGTCTTAACATACTACTGATCATTTTAGAAAGACCTCGATCAACCCATTTACTGCGTATGGCAAACCACAAACCGGTAAGTCCTACCACAATAATTAATAACCCGTATAATCTAGAGGCTGTTGTTTCAGGAAGCACGAAAGTCAAAATTAACGAGGACATGACCGTCACAATACCAGCGTTCCCTATCAACATCAAATTATAAATGATCTTCCGGCGTACCGGGTGATTCATAATCAATTCAGTTTCTTGAGTGCTTAGACCTGCACCAGTATAGGCAGATCGAGCCTGAAACTTAGCGCTTTCTGTCGATAATCCGGTATGAGTAAGGGCGATAGACGCAATTTTAGTAATCAAGGCGGATAAGGTGACAATCAAGAATAGCGAGATGGCTGCAATCATGGGTATCGAAATATTTCTGTTGTAAATCTATCTAATATCTCTTAATGCCTCTAGAATTCCTCAGGCTAATGTGTGAAGTTTATTGGGTAGTTCGCTTTCGCGAAAGCGAATTTGAACAGAAAATCGCTGCAGGTTTTGTTATTTCTCTATTTAGGAAGTTCCACCACTTCTTCCCGATACTTAACGGCCTTACTATTAGGCTGAATACCATTGTGATAACGTTTTGCGTATACCTTGACAAATTCGGCGCCGTAAAAAAGAATCAAAGCGCTGTAAGAAACCCAAAGCAACAGTAAAACCAAAATACCCGCAGCACCATAGGCACTGGCAGGAGAAGCATTTGAGAAATATAATTCCAGTAGAAATTTCCCCAATTCAAATAGCAATGCAGTTAGGATGGCTCCTGGCCATATGACTTTCCATTTCAAATCAGAGTCTGGTAGGTATCGAAACATTAATCCGAACAATAAAGAAATAATGACTAATGCGATCAGAAAATTCAACGCATGTGCTAGGTAAATTAAATAGTCAGGAAAATTAGTTTGAATAATGTCCTGCAACATGGATATTATGGCAGTTAAGATAAAACTGATTAAAATTAAAAAGCCAAGAACCAATATGAAACCGAAACTTTTTGCCCGGTCCGTCAATAATTTCCACCAGGGTGTCTTAGGGGCAACCTTCAACCGCCAGATTTTATTCAAGGAAATCTGTAGATGTACAAAAAGACCTGTGGCTCCAAAAAGGAGTGTCACTACCCCTACTAGTGATGCAAGGATACCATTGTCACGGTCAGCAGTTTGGAGCATCTTGTTAATATCCTCTGCAGCATCCCAGCCTATTAATCCCGTCAGGTCACTGGTTAATCTTCCTGTAGCAATATCCTGATCCCAAATCACTCCAACGATACTAATAAGGATGATTAATAATCCTGGTAAAGAAAGAATCGCATAGTAAGCAATGCTCGCACTGAGCTGCCAGACATTATCTTGATTCCATTCCTTAGCGCTTTCCCAAAGTAAACTGGGAATATGTTTGTATTTAAATTTGATGTTGGGGTTTGTTACATTGGATGGAGTCATAAACTTGAAGTAAAGTAATTTCTATAAATCCTGGTGAAGACTTTCCATAAAATTAACGATCCTAACCCTAAACCCAATGAAGTAGTATGATCGATATATATTTAAAGCAGGTGGAGAACCATTTAAATACTTAAATGACCACTTAGGCTACAAAAAAAGCCCTGCCCCCATAACCGCTTTTTCCTCTTTTAGAGGCGATTGCTTCTAACAAACTATCAAACCTTACAATTTTCGATTTAAGAAACATACGTTCAAAAATAAGATTGGTCACCCCAACACTTCCATAAGTAACTACTGAGTAACTTTTGAAACTATCTATTTTTTTCTTGAGGCATGGAAACTCAGTAGGTTTAAGAGAATAAGGGTCTACCCTATTTGAAATAAAATGAACCTTAGAAATATCTAGTATTTCATTCTCTATGGCTTCAATGATATGTTCTAACTGTTTCTTTCCGACTAAGGTGTGCATCTTTACTTCAACAATAACCAGATCGTCTATAAAAAAAAGATCGGCACAATCAATTTGCCGTATCTTTTGAATATTTAAATTAGTCTCAAGGGTCTTCATAGGGGATAGTATTTGTAATGTTGCTTGCACTCTCTATGCCAATAATCAAAAGTTTCAATAAGGAACGTTTAAAACCTTTGTACAACGCTAATTTAAATAATTATTTTAATTTTAATTAACAAATGATAATTTTTTTTAAAATAATTTCTTTTCCGATTTAACTCTATGACTCAGAAGATTACGACCTCCTTTTACATTGAAAAACTTCCTGTTGACCCTGTTTACACAAATAAGCCGAGGCAGGTACTAGAAGCTTCAATTAGTTTTGTACAACCAGAAAAATTTGAAAATGCTGAATTAATTCACGTATCCATGGAACTGGCTAGCGAATTGGGCTTTACAGAAGATGATACGGCTACTGAACGTTTTAAAGACGCTTTAACCGGACAGTGGACACCTGGGAGTCATCAGGCATTTGCTATGAACTATGGAGGTTTTCAGTTTGGACAATGGGCAGGCCAATTGGGTGATGGTCGTGCAATAAATATTGGTGAAGTAGCAGCAAAAAAAAATGTTCAGCAATTACAGCTTAAAGGTGCTGGTCCAACGCCCTATTCCAGACGCGGTGATGGTTTTGCTGTGTTGCGCTCGAGCATCAGAGAACACTTGTGCAGTGAGGCCATGCATTATTTAGGTATCCCGACAACGAGATCCTTATCCCTAGCCTTGAGTGGCGACGAGGTGATGCGAGATATGTTTTACGATCATCATCCTGCTCTAGAAAAAGGAGCTATCGTGTGCAGGATAGCGCCATCGTTTTTGCGTTTTGGGAATTTTCAATTACCAGCCTCACGTGGCGAGGAAGGTCATTTAAAAAAGTTATTAGATTTTACCATAAAACATCATTTTAAAAACCTTGATTTCAATTCATCAGATCGTTACATCCAGTTTTTCAAACAAGTAACTGATAGCACCCTGGAAATGATTATTCATTGGCAACGGGTAGGTTTTGTGCACGGTGTCATGAATACTGATAACATGTCCATTCTAGGGCTCACGATCGATTATGGCCCTTATGGCTGGCTGGAAGATTATAACCCTAACTGGACACCTAATACTACAGACAACCAACATAAGCGTTACCGGTATGGTGCGCAGCCAGAAATAGCTCTGTGGAATCTATGGCAATTAGCTAACGCGATTTACCCACTGATTGGAGAGTCAGAACGCCTTGAAGCGGTTCTCAACGAGTACAAGAAAAATTATCAAGAGCAACATTTACAAATGATGCGATCAAAACTAGGTCTTATCAAACATCAACCTGAAGATCTGAACCTTATTACTCAATTATTGGAACTCTTACCTAAACATGAAACTGATATGACTATTTTCTTCCGGGAACTATCTGGAGTGAATAAAGAAAGTAAGATTACAGAGGCTTTTGAAGGAGTGCACTTGGCATTTTACAATTTGAACGAATTACAACCCGCAGTAAAACAGGAATGGAATAATTGGCTCTCTTTATATGTAAAAAGATTGAATGAGGAATCCGCTTCCGCAGCAGCGAGGTTATCTCTAATGCAACGTACGAATCCCAAATATGTACTGCGCAACTATATGGCGCAACTAGCCATCGACAAAGCTGATCAAGGCGACTATTCTCTAATTTCAGAGTTCTACGAAATGCTTAAAAATCCTTATGACGACCAGCCTAAGTACAACCAATGGTATAAAAAACGACCCGACTGGGCTCGAGACAAACCTGGATCATCACAACTCAGTTGCAGCAGTTGAAAAATCACATAAGTCGGTTTTGTGTCAACTTATATTAGGACGGGACAGACATCAGAAACAAAAAAGCCGATCTGGAAAGATCGGCTTTTTCTTCTTCTATTGTTTACAGCGATGTTCTTTGATCGCTTCTTGATAATCTCTGGCAAAAGCAGGTTCTCTTTTTCTACTATTTGGAAAGGTTATTTTTCTTCCCAATCCGTTGCATGATGCTCAGCTAAACTTTTACTGGCATTATCTTGAGTCAGGTTTGCTTTAATAAGAGGTAAGTAAAAGAGGTATTCCCTAGCATCTGCATGAATTGAAAACCTGTGCTTTTACTTGTTGAATAGTTGCTTGAGCAAATCGTTGTTTGCAGAAGTCTGCATCAGCTTATTCATAAGTGTGTGCTGAACCCGATAATCTTATCTTCAAGCTTCAAAGATATTTATGTTATATATCTTTTAAACTTCCAGATTCTCCTACATCCATTTTCTCTCCAGTGATTGCGCCGTACCCCATTTTAAATAAGCTTACGAGTGCATTTGATTTAGAGTCCCAATAGTGACCTTCTTCTGGATGGAACGTAATCACGGTAATGTTAGGATCATCCTTCCCTTCAAACCAGTTGTCATCAGTTGAAGAATATAAATCGTGAATGAGTGCCTTATCTCTTGAAATCACCGCCTTTCCATACACGCTTAAAAATTCCATACTGTGCTTCTCAGCGTATAACAATTGACATCTAGAGTCGCTTTCAATATTTGCATTGTGCTCGCTATCAGCATTACTTAAAAAATAAGTCGTTCCATTATCATCCACCCTTTTAGTACTCATAGGAATTGCATGTAATGGAGTTTGATCCAAATGGGTCAACATCATCGCAAAATCGATACTTGTAGACAGGTCTTTGTATTTCTTCTGTGCTTCGGCGTTATTCAAATTATTTGTGCTCATGGTTTATTTTTTATTTAAAGATATTGAGCAAAACAGCTTGATTAGCTTAATAGATTCTCAATTTTAATTTCAAATTCCCAATTTATGTTAACAGGATGATAAGTATTTCGCTTTCGCGAAAGCTAACTTAAAAACAAGCTTACTACTCATCTACAATTTCTAACAAAACCAAACCTTCTGTCACTTGTGTCGTCACTTTTCCATTCTTTATCGTCAAGAGATCGCCGGTGTAGGCATTACGCAGCTGTTTTTGGGTCTTAAACACTTTTGTAATATCAATAGTGATATCGCTATCAGGTAAACCTGCACCTATGATCACGTCATCTACTACTCCATTTTTATTATAGAATCGAGCCGATAGTGATCCAGGTCCCGTATACTCTAAAGGAATCGCACGTCCAGCTCCCACTGCTGGATGATTCCTACGGAATTGTCCTAGTTTTTGCCAGTGTGCCAAAACCATTTGATCGATTTCATCCCAATTCATCTTAGTTCTCAAGTTCGCATCTCCTTGAACACCGTCTGCTTGAAGTTTTCTAGCGGTTTCATCACCGTAATAGACTTGTGAGATTCCTGGGGTCAATAACAGTTTTGAACCCGCATCTATAGGGTTTTCTCTCAAAGGATCAAAAGGTTGCCCGTCGTCATGAGAACTGATATAGTTCATAAAAGTCACTGGGCTTCCCTCCTTTTCTTCATTAAGTTTAATTCGTATACGGTTGTAATCTGCAAATAAAGTCGAATAGACTTTTCTAGCATCTTCCTTAAATCCAAAATTGATCATCGCATCGTAGCCCGAATCGAAATAATCTACTTGTGATTCATTGAAAGCATAATTGCGACCTCCAGCGGCGTAATAACCGTATAACTCACCTAATATAAAGAACTCGTCATCATGGATCATGAGTTCTGGATTATTGCTTTTCCATTGGTTGTACGCCTTACGAGACTGCTCAATAAAGGTCGTCCAAACGGATTCTTCTACATGTTTCACGGTATCGATTCTGAAGCCATCAATTCCTGTTTCCCTTGCGTAGTCCGTCACCCATTTTATGATATAGTTTACGGGCGTTCTAGGAAGCTGACTTTTTTCAAAAAAAGTCTCTAATTCCTTAACTTCTTGCTCATACCTTCCTTCTTCTTTCCATTTGTTGACTAATAGATCTGGCAACTCCACCTCTATGTTGCTATCCGTACGTATGTCTGGTAAATTGCTAGTAAGCGTGCAAGTCATAGCTGTTTCTTGATCTCGATAGGTGCAAGTAGGTCCTGTACGTACCCAGTCTTCTGGCCATAGAGGGTCTGTTGCCGTAACTGGTCCTGTGTGATTGATTACTACATCTAATAGAATTCGAATATCCTTGCGGTGCGCGGCTTGAACTAATTCCTTAAATTCTTCAAGCGTTCCATAAGAAGGCTCCACTGCGGTCCAGTCCTTAGCCCAATACCCATGATAGGCATATGTAAAACCGCTGCCTTCATCCACTCCACCTTCAATCTGTTCAAAAATAGGAGTCAACCAGATGGCATTGATTCCTAAATCCGTAAAATAATCCTGTTCTATTTTTTGTTGTATCCCCTTGAAGTCGCCGCCTTCAAAACCACGTAGCTTATCAGTTTTCTCATTGCGAGGTACAAGATTGTCATTGGTCAAATCTCCATTATTAAATCTATCAGTAAGCAAAAAGTAAACGTTAGCAGCGTTCCAATCAAATGTGCTTGCTATTGGTACTTCTACTTGGCTAATGCTTTCGTTATTATTATTACAACTGACAACCACTAGTGCAAGGCATGCAAATAATACTATTCTTATCATAATCTATGTTTCAAATCATTTCAAAAATAGTCAAGCTGATGTTACTTATTGAGAAATGATGAGCTAGGTTCTAGTAAACCTTCCTAATTTTAACCGACTCATCACCTTATGGATATTTACCTTGACTTGTTTCTTCAATCCTTCTCTGACTACGCCAATTATCTATGGCGTGAGATCACTCATCCTGCATGGGATAATTATTTCTATTGGCTGATTGGATTATCTACTTTGGTATTTGTTCTTGAGATTTGGTTGCCCTGGCGAAAAGATCAGAAAATATTGAGACGCGACTTTTGGCTGGACTTATTTTACTTGTTCTTTAATTTCTTTCTTTTCTCTCTAGTGGGTTATAACGCTATTTCTAATGTAGGCGTTCAACTATTTAATGACTTACTAAATAGCGTGGGTTGGGAAAATATAGTTGCCATTAAGGTGGACAAACTACCTGTATGGGTGCAACTTCTTATAATGTTTGTCATAGCAGATTTTATACAGTGGAACATCCATAGGTTATTGCATAGAGTGCCTTGGCTTTGGGAGTTTCACAAAGTTCACCACAGTGTAAAAGAAATGGGGTTTGCAGCTCAATTCCGATTTCATTTTATGGAAACTATTATTTATAAAACGCTTCAATACGCTCCTTTAGCAATGATCGGGTTTGGAATCCAGCAATTTTTTGTAGTCCATATGCTAGGAGTTTTCATAGGGCATTTGAATCATGCTAACTTAAATTGGGATTACGGGCCATTCAAATATATTCTGAACAACCCAAAAATGCATTTGTGGCATCATGCCCGTAAATTACCTGAAAACCATAAGTATGGTATCAACTATGGTTTATCCTTAAGTGTTTGGGATTATTTATTCAGAACAGCACACGTTCCTTTTCACGACCCTAATCTAGAGTTAGGATTTCCTGGTGATGAAGATTTCCCTGACGATCTTGCTCATCAAATGATCGTTCCTTTTAAGCCGAAGTAAAGAACAGATTGCCAAAAGAATAGCTAATCAACAATGTATTAATTAAAGGCCGTAATGCTTTTTGAGCATGCGCTCATAAGTTTTCTCAGGGAGTAGTTTCTTCAAAACTATGGAAAACTTTTGCATAAAACTACCCACTTTGTAATGAATACCTGGACTTTGCTCTTTCAAAATCTCCTCGATTTTATAAGCTACTTCTATAGGGTCGTTGCCGTCATCCACATGATCATCGATCAGTTTTAAGGTGTGCGAATATCCCGCAGCGTAATCGCTACCCTCAGTCACTGGAGCATGGAATCTGCCAGCAGCAATGTTAGTCGCAAAGTCACCTGGCGCAACATTACTAAAATGAATGTTCAAGTGAGCACATTCTAATCGGTAAGCCTCTGTTGCAATTTCAAGAGCACCTTTACTGGCACTGTAAACACCTCGATATGGCAATCCCATATAGCCAGCAATGCTGGTAATATTGATGATCCTTCCCTCCCTGCGTTCACGCATGTGTGGCAATACCGCTTGAATAACTCTTAACGGCCCGTAAAAGTTAGTGTCCATTGCGTTTTTGACCGCATCTATAGGAGTTTCTTCCATGGGGCCAGTGATGCCAACGCCTGCATTATTAATGAGTACATCAATTTTTGACTCGGCTTGAATAATTTGAGAAATTCCCTGACGTATGGAGTCCTCATCTTGAACATCCATGGCTATGAGATCAAAAGGGCTTTCTGGATAATTTTGTGGATTCCTACTTGTGCCATAAACCTTGTAACCTGACCCTTGTAACTGCAGGGCGATGGACTTCCCAATTCCCGATGAACCACCAGTTACTAAAACTACTTTTTTCATAAACGTTTAAATATCAGATAGTTAAACTTGAGTATAGCGCACAAAAAAAGGCAAGCTACCTACATCACACCGCTACGACCGCTTACCTTTGCTGCGTTCCCGCCCTGGAGGAGTTCAGCAGGAGCTGGTTGTGTAGGACTTGCCCGGTGCAAATATAAGGTCTAGTTTCAGACCTCCAAAGGTTTTCATGCCGCTTTTTTCTTACTATATTTCAACTTTAGAAAAGATACTCATGAATTTGAAAAACGCCATTTTTATAGGGGTTGTAGTACTCTCATTATCAAGCTGTACATCAGATATTGATGAATTTAAAAATAATTATACGTTAGAGATTACTAACGATAAAAGTGATTGGAATGAGGACGACACGGTCCAAATTTCTTTGATCGACGATGGATCTATTGGTGTAGATAGCGTTGTATGGACGCAAAATGCCCGTCGATTAGATGATGTTGAGGGAATCACGCTTTCGCGAAAGCTAAAAAACCAACCTTATGGCGACCTAACGTACAAGGTAAAAGTTTACCACAATGGAATGGTAACCACTGCGGCTACCTCTATCAATTTAAAAAATCCGGTAGCGCCGAAGATCCTCAACTATACGATTGTCAACACCTACCCACATTCAAATGTATACACCCAAGGATTAGAATTTCATGAAGGGAAGTTGTATGAGAGTGCTGGGCAATATGGGGAGTCTAGTATTCGTATTACCGAGGCTGAAACAGGTATCGTATTAAAGGAAAAGGAATTACCTGATACTGTTTTTGCAGAAGGTTTGACCATTCTCAATAATAACATCTATCAATTGACCTGGCGCGGGCGTTTTGGATATATATATGACTTAGACTTAAATCAAACCGGCCAATTCAAATATGGCAGCAGCAGTAAAGAAGGCTGGGGTTTATGTAATGATGGCGAGTTTTTATACAAGAGCGATGGTACTGATAAGATTTGGAAGTTAGACCCAAACACATTTGAAGAATTGGAATACATTCAAATTGTATCTAAAGGAAAATCTTTGACTCAGATTAACGAATTAGAATGGGTCAACGGGAAAATATATGCCAACATTTATCAGGAGAACGCCATTATGATTGTAGATCCTGCAACCGGTGCGTTAGAGGCTGCTATTGATTTGAAAGACCTCAAAAATCAAATTCCGAACTGGGATAAAGAAGATAATGTATTGAACGGCATTGCCTACGACAAAGTCTCCAACCGTCTTTTTGTGACCGGAAAGCGCTGGCCTAAAATGTTTGAGATAGAAGTTACCCAGTAATGAACGACCACTTACCCATATTTGAAATGACCCGGACTGTAGCCAAAAACGAGATCGACTACTTGGATCACGTTAATAATGTCGTTTATGTGCAATGGGCTAATGATATAGCCATGGAACACTGGACGACTGCTGCATCAAAAGAATTACTTCAAACCTATGACTGGGTAATGATCAAGCATTGTATTGAGTACAAACAATCCGCCATGCTAGGCGATCCTATCTTAATAAGAACCCAAGTAGGGCGAGCAACAAACGTGAGGTATGAACGTTTTATTGAAATTTATAATAAAGAAACCATGACCTTGCTTGCTAAAACAACATCTGACTGGTGCGCCATCGACAAAGCAGGAAAACCAGTGCGTATTTCTCAAGAGTTAAGGGATCTTTTTGAAATCACTTAATGAAGAATTTCCTATATAGTATAGTATTAGGTGTCGTGGTCATCAGTATGTCCTCCTGCCGCAACGATTTTGAATTCTCAGATAGTACAGGAAAATTAGGTTTCTCTCAGGATACGGTGTTCCTAGATACAGTTTTCAGCACCATAGGCAGTAGCACGCGTACTTTCAAGGTTTATAATAACAGCAATCAAGACATTATGATTCCTACGGTAGGCCTGGCTCGTGGTAATGATTCTAAATACCGTCTAGCAGTGGATGGTGTGCCAGGACAACTATTTGAGAATGTAGAACTGCTGGCTAACGACTCGCTCTACGTATTTATAGAAACTACAATCAATATCGCTGATTTCTCCAATGCCAATCAGTTTGTATATGAAGATGTCATTGAGTTTGATAGCGGTGCTAATTTGCAGCAAGTACGACTGGTCACCTTAGTCAAGGACGCGGTATTCCTGTTTCCAGAACGGGATGCTAATGGTATCGAAGAGACCTTACTTTTAGGAACAGACGGAGAAAATAACGAGGTGCGCATCTCTGGATTTTTCCTAAATGATCAGGAGCTCGTTTTCACGAAAGAAAAACCTTATGTGATCTATGGCTTTGCTGGCATACCACCTGAAAAAACGCTCTCGATTGAACCTGGAGCCCGATTGTTTTTTCATTCCCAAAGTGGGATTATAGCAGCCAACGAAGCTTCCCTACAAATCAACGGAATGGCATCCACTACTGAAACCATGGAAAATCAGGTGATTTTAGAAGGCGACCGATTAGAACCAGGTTTCGATGATGTAGCAGGTCAATGGTTTGGTATTTGGCTCACGAGTGGTAGTAAAAATCATAAAATCTCCCACACGACGATAAAAAATGCCAGCATAGGAATTATTATGGACAATCAAAATCCAGATTCCAATGGTGCCACCCTACAAATAGATAATTCTGAAATTTACAATTCTTCAAACATAGGATTACTCGCTACAACAGCAGATATTGAGGCTGAAAATTTAATAATCAATAATGCTGGACAATCTTCCCTTGTTGTGCGCTTAGGAGGTTCGTATAGGTTTAACAATTGCACAATCACTAATTACTGGAATAAAGGCTTCCGTCAGGATCCCACATTGATACTATCCAATGCGTTCCCTAATACCAACCTTACAGAACCTTTAAATCAAGCATTGTTTACCAATTGCATCATTTATGGTGATAGAGATCTAGAATTAAGCTTGAGAGCTGCAGAAGGCGTGGAGTTCAATTTTAAAATGGAAAATACACTCTTGCGATTTAATGACCGATTCAACGATTTTGTAGGTAATGGGTTGTATGACTTTACTAACACACAGTTGTATGAAAATGTAAAACTGAACGAGAATCCATTTTTTGAAAATCCCCAGTCTGATTTGTTGCGCATTGATACTGAAAGTGCTGCAAATGCATTAGGCAATCTAGCTACCGCAACCAGAACTGATATTCAAGGCACTATCAGGTCAAATGAACCCGATGCAGGTGCTTATGAGAGTGTGGATTTGGAGTAGAAAGTATAATTAGCAAATAATTTTGCGCTCATTTGATTAGTTATTTAATCTCAAAGGTTGTCAATACATTCTTTTTACCCCTTTAAACGATCGATAAACCGATTAAACACACATATAAAGGTTAATTTATTTGATTTTGCGATTAAAGTAATTGTATGTACTTATATTTGAAAATATATTTAGAATAATAAAAGCCAAGCCGAGATTCCCTAAATCTCAAGCTTGGCTTTCTTTTTGTACCAGTAAGGGAATAGCACCAGTAATATTGATGCGCGTAAGTACCATATTCAGATATCTAATTCCATTGAAGCTTGCTCAGAGCTTCTAGAATTTTAAGGAAAGGATACGCATCCTTCCCACAGATAAAAGGATGCTATTCCCAGTCTGGCATAAAGGAGTTTTGAAAAAGGTCTTCTCTATCATCATTAGTGGTTTGGTTTGGTTTCAATATTTGAACCTTACCACCACTGTCAGTATCATTAGACCTATTAGTAACTATAATTTGAGCATCTGTTGGTGAAAATCTTGCGTCTAAATCATTTGTGCCACTTGGTTTCAAGCTGGATCTGTCCACTCTCGTGGAAGAATTAAATGAGTATACAAAAACTCTAGAATCTAGTTGGCGGTATTCTGTATTTTCAAATCCAGAAACATCTTTAGTATACACTAATTTGGTGTTGTCTATGCTCAATTCAAGGCCACCAGCGGCTCCAGGTTCACCTGATAATACGGTATTTAAGACTACTCCGGAGTCGTTAATAGTAAAAATATTAACGTTATACCCATTTAAGTTATTAGTTTTCAAAGCAATAACTTCATTATTATAGTCTACTTCTGTAATAAGATTTCCATTATTCGTTTGATAAACTAAGGTTAAGCCTCCACCGTCGGGATTTATTCGATAGAGTTTGTCTAGAGATGGATAGTAAATGGCACTTCCATTATTTGTCCAAGATATATCTACCTCATCCAGATTGAAGCCATTCACTGGAATTGAACTGGTTACCTGTTGAACATCAGTACCGTCCGTATCCATGACAAATACATGAACATTAGCTCCTACATTTCTTAAAAAGGCTATCTTAGAAATCGTTCGGTTAACTCTAGGTCGCCAACTGTTTTTAGAATCTGAGGTTATAGCTACCAAATTGCCATTATCATCACCACCGTAAATCACATTATTGTCTCCCACTTTACGAACAACATGAAATCTATTAGATGGAAATGAGGTCGTGGTAAAGCTTTGTATAACGCTATTCACTGGTAGGTTGATACCATCATCTGCAGTAACTTGCCAAAAATATTTAGTAGCAAATTCAAGATTTGTTTCAAACTCACTAGTTTCAATATCAGTAAAGTTCTCAACTTCATTGGTTAAAGAGTTTCTCAATTGTAGAGTATAAGTAAGTGAATCACCATCTACATCAATCGACTCCCAATCAAACGTCACGTTAAAATCAATTGCTGTTGCCTTATCAGCTGGGAAAATAAGTGTAGGGGATGGTGGCGGTTTATTATTTGCAGTAGAAATTTGTAGTTCAAAAACAACTGTCGTTTCCTCATCTGTTTCAACATCTGCAGATTCAAATTTTACTAGAAACCCATCCTTCTCCGCTTTTACAGCAAAGGTTCCATTTTCAACATCCAGTGTGAATTTACCTTCGTCATCAGTAAAAACAGTATTAGTATTTGGATTCGTAGATATTTTCACATTCGCCAAAGGTTCAAAAGTGACATCTTTTACCACCGTCCCGGTTATAGTTCCTTTACCGTTGACAATGATGGTTTCCTCCGTACAACCTGTTATCAATAAACAAGTAGTGACTATTAAATAGATTATTGTCTTCATGATTATAGTTGATTATTAGAGTTAGTTTGCTTCCGCGAAAGCGAATCAATCACCATGTCGTTTTTCAATTGAAGTTCATTTACTCGTTTTAGCTCTTTCTTTTGTTGTCGCTTTAAATAACTAGGTGAATTTTCTTTAGCCTGACTTTTACCTAGGTATACATTAATACCAGCGCCAAATTTGTAGTATTGATCATCGCGAACTCCAGAAACTATGCGATCCATCTCATCTGAAAAAACGACGTTATAATCACCGTAGACTTTTATTCCTATACTAGGCGATACTAAATATTCAAAGGAAAGGCCAGCTTGAGCTTTAAAATCGATCACATTAAAACCATCTCCATAATTTAAGCCTGGACCAGCGTATATCATGGGAGTAAACTTTTCATAGGGAAGCACTGTAAATTCCAGATTGAGATCGGTACTGGCAAATTGTCTATTAAGAGTTCCTGTGTTTTTTATTCTATAACCGCTGCCTTGACCGTAGAGACCTAAAAATGGTGTGAAGTTATATTTTACTCCAGCTAGGAGGGAATATTCATAATATGGATTAGGTAAATCATTGTTTGCATAAGTGGCACCTCCACCTGCATCTATCCTCCATTTACTACGACGATCAAGAAGTTCACGCTGGTAAACATCAGTTCTCTCAGCTACTTCTTTTTCACTTCGATAATTTTGCTGCATCTGATCTGCAACATTTTGACCACCTTTCGGATACCACAGCCCCACGTCAATTCCCTCCACTATTAATGCTTCGACAGCTTTTTCAATAGCCTCTGTAACTGCTAATTGGGCTGGCTCATTTCTCGTAAAGCCTGTTTCCGCTTCTAGCAAACGTTTAAAATTGACATATCTAAATAAGCTGGCATCCACTGCTTGTGAATAAATAGATTTTGAAACGTAGACCGTCTTCATAACTTGACCTGTTTGGGTCAACACCGCCCTTAAATAAACTGTTACTCGATCCTGACGGTATTTACTAGATCCACCTGCTCCAAAATAACGAGCCCCAACACCTCCCGTAAGAACGTTAGTATCATAAGAAACAATACCACCTTCTATGATAACCCCTGCATATAGTAGGGAAGGTAACGGTGGTTGTTGCGTGTTTGTTTGTTGGGAGTAGTCTTTACGAGTGGCAGAAATTATATTTCGCTCATTTAAAAGATTATCAAGGTTTTCTCTTTCGATAATGGTAAACCAGTTGGAATCTTCCAATGCTTTGATAAGAATTGTAGTTCCGCCTTGAGTGACTGCATTACTAAAGGTAGATCCGTTCTCAGTTTGTTTGAATTGACCTGTTTGATCTTCAAATCGATAGACACCAACAACAGCGGGAGCTATTGGTGGGGGAAGATTTCTTAAAGTATAGGTAGCATCAGTAGTTTCTCCAATGCGAGCATTTTGAGTGTCCAATGGTTGACTAAAATATGCTCCACAACCCGAAATTAAGACGCATGAAATTACAAGACACAATAATCTTGTGAGTTTTTTGAAATACCGCATAATTAGTTATTTGGTATAACTACAGTGGTGGTATCTCCTGTTGTGGTATCGAGTATATTTACCACTAGACCATCTAATGATTCTAGAATTTCTACTTCTAAATTACCGAAACTAAACGTACCTGGTTCTAAACCATTTTCAAAATTGACCTGAGCATTAAGTAAGTTTCGAGAAAGTTGACTTAACAATTGTCTATTCAGTCCATCTGCAAATGAATCAAGGTCCGAAAGCTCATCTCGTCTACTTGCAGCATCAGGATCCGTAAATTTATTTTGAGCTTCAGCACTTTGAATGAGCCACTGATAATTGAAAGTATTACCTCCAAATGCAGGATTAATAGGAGTGTAACTAAATTGTTGAGCATTCATACCTGTGGTGAAACAGAGAGCAAATAACAACAGGAGCGATGTTGTAATTTTTTTGAGCATAATAAAGTATTTAATTGTTAATAGAAGCTTGCATTACTTTTAATTTTTCAAAGTGTTGGTAAACAACCCGTAAGCTGTAATCCCCTACTTCCTTAATGAAGTCATCATTAGGATTTAGAAAAAACTGATACACTAAATCAGTCCCGACTGAAATCTCTATTCTAGTATTTCTACCTTGACCAAATTTCTCTTTTATAGATACCACCCTCGACCCATTAATTCGATATTTTTTATATTCTTTATAAAAATAATCGTAAAATTTCCGAGCTGGAGCTGTACGTATATCTCTAGTGACGAGACCACTGATTTCAATACCATCATAGGATGTATTTGGCTCGCTTTTGAGTTGTAAAGTGTTCGGTTCTATTCGTTTCAAGTCTTTACCTATCAATTTATCTTCTACATCATATATTAATAACATGATGGTTACAATGTCAGGAGTGTTAAGGTTGACGCTTGTAGTAGATAACATTCCTTGAGATTTTGACTTTAGAACTCCTCTTCCTGTTTGATTGTTTTTAGAACTATTATTTGTTGCAGTATCCTTCTTGATAACTGCGAGTTCATAACGTATGCTTTGGTCCGAATTGGTCAGGTTGGACGCCATACCTGTGATATTTAAAAAACCTCCTTGATCTTCCAGTAAGACTTCTGCCTTTATAGTTTGATTATATAAGGATTCTTGAGCCGTAGTAAGGCCCATTGAAAATAAAAATATGCAAAGAATATATCTCATTAATTATGGATAATGTATGCTTCTTTTCCCACTCCTTTTTGAGTTATCTCGATTCTTTCTGAAAGGCTGTTTTTACCTGTGCTAATAATTTTATTATAACTCCCTTCTTGAAAAATGGATGCAGTGTGAAGTTGAGCCCCATGAATGCTGTAATCTTGAAAATAATTATCATTACCTATTTGAACTACATTTTCTCTTATAGTTTTAGCATTCAGTTCTATGAATGCACGATTGTTAGTACCTGATTGAAACAAGCTGATTTCACTGTCATTTGAAGTAGTTGATATTAATCCTATATTATTAACACCTACCTGATCTATGAGTACCAGGTTTCTTGATACAGCTGCTGATTGAGATGGTGTTTTATAAAAGGATTCATTTGAAATCAAGTTGAGCTGCTCACTAGCAGTTGTTGGTGATCCTGTTTTTAATAAGGGTTTGTCATTGACGTAAGTTTGAGCCAATGAAGTAATTGCAATCAATTGAAAAATGAAAAAATAAATAATCCGTTTCATGATATTATTGTTTACTTGATTAGCCATTAATTTTAAAACCTAATTCAACGCCGTTGCAATAATTAGGTTATTATAAGTAAGGAGTAGGATTGAAAAGTATCTCCTTCTCAATCCTACCCTATTACTTAATAATAAGTCCCTAAAACCTATTATTAGTTGCTACCATTAAGAGAAGAACTTCTCTTAGTTAGGTTAGTTTTAGATCTAAGACCAGTCGTGTCACCGGAATTTCTCTGTATTACAGTTGCAGTATTCAAAGTAGAAGCACCTCCATTAACTACACTACCAAATTGGTTCTGTGTAATATAACTCATGTGTCCATCACCTTTTTGATCAACGATTGATTCATTCTTAAATCCTCCTTGGAAAATTTGAGAATCATTCATACTACCATCTTGTAAGGAAGTAGCACGGTTTCCTTCACCAGGATTTTGACCGTAAGATTGATAGTGGAATACTTTGTTATCATCACCCAATTGCTCTTGGAAGGATCTATTATTATTACCTTGCTGCCACACTTCAGCTTCATTGCGCTTACCGTCTTGTGTTTGCATAGATAAATTATCTCCACCTGTAGTAGTTCCTCCTAAGTTTTGACGCGCTATCGCTTTATTGCGA
Source organism: Nonlabens marinus S1-08 (assembly GCF_000831385.1). NCBI lineage: Bacteria > Pseudomonadati > Bacteroidota > Flavobacteriia > Flavobacteriales > Flavobacteriaceae > Nonlabens > Nonlabens marinus. Next base: position 2,020,469 of record NZ_AP014548.1, on the reverse strand, counting down.
TTACCTTTTTGATCTTGATAAGCCTCATCACCACTTAATCTCTGTTCAATTAAAGCCTCATTTGCTTTACCTTCTTGAACTTGTTGAGCAAAAGCATCAGTAGCATCAGCTCCTGAACCTCCTCCTTGAACTATTTCAGCGTAGTTAGCATCCTGATTATTTGGGTCTTTACCTTGCTGAAACTGTCTAGCTTCGTTATCATCTCCAGTTTGTGAAATCACACCTATCTGACCTGGGCCATCTTCCTCAGCAGTGTTCTGTTCTTGAATGGATTTGTTACGATCTCCTAATTGAGTAGAGGAAGCCATGTTATTATCCCAACGTTGTTGAATACTCGCATTATTGTCATTTCCTTCTTGATCAACGGTACCAACGTTACTTTCTGCCTGTTCAGCAACGGAGCTACCTTGTTGAATAGAAGATGTATTGTTCATTCCTAATTGGTTAGAACGGGCATCGTTCATATCACCATATTGACGAGTCTTTGAATCATTGCCTTCTCCATCCTGATCGATCTGGGCATAGTTATTTTCACCGCTCGTTCCTGGTTGAACATTACCTCTTTGCAATACATCTGCCGTATTCAAGTTACTAGTATTATCTCCTATTTGATAAATAAAAGATCCATTAGTAGTACCTTCTTGAAGAACATTTGCATCGTTCCCACTATCTACTTGATCGATTAAGGAATAATTACCTCCTACACCAGGCGTTGCTGAAGCAGGTGCAGATTTTTGTGGGCCTGGTGCAACATAATTATTTGGCACTGTAATAGGCCCTAATAAAGGTGTTGCTGTTGTAGATGGTCCCGTTGGTCCCGATGGAATTGGAGGTGTTTGCGCAAATGCGATTCCTCCTGCTAGTAGCGCTGCTGCGCCGAGAATTACTCTTTTCATAATTAAAATATTTAGAATTAATAAATACGTTTTCAGGAGCTAGCATAACAGATCTTACGCATCAGTTGTGCTATTGAATACAGTAAATTATTCTAGGGGTATAATTATGACAGTAAGGGGAAGTCTGTCTAATTAAGAAACTTCGGGATCTGTTGTTTCTTAATGTTATCCAAATATAGAAGACTTTTTTGCTAATTTCCAAGTAACCGTTTATCGATTAACCTATTTATCGGTATTATAATTGACTAATAACCAATGTTTACGATATACTAAAACGGTTGTTAATTTTATGTTAATGGTTGAACAGCAAAGCTATTTCACTGAAATTTACACATTTGTTAATCAGACACATACCTAATATTGGGTATATGTTAATTTCAAATTTATATGAAAGTTAGACTTATTGACTAGTATTGGCAGAAAACAAAAAAAACCCTCAAAAATCGAGGGCTTTCTTAAATCAAATATGTTGGATTGATCTACTTAATCAACTCATAACTTCTATTCACAAAAGCAGTCAATGCCTCTCCTTTCAATAATCCTTGAGAAAGCTTAGCAAGATCGACCGATTGCTTGATCAAGCGATCCTTTTTCTTACCAGCTTTGGCATTAAAGATTTCTTGAACTAGCTCATGATTAGCATTCACGACTAGATTGTACATGTCTGGCATATTGCCAAAGCCCATCATACCGCCACCACCAGTCGCTTGCATTTCTTTCATGCGGCGCATAAATTCTGGTTGGGTAATCATAAATGGTGCTGCATCGCTGCTCATGGCTTCTACTTGAACGCTATAGCTGGTATCTGCAATAGTATCAGTGATGCTTTTCTGTAATGCTTCTTTCTCCTCGTCAGACAATTTAGAGATTTGCTCTTCTTCTTTCTTGATAAGATTATCAACACTATCTGCATCTACTCTGGCAAAAGTGACATTCTCTTTAGATTGCTCTAGCTTCTGCATCAAGTGGGATACGATTGGTGAATCTAGCAGTAATACTTCATAGCCTTTAGCTTTCGCGGCAGCGAGATAACTGTGTTGCGCCTCTTTATTAGAAGCGTACAACAAGACTGTTTTCCCGTCTTTATCGGTTTGAGAGTCTTTTACTTTTTCCATCAATTCTTCCCACGTGTAGTAAGAACCATCTACAGTTGGATAGAGTGCAAAGGCATCAGACTTTTCAAAGAACTTGTCCTCACTCAACATACCGTACTCAATAACGATTTTGATATCGTTCCACTTTTGTTCAAAAGCAGCTCGGTCTTCATTGAATAAAGACTTCAATTTGTCAGCTACCTTTCTAGTGATATAGCTGGAAATCTTTTTCACAGCGCCATCTGCTTGTAAGTAAGAACGAGAAACATTCAGCGGAATGTCTGGACTGTCAATCACACCGCGCAACATCGTCAAGAATTCTGGTACGATACCTTCCACATTATCTGTGACGAAAACCTGATTTTGGTACAACTGGATGCGATCCTTTTGTACATTCAAGTCTTGGGTCATCTTAGGGAAATACAATATTCCTGTCAGGTTAAAAGGATAATCTACATTCAAGTGAATGTGGAACAATGGCTCCTCAAACTGCATAGGATACAACTCGCGGTAGAAGTCCTTATAATCCTGATCTTCTAACTCTGTTGGTTGCTTAGTCCAGGCTGGATTCGGGTTGTTGATGATGTTATCTACTTCCTGAGTCGGTGATTTGTCCTCTTCTTTAGCGCCTTCTGGCTTCTCTAAAGTTTCGGTTTTTGTACCAAACTTGATCGGCACCGGCATGAACTTGTTGTACTTCGTCAACAACTCACGAATCTTACTTTCTTCAAGAAATTCCTTCTCGTCGTCAGAGATGTGAAGAATGACCTCCGTACCAAAGTTTTCTTTCTCTGCTGGCTCAATCGTGTAATTAGGAGAACCATCGCACGTCCAGTGTACTGCAGGCTCGTCTTTATAGGATTTGGTTATAATTTCAACCTTATCCGCCACCATAAAGGCAGAATAGAATCCAAGACCGAAGTGTCCAATGATACCGCTGTCCTTAGCGCTGTCTTTATATTTTTCAAGAAACTCCTCAGCTCCAGAAAATGCGATGTCATTAATATACTTCTGCACCTCATCCTCTGTCATACCTAGACCTTGGTCTATAATATGTAGTGTTCCATCTTCCTTATTGATTTTTACCTCAATTTGCTGGTCGCCCAGCTCAACACTTGCCTCGCCTATCATGGCAAGGTGCTTCAGTTTAAGAGTTGCATCCGTGGCATTAGAAACCAGTTCGCGCAAGAAAATCTCGTGATCGCTGTATAAGAACTTTTTGATAAGCGGGAAAATATTCTCCACCGCTACATTAATCTTTCCTTGTTGTGACATATATCGTTTGTATTTTTTTGATGTATTAATTATTTCGCTTTCGCGAAAGCGAATTCACTTTCAACCTCAATGGTCAAATCGAGTACCAAACCACTACAAATGACAACCTGACATTAAATGGTAAAATTTGACAGAAACATAAAGACACAATAAGATTATTTCGTCATATTTAAATAACATAAAATTTATTCTATGAATACTCCAGACTTCTCAAAATTAAAGGCATTATACATCAACTGTACATTAAAAAAATCACCCACTAGAAGCCACACTAAATTGTTAATGGACGCGAGTGCTGCGATCATGGAAAAAGAAAACGTTGCTGTAGAGCATATCCGATTTGTTGACCATCCAGTCGCTAGCGGCGTTCAACCTGATATGAGGGAACACGGCTGGGAAGAAGACGCCTGGGTTGAAATTTCTAAAAAAGTCATGGAAGCCGATATCCTAATTATAGGGACGCCCATATGGCTGGGCGAGAAATCTTCACAATGTCAATTACTTATAGAGCGATTATACTCCATGAGCGGTATGACCAATGAAAAGGGACAATATAAATTCTACGGAAAAGTAGGTGGTACCATTATTACTGGAAACGAGGACGGCATCAAGCATTGCGCCATGGGAATTCTATACTCCATGCAGCACGTGGGTTATTCCATACCACCACAAGCCGATGCTGGCTGGATAGGAGAAGCTGGACCTGGACCTAGTTATGGCGATGATGGTAGAGTGGGATTAGACAACGATTTTACTAAACGAAATACCACATTTATGACCTACAATTTATTGCATCTGGCGCACATGCTCAAAACGAATAATGGCTATTCCGCCTATGGTAACTCTAGAGAACAATGGGACAAAGGGAATAAATGGGGATTTGAAAATCCAGAATATAGATAGATTGAAGTTTTCAGCTTTCCTGCCTGACCAGTGTTCAAGCGATACAGCAAAGTAGATCCAGAACTTATCTCTTGCTAACAAACTTGGAAGAGTTGACATAGAACCGCCATGGCAAATCCTTGTCTTCCTCGGCATAATCAATACCGATGCGTTTGCTCTCTATAATATCGCTTTCGCGAAAGTTGCTTTCTTTAGACTCCTCGATCCACACAATATTACCTGTAAGATCCTCACCATAATGCGATCGATCCAACCCAAACGCCTTGCTGAAGTTTCCAGGTCCAGAAGTAAGCGTTTTATCTAGTTCCTTACCGCGACGCTCCTGCATAATCTCGATACCTTCCACGGGTTCAACGGCTCTTATTAAAATAGCGTCGGCATTGTCTTTTGTATTAGTGATGATATTGAACAAGTTGTGAATGCCGTAACACAAATACACATAAGCCACACCACCAGATTCATACATGACCTTAGTGCGTTCTGTAAATCGACCTAGATGTGCGTGGCAAGCCTTATCGTCATAACCGCGATAGGCTTCGGTTTCTGTAATTGTGCCGCTGGTGCGCTTACCATCCACCATAGAAACGATGGTTTTACCAATGAGGTCTTTGGCAAGAAATACGACGTCGTTGTTTTGGTAGTAGCTAACAGGGAGTTTTTTTGAAGGCATACGTTAAATTACGATGCCCTGACATTTTGAGCCAGGCTGTTCATACATCTTAATAAAGGTTTAGCATCTTAAGTCTGTACCTTTGCAGCTTTACCTTTATTTATGACTTTCAAAGACCTTAAGCTTTCCAGTGCACTCCTTAGCCAATTGGAGAAAAACCAATTTGCTAAGCCTACTCCTATTCAAGAACAAGCCATCACGCCCATTCTGGAAGGAAAAGATGTGATGGGAATTGCTAAAACCGGTTCTGGAAAGACCCTTGCTTACGTCCTACCTTTACTCGACCGCTTGCAAAATCAGCCGTCTGAGAATAGAGAAATTCAAGCGCTGGTGATGGTACCCACACGCGAACTCGCTGTGCAGGTAAGCGAAGCGATCATTCTTTTTTCAAAAGCCTTAAAAAACCCATTAATCACCATGGCGGTTTATGGAGGTGTGAGTATCAATCCGCAGATGATGAAAATGAACACAGTAGACATTCTCGTGGCAACACCAGGGCGTTTATTGGAATTGATGGAGAAGAACGCAGTAAAGATTGCCAAGACTAAAATCTTGGTATTGGATGAAGCCGATAAGATGTTGTCGATGGGTTTCCGTGAAGAAATGGATCAGGTTTTTGCAAGGTTGCCGAAACGTCTGCAGACCTTGTTATTTTCAGCCACGCTATCGCCTAAGGTTTCTGAAATTATTCAGTATTTGACTCTCGATCCTGTTGTGATCAACATTCAAGTTCCAGAAGAAGATCTGGCGCTCATTAAGCAAATTGGTTACCGAGTAACAGAAGAAAAAAAAGGAGTTTTATTGAGACATCTTATTGAGAAGCATGAGATGAAGCAGGTATTGATCTTCTGCTCATCCACCTATCAAGTAGAGCATGTGAATGACAAACTCAACACAAATGGGATAACTTCAAAAGCGATTCACGGTAAAAAAGCCCAAGGAACTAGACAATCTCACCTCAACGAATTCAAAAGTGCGGATAGCGAAGTGCGCTGCCTCGTCACTACGGATCTACTTTCTCGTGGTATTGATATTGAGTTTCTTCCTTTTGTAATCAATTATGAATTACCTAGATCTCCTAAAGATTACATCCACCGTATAGGAAGGACCGGCCGTGCAGAGAATCCAGGAACGGTCATCTCACTAGTCACCGCAGATGAAGCAAACCACATGCGAGTGATCCAGAAAAAAACTAAGATGAAGGTTTGGATGGAAGATTTACCGGAGTGGAATTCTTAGGGAATTAAATATTGAGTTTAAAAAAAAGTGTCGGATGAATCGTGTTATCATTTTATTATTGCTGTCAAGTTCAATTTGTGTTGCACAAATTGATTTAGACCTGCCTATGAAAGTCAATAAAATTTCTTTTGAAAATCCTTCAAGGGACTCATTTGAAGATTGCAGAACACTTAATATCCATCATCAACTAAAAACTGTTGTAAATATTGGGAATGATTACTCAATCGAAGTCCCAGAAAACTGGGAAGTTTTTGAAAATTTGGTTCCCGAGACGCCTGGAATTATTATTTCGCTGGAGCACGATGGTATGAGCGACTTAATCGGAGTAGTCGAGGTTGAAAAAGAAAATGTTGATCTTGAAAAATATTTCACACAAGAATTAACCTCTTTGTGGTTTGGCTCTAGTTCAGAAGAGTGGACATATGTTGAAGCAGGAATAGGACATATAGGTGAAAAGGAAACCTATTGGCTTCATGAAGAATCAATTGTGGAAACCGAGTTAATTCAGAATATTTTTTATTACGTAGAAGGTAACTCTAAAACTCAAGTATTTCTTGTTAATATGGCACTTATCGGACCTAAAATCAATGTTCGTGAGCGATTTTGTAATTTGAGAAGATGGCTTGAAACCTTTCAGATAAGGTAAGTAAACAAAAAAGCCCCAACGAATTGAGACTTTTAAATTTAAACTTTAGCTTAGGTTTAAGTTTTACTTCTTCTCAAAGTCCAGACTCAAGCTATTCACACAGTGTCTAATTCCTGTATTAGTCGGCCCATCATTAAATACATGACCTAAATGGCTGCCGCAATTGGCGCACATAATCTCAGTACGCATCATTCCATGAGTGGTATCCCGTTTGCGTTCGATGGCTCCTTCTATCTCATCATCAAAAGAGGGCCAACCGCAACCGCTGTCAAATTTAGTTTCGGACTTATACAACTCATTGCCGCAAGCTGCACAGGAATAAACACCATCTTCATAGTTGGTATTATGTTCGCCTGTAAATGGTCGCTCTGTTCCTTTTTCACGTAAAACATGGTACTGCTCTGGGGTCAACTTCTTTTTATATTCTTCCTCTGTCATCTTTTTAATTTTAAATGTCACTCTATGAGAGCAGCTTGCGGTAGGGATTGAACGTAAATCCTTTTAAATAACACATCGCATACATTGCGACGTGTTATTTAAAAGATTGAAGTGAAAGCCCGACCTGAAAATGAAGCGTAAGCGTAATTTTCAGGGAACGCCCAAATCATCATCATATCAATTTTTCTATTTTCTTAACTCAGGCAAGGCTTGTCCTTCTGGAACAAAATCCAGTGCTACGCCATTAATACAGTGTCTTTTTCCTGTAGTTTCCTCTGGCCCATCATTAAAAATATGTCCTAAGTGACTTCCACAAGTGGCACATTTAGCTTCATCGCGCTTGTACCCTATTTTCATATCGCTATCCAATACGATGGCGCCATCAATGGCACGATCATAACTAGGCCATCCTGTACCTGACTTAAACTTGTGCTCATTCTCATAAAGCGGAGCATAACAAGCAGCACAAATTAATGTTCCCGGGCTGGTTTCTTCATTCAATGGACTGGTAAAAGGAGGTTCCGTTCCCGCCTCGCGCAGAATATTGAATTCTTCTGGAGTAAGAATGGATTGCCACTCGGCTTCAGTTTTAGAAACTTTATAGTCTTGAGTGTTACTCGCTGTGGTTTCCCCATCAGCAGATTTCTCTTGTGCATTTGATTTACAGGAAATTGCGGCAATTGCCAATGCTCCTAATAATAGATTCTTGATCATCATAAATATTTTGTATAAAAATAATCCACAAAGCCTGGTATTGTGTTGCAGCTTTGTTAACCTTACATACGCTATAGTTACATTCTTAGTTTTGAGGCTGCATTTCCAATTATCAGGTGTGTATTTCATAAATTTACGGCTATGAATATGAAAGTTGCCATTATTATGGGATCGACGAGCGACTTGCCAGTGATGCAAGATGCCATTGATATCCTCAAAGAACTCCAAATTGAAACTGAAGTAGATGTGGTCAGCGCCCATCGCACGCCAGAGAAAATGTTTGAATTTGGTCAAAATGCACACAAAAAAGGTATTGCTGTGATTATTGCTGGTGCTGGTGGTGCCGCACATTTACCAGGAATGGTGGCTAGTCTATCGCCGTTACCTGTTATAGGTGTTCCTGTAAAGTCTAGTAATTCTATCGATGGTTGGGACAGTGTTCTTTCTATCTTGCAAATGCCTGGTGGCGTTCCTGTTGCCACTGTCGCTTTGAACGGAGCTAAGAATGCTGGTATACTTGCCGCTCAAATTTTAGGAGCTACTCAAGAGGACGTTCGCGATCGTATCATCGCCTACAAGGAATCTCTCAAAGAAAAGGTGACTCAAGCCGCTGCGCAGATGCGTCATGAGTAAAACCTATTTCTACTCTTCCATCGTCGCATTGTTATTGACCTTGACATGGTTGGGTTACGAATTGAGCTTGCGCCATTTTGTAAAATGGCATTTTCTAGTTGCTGGTGGTATTCATTTTTTACTAGCTATTATCATCAATCGCCAGTTTACTAAAAAAGACATCAATTACTTAGGTTGGATTCATGTCGTACTTGCGGTTGTGTTTTTCGGCTACGGACATTTTAGTTAGAACTTCAGTATTTAACAAATCCATAGAGATCATCTGATTTTTGGCTCGTATTTTTACAAATATGAGTACAGAAAACAATCCCTTACTACAGAAATTTGAGACACCTTTTGAAACGGCTCCTTTTTCTGATATCCAAGAATCCCATTTTGAGTCCGCTTTCGCGAAAGCGATAACCCTTGCCCAGTCAGAGATTGACAAGATTACGGCTCATCAACAACCACCTACTTTTTCTAATACGATTGAAGCCTTAGACCGAAGTGGAGATACGTTGAGCAGAATTAGCTCTATATTTTTTAACCTGAACAGTGCCGAAACGAACGACGAAATCCAACGCATTGCGAGAGTGGTGAGCCCACAATTATCCAAATTTGGTAACGATGTCACTTTAAATAAGGAACTCTTTACCCGTGTTAAAACTATATATAATCAGCGGGAGGATCTTTCCCTAGATCCAGAGCAAATGACGCTCTTAGAAAAGCAATATAAAAGATTTTCTCGCAACGGTGCCAATCTTGCAGAAAGTAAGCAGGAACGGTTGAGAGAACTGGACACCCAGCTTTCTGAGTTGAGTTTGAGTTTCGGCGAGAATGTACTTGCCGCGACGCAAGATTATGAACTTCATATAACCGACTTAAATCAGCTTTCTGGTTTGCCAGAAACCGCTCTAGAAGCAGCTCAAGAAGAGGCTAAAAGTCGTGATAAAGAAGGTTATGTGTTCACACTAGACTACCCCAGCTACATCCCTTTCATGACGTATGCAGATAACCGTGAATTGCGTGAGAAATTTTCTAAAGAATTTGGCGCAAGGGCATACAAGGGCAAACACAATAATGAAGAAAATGTGTTGAAAATTGCTCGATTGCGACATGAAAGAGCCAATCTTTTAGGTTATGAAACACACGCTCATTTCGTCTTAGAGGAGCGTATGGCCATGACCCCAGAGAAAGTGAGCACCTTTTCTGAAGAATTGCTGGAAAAAGCAAAACCCGCTGCTGAAAAAGAATTTCGCGAACTTGAAGCCTACGCTCAAGAATATTTGAAAAAAAATAATCTAGATCAAATTGATCAGTTGCAAAAATGGGATGGCGCCTATTTTTCAGAAAAAATGAAGAAGGAATATTTTGAGCTGGATGATGAATTGCTCAAACCCTATTTCAAATTAGAAAACGTTATCGATGGTGCCTTTGAAGTTGCCAATCGATTGTACGGTTTAACGTTTGAAAAGAATGAATCCATTTCTAAGTATCATAAAGATGTGATTACTCATGAGGTAAAAAATGAAGATGGAACGCTCAATTCTATCTTTTATGCCGACTTCTTCCCGCGTAAAGGAAAAAGAAATGGCGCGTGGATGACCTCATTTAAAGATCAGTACATTGAAAATGGCACGAACAGTCGTCCTCATGTATCTATTGTCTGTAATTTTACGAAGCCAACTGCTACTAAGCCATCGCTATTGACTTTTAACGAGGTGACTACGTTATTCCATGAATTTGGTCATGCCCTACATGGTATGTTAGCAAATACTACGTATCGCAGTTTATCAGGAACTTCGGTTTTTTGGGATTTTGTGGAATTGCCTAGCCAGATTTTAGAGAACTGGTGTTACGAAAAAGAAGCATTGGAACTATTTGCTCGTCATTACGAGACTAATGAAGTGATCCCAGCTAAGTACATTGAAAAAATAAAAAAAGCGGCAACATTTCATGAAGGCTTGCAAACATTGAGACAGTTATCTTTCGGGATGCTGGACATGCACTGGTATGGGATTGACCCAACAGGCATTACAGATGTCAAGAATCATGAAAGAGAAGTCTTTGATCAGACTGATTTGTATCCAGATGTTGTAGATAGTTGCATGAGTACTGCTTTTGCGCATATCTTTCAAGGTGGGTACAGTGCCGGTTATTATTCCTACAAATGGGCCGAGGTTTTAGATGCTGATGCGTTTGAACTGTTTCAAGAAAAAGGAATTTTTAATCGGGAAATAGGGACTAGCTTTAAAGAAAATGTGCTCTCTAAAGGTGGAACTGAAAATCCAATGTTGCTGTATACACGCTTCCGCGGAAGCGAACCAAAAATAGACGCTTTGCTTAAAAGAGCTGGATTGGTCGCGTAGTCAGTAAGAATGTTAGTTCGAGCAGTTTATGCTGAGCTTGTCGAGGCACAGTCGAGAACAGTTAAGAAATTAAGATTTCAGAACTTTGACTGCATAAAGTTTCACAAGTTTTCCCTTTTGGGGAAATGTCCGTAGGACAATGGGGCTTGCGTATGAGTAATAACAATAGGCAATTGAAAATTAGATTTGCAAAGCAAATCAGTAATAAAAAATAAAAAAGTGCCAGAAGTAAAATTGGTTCCGGAAAAATGGGTAGATCGCTATGGTGATTACCTATTTAATTATACCATCACAAGAGTTAATGATTCTGTATTGGCTCAAGACTTGGTATCTGAAACCTTTCTGGCAGGATTGAAAAGTGCCCATAGATTTCAAGGGAATAGTACTGAAAGGACTTGGTTGATCTCAATTCTAAAACGGAAGATTATAGATCAATACCGCAAACAGAACAGCAAGAAGGGAAAAGCAGAAGTCCGAGTCAGTTATTTGAACACAAGTGATCAAGAAGGCGACTGGCTAGAAGAACGGGTGAGTGACTTGCGCAATCCCACAGTAGAAGATGAAATCGAACAACGGGAACTAGGTGAAGCCTTGAATGCTTGCATCGCTGCATTGCCGGAACGTTACGCCACCATCTTTGTTCAGAAATCCATCGATAATCTGGAAACCGAAACAATCTGTAAGGAACATAATATCACAGCGTCAAATTTATGGGTTATTCTACATCGTGCCAGGGTGCAATTGATGGAGTGTCTTAAGGATAAATGGTTTAATGAAAACGAATAATGATAGCTAGGCTTTTTATCAATTGCGATGATGCACATGTGCTTAGCACACGTGATCAATATAGAGACTTGAATTCAAAGGAGAAATTCCGTTTGAAGTTACATAACTCGCACTGTCCAGGCTGTCGCGACTTTAATAAGAACAATGATGTGTTTACCAAAAAGATGAACCGGTTAAAATGGGTTCGCTTGACGGATGATCAAAAGGAGCTTATTAAAAACAGGTTGAAAGAAGAATTAGGACGTTAAATTCCAAAAACCACAAACAATCCCAGCCATAGTATTGGAATAGCTTCCACAAATAAACTAGCATAATAATCCGACTTAAAGCGGTCAGCAAACCAAATGCTTAGGGCTGTTAGTGTTAAAATACACCCTGTCAGAATAACAGTTAGCTGTTGATCGCCGTAATTCTCTAGTTCCATCGCTCCATAAATAAGTAGCAGGAATATTCCAACGTATTTTGTTTTTTCAACCCCTATGAGCTGTGGCAAAGTGCGCAATTCTGGAGCGTCATATTTTAAATCTCTTATTTCAAATGGAATACATAGGGCTATGACAAATAGTGCATATTTTAAAACAGCAGATACAAGCTCCTGATAATCTGGACTGGAAATAAAATGAAATGCAGAATGGGTTTTAAAATAATTTCCATTCTCATACATAATATGTGGTAGAAGCACCGCCAATACCGACCACGAGACGCCAATGGTTATTAACTTCACGACAGGAATCTGCCTGAAGCTTTTCCCTATAATCTCTGGTAAGGAGTACAGTGCCGTCAAGATGCTACAAACACCAAATAAAATCACAGCGTAAACACCTAACTGAAACACAGCTATCACCGCAATGAGTGCACTGACACCCGTCAGTATTTTTATCGCAACATTAAATTGAAAATTTTCTTTAAGTAGATGGACGTATTTGGCTATATTATAACCAACAAGAGTGGAGCAGCCCACAGCAACTAATTCTAACATCGAGGGCGCAAACCCCATCTCTAAAGACACCACCGTATAGAATGCAACAAAGCATAAACTCACATGCAAACTGCTTTGAATATAAAAGTCAAGAATCCTTTTAAATGACATCATAGCACAAATGTAATCGGCATCGTTAACAACTTGGCTTAAACGGTTGAAAAATGATGTAGATAGCTTGCCTTTGAATGTTAGTTTCCAGGTCATAATCGACTACTTTTGTAACCTGAAAAAATAGCCCACATAAGCTCTATGAATACAGATCGTTTTGCCCTTAGACATATAGGACCACGCCGCGCTGACTTACCTGAAATGCTATCCACCATAGGTGTTGAAAGTATAGACCAGTTGATCCATGAGACCATTCCTGCAGGAATACGTCTTCAACAGGAACTGCAGCTGGATGATGCGATGAGTGAATATGAATTTCTATCGCACATCAATACCTTAGGTAACGAGAACAAACAGTACCGTACTTACATAGGTTTAGGCTATCATGCGGCGATCACGCCAGCAGTGATCCAGCGTAATGTCCTTGAAAATCCAGGCTGGTATACCGCTTACACACCTTATCAGGCAGAGATTGCTCAGGGACGTCTAGAAGCCTTATTAAATTATCAGACCATGGTTGCTGATTTGACTGGGATGGAACTGGCTAACGCTTCCCTACTCGATGAATCCACAGCAGCTGCAGAGGCGATGACCTTATTGTTTTCGGTACGTGAAAGAGATCAAAAGAAAAATAACCACGTGAAATTTTTCGTGGATGAAGATGTATTGCCACAGACTAAGGAATTGCTGAAAACCCGTGCTATTCCACTGGGAATTGAGCTGGTAGAAGGCAATCCTCAAGAGATGGATAAAGATGACAGTTACTATGGTATTCTATTGCAATATCCTGGTGCTAGCGGTAATGTGGTGGAATATTCCGCTTTCGCGAAAGCGTGCCAAGACAAAGGCATCCGCATCGCAGTAGCAGCTGATATTTTATCATTAGTAGTACTTGAAGCTCCAGGTCACTGGGGTGCAGATGTAGTGGTTGGAACCACACAGCGATTTGGAATCCCATTGGGCTACGGAGGCCCTCACGCAGCATTCTTTGCTACTCGAGAAGATTTTAAAAGACAGATTCCAGGACGTATTATAGGCGTGACTCGAGATATGGACGGCAAACGTGCATTGCGTATGGCATTGCAGACTCGTGAGCAGCACATTAAACGTGATAAAGCGACATCTAACATTTGTACCGCACAAGTATTGCTAGCCGTTATGGCAGGTATGTATGCGGTGTATCACGGCCCTCGTGGGTTGAAATATATTGCTGAAAAAGTACACGGCCACGCGGCTACTCTTGCAGATGCTGTTGAAAAACTAGGAATTTATCAAACGAATGAAAATTATTTTGATACACTAAGTTTCAAAACCCCTGCAGATGCCGTGCGCAAAGCGGCTTTGGAAAAAGAATTGAATTTCTATTACCCAGATGAAGATACCGTTCAGGTTTCCATCAACGAGACTACCTCTCTTGCAGACTTGAATGATATTGTTTCCGCTTTCGCGAAAGCGGTTTCAAAAGAAGCTTCATCCATAACAGAAGTATTAGAGGAAACTCACTTAGGCGCTGGACGCCAAACTGATTTCTTAACTTTTGAAGTATTTAATTCCTACCACAGTGAAACGGAATTGATGCGTTACATCAAGAAATTAGAACGTAAAGATCTAGCCTTGAATCATTCCATGATTGCATTAGGATCTTGTACCATGAAATTAAATGCCGCAGCAGAAATGTTGCCATTATCTGACCCGCAATGGGGGAACATTCACCCATTCGTACCTATTGACCAGGCAGCGGGTTATCAAAAAATGTTGAAAAAGTTAGAGTTGCAATTGAATGAAGCTACTGGTTTTGCTGGAACTTCGTTACAACCCAACTCTGGTGCACAGGGAGAATTTGCTGGTTTAATGGCAATTAGAGCCTACCACCTTTCTCGCGGTGATGATCACAGAAATATATGTTTGATCCCTTCTAGTGCTCATGGGACCAATCCAGCAAGTGCCGTAATGGCGGGAATGAAGGTTGTGGTTACTAAAGCTCTTGAAAACGGAAACATCGATGTAGATGATTTACGTGAGAAAGCAGAAAAGCACAAAGACAACCTAAGCGCTTTGATGGTGACCTATCCATCCACTCATGGAGTGTATGAAAGTGCTATTAAAGAAATAACAGGCCTGATTCATGAGAATGGAGGTCTGGTTTACATGGACGGTGCTAACATGAATGCGCAAGTAGGACTGACCAACCCAGGAAACATCGGTGCAGACGTTTGTCACTTGAACCTACATAAAACCTTTGCTATCCCTCATGGTGGCGGTGGCCCAGGTGTAGGTCCTATCTGTGTGGCAGAACGACTGGTACCTTTCTTGCCTACCAACCCTATTATTCCAACTGGTGGTGATCAAGCAATCACGCCTATTAGTGCTGCTCCTTTTGGTAGCGCACTGGCGTGTTTGATATCCTATGGTTACATCTGTATGCTGGGAGCTGATGGATTGAAAAGATCTACAGAATATGCGATCGTAAATGCTAATTACATCAAGGAGCGCTTGAAGGGCAGCTATGAGTGTTTGTATTCTGGAGAACAAGGACGTGCAGCTCATGAAATGATTATCGATTGCCGACCATTCAAGGATCATGGAATTGAAGTTGTTGACATCGCAAAGCGTTTAATGGACTATGGATTCCACGCCCCTACCGTTTCTTTCCCGGTGGCAGGAACCATGATGATTGAACCTACTGAGTCTGAAAGCAAAGCAGAAATCGATCGTTTTTGTGAAGCCATGATTTCCATACGCAAAGAAATTGCGACTACAGACAAAGACGAACCTAACAATGTCTTGAAGAACGCACCGCACACCATGATGATGTTGACTTCAAATAATTGGGACTTTCCTTATACTAGAGAGCAGGCGGCCTATCCATTAGACTGGGTTGCAAACAATAAATTCTGGCCTACCGTACGTCGTGCAGACGATGCTTATGGAGACCGCAATTTGATGTGTACGTGTGCTCCTATGGAAGAATATTTGTAAATAATGAATTGGAAACTGCCGTTTGGCAGTTTTTCAATTTACTATGCATGCATACAAAAATCAACTAAGAAATAGGATATTCAAGTAATTATCACTTTTTTTACCGATTATATCATTTTATGAGAGCTAAGATTACTGGAGTTGGAAGTTATATTCCTGATGTCGTTAGAAAAAATGAAGAGTTCTTAAATCACGAATTCTTGAATAATGACGGCACTTCTTTCGGGAGCGATAATGCTACTATTATTGAAAAATTTGTAGCAATTACTGGAATTGAAGAACGTCGTTATATGAACGACGAGATGTTCACAAGCGATCTTGCAACTAGTGCCGCAAGAAATGCGATTGATGATGCAAGGTGTGATCCAGAAACTATTGATTTTATCATCGTTGCCCATAACTACGGAGACGTCAAACCAGATGGTGGAAGCAGTGATATGGTGCCAAGTTTAGGTACTCGAGTGAAACAAAAACTAGGTATAAAAAACCCTAAGTGCGTTGCTTATGATGTACTATTTGGTTGTCCGGGATGGATTTTAGGATTGACACAAGCTGATTCCTTTATCAAATCGGGATTAGCTCAAAAGGTTTTGGTCATAGGTGCGGAAGCCCTTTCTAGAGTCGTAGATCCACACGATAGGGATTCCATGATCTACTCTGATGGCGCAGGCGCAGTTATTGTAGAACCTAGCGATGATGAGCATGGTATTATAGGTCAAGCAACTGCAACTTATACAGAAGAAGAAGCCTATTTTATCTTCAACCAAAAATCCTATAACGTCAACATAAAAGACAAGACCCAGTATATCAAAATGTACGGTCGTCGCATCTATAATTTTGCGTTGTCAAAAGTTCCTGAAGGAATGAAGGCAGCCTTAGATCAATCAGGTGTGGACATTAAAGACTTGAAGAAAATCTTTATCCATCAAGCTAACGAAAAAATGGATGAAGCTATCGTGACTCGATTCTATAAACTCTATGGAATGGAAATGCCTAAACACATCATGCCTATGATCATACATAAATTAGGGAATAGCAGTGTGGCCACTGTTCCTACGGTGATGGATCTTGTGGTAAAAGGAAAAATGCCAGACCACCAAGTTGAAAAAGGGGATGTGGTGATGTTTGCCAGTGTTGGTGCTGGTATGAATATCAATGCGATTGTCTACAGATACTAATTACTAGTGTTTAAGGTATGAGGAATGAGGTATGAGGTATGAGGTATGAGGTATGAGGAAAAATTGTTTTTTCATCGCTCATAACCTTAGCTAAAGGTCAATTCTTTTTCTTTTTACCATTACAATCCAAAAATGGGTTACTAAAATTTTGTTTGTCAGATGTTTATAGGTGCAGCTAAATAAACTTAGACACTCAAATTGAGTTTTAAAAAACATCACTTCATTTGCTTAATCTTCAATTCTCTCCTTATTCAATTTTTAAAAATGACTGAGATAGAGATTTAAGTTTCAGTTTCAGTTTAAACTTAAACTTAAACTTAAACTTAAAGGATAGTACAACCTCCTACTCCAACACACTCATCTTAATATAAACATCAATTAAGGGCCATTCCGCAGTGTCGGTTTCTACTTGAGAAATTTTCTCTGCTACTTCCATTCCTGAAGTCACTCTACCGAAAATGGTATGCTCTCCATCTAAATGGTCTGTAGCTCTCAGAGAGATAAAAAAGTCAAAGGGATTGTGCCAGTCCTCTGGATTATCTTCCCATTGTTTAGCACTACTCAACGTGCCATAGGCATGCTTGACATTCGGTAAAAAATTAGGCTCCAACTTATAGTTCCCAGCACTGGTACGTTTTTCAGCGGTGATCTTGTTATCGCTATGACCCGCTTGAACGATGAACCTGGGCACGGTGCGGTAAACTACTGTTTCATCAAAATAGCCGTTTTTGATTAAATAGATAAAGCTGGCCCTGTATATAGGGGTTTCGGTAAACAGTTCCATATCGATATCTCCATATTTTGTGGACATACGCACTTTGGTTTCTGGATTTCTCTTTCCATATCTGGTAAAAAATGCTTTGACACTATCTTGGGGAATGTAGCTTAACAAGGTATCGCCTTCATAGCTTACCCTAGGTTTGTAGAATTCCGCTAGGGATTCTTCTTCTTGCTCTTCCTTACTGGGTGGCGGTGCTTCTTCCTTCTGCGGCGGTTTTGAGTCGGCTGTAGTATCTTTACAAGAAACGAGGACTACCAGCATACATAAACAGATCCACATTGATTTCATTCAGCGACTTTTTAGATAATGTTCCAAAATTAAGGAATATGTCATTGCCAGGCGAGAAAGCGCAGCTACAAATGGCAGCGGTAGAACGTTTGGACGAATTGCAGCGCGCTCAACTGTCTACTAAAACACCTAAGGAGGCTGCTACTATGATGTTGTTGTACCCTAAAAATGATGTACCTTATTTTGTATTGATTGAACGCATGATTTCCAAAGGGAAACACAGTGGGCAAATTGCATTTCCTGGTGGACGTGCAGAAAAAGAAGATGCTGATTTTTCAGTCACTGCCTTGCGTGAGACAGAGGAAGAAGTGGGTATAGCGCAATCGGACCAGCTCTTGATCCGGTCTGTGACTCCTATTTACATTCCTCCTAGCAATTATATGGTTAGGCCGTATCTCGCTTTCGCGAAAGCGAACTTATCCTTCAAACCGCAACCCAGCGAGGTAAAGTCAATCATTGAAGTGCCATTAATGGATTTGCTGGATCCCAAAAACATATCAAAGGTTAACCTTTCCACAAGCTATCTAGACAATACAGATGTCCCTTGTTTTTTATTGCAAAAACAAGTCGTTTGGGGCGCAACAGCCATGATACTTTATGAACTAAGGGAAATGATGCTGCCTCTATTTGATAAGTAGAATTTTAAAGAAACAAGAGTGTATCAACTCTAATTTTATACGGTAGATAAGGACTTGATTTAGTACCTTAGCCTTTCGTTCAAATTTGACATTTTATATGGGATTGTTCAAGAAAAATCCTTTTGGCCATATTCTATTTTTAAAACTCTGGTTGATCCGAATCATGGGAGTCCTCTCCCACCGCCGTTATCGCGGTTTTAATGAACTACAAATCGATGGTAGTGAAATCATAAAAGACTTACCTTCTACAGGAGTTCTATTTGTTTCTAATCACCAGACCTATTTTGCAGATGTTGTGAGCATGTTTCACGTTTTCAACGCTTCCCTTTCTGGACGCAAGGACAGCATTGAGAATGTAGGCTACCTATGGAAACCTAAACTTAATATTTACTACGTTGCCGCTAAGGAAACCATGGAAAGTGGTCTATTGCCTAAAATCATGGCATACGCTGGCGCCATAACCGTAGAACGCACCTGGCGAGCTAAGGGAGAAGAAGTCAATAGATCTGTAAATCCAGACGACACTAAAAACATTGGAATCGCACTAGAGGACGGCTGGGTCATTACCTTCCCACAAGGCACCACAAAACCTTTTAAACCTATACGTAAAGGAACAGCGCACATCATTAAGCAATATAAACCTATTGTTGTGCCAGTAGTTATTGATGGCTTTAGACGCAGTTTTGACAAAAAAGGCTTGCGCATCAAAAAACGCAACATCCTACAATCTATGGAGATTAAAGCACCATTAGAAATCGACTATGAAAATGATTCTGTAGAGAAAATTGTGGAGCAATTGGAGTACGCGATTGAGCAACATGCTTCATTTTCTAAAGTGATCCCTGCAGAGCAGCTTCAAGATATGGAAGAACTCAATAAATTACGCCGCTGGGAATATTAAAATCCCATTACTTTACGGACTCTAACTCCACTTTATTACATGAGTATTAAGAAGTGTTCCGCTTTCGCGAAAGCGGTATTCCCACTATCTTTGTGCGTTCAAATCGACCTTTTATGAAGATTTCTTACAATTGGCTAAAACAGTTCATCAATGTACCTGACGATCTGGATAAACATACCGCTTTATTAACTTCACTAGGGTTAGAAGTAGAAGGTGTGACACCGTTTGAGAGTGTGAAAGGTGGCTTGAAAGGCGTGGTTGTGGGCAAGGTTTTGGAATGTTACAAGCATCCAAATGCTGACAAGCTCAAACTCACAAAAGTCGATCTAGGTACTGAAGTGGTTCAAATCGTTTGTGGTGCCACAAATGTTGCTGCAGGTCAAAAAGTACCCGTAGCCACCATTGGAACAGTGCTTTATGATGACAAAGGAGAAGCCTGGACGATTAGAAAAGGAAAAATACGTGGTGAAGAAAGCCATGGGATGATTTGTGCTGAGGATGAGTTAGGTTTAGGCACCTCACACGATGGAATCATGGTGCTGGATGGTGATCTAGAAATTGGAACACCACTAGCTACCGTTTTTGAAATAGAAACCGACCAAGTCATTGAAATAGGATTAACACCTAATCGTGCAGATGCTATGTCGCACCTGGGCGTTGCCCGCGATTTACGTGCTGGCCTCGCAATAACCGAATCAGCTCCAGAATTCATCACGCCATCTTTTAGTAGTTTTCACGTCGATTCTAGAAGCGACCGCTTTGATATAGAGGTGGTAAATAAAGAATTAGCTCCTAGGTATTGCGGTTTAACTATTAAGGGATTAAATCTTGCAGCCTCACCAGCATGGTTGCAAAACCGCTTGAAGGCGATAGGTATTGCGCCTAAAAATAACGTTGTGGATGTCACCAATTATGTGATGCATGAGTTGGGACAGCCACTGCATGCTTTTGACGCTGCCAAAATCGAAGGCAAAAAAATTGTAGTGCAAACTTTAAGCTCTGGTACTCCCTTCACTACGCTGGATGGCGAGGTACACGAGTTGCATGAAGAGGACTTAATGATTTGCGATGCAGAAAAACCATTGTGCATCGCTGGAGTTTACGGCGGTCAAAATAGTGGGGTGACTGACAGTACGACGTCTATCTTTCTAGAAAGTGCCTATTTCAATCCTGTAAGCGTACGTAAAACAGCAAAAAGACATGGTTTTAATACAGACGCCTCTTTTAGGTTTGAGCGAGGTATAGATCCTAACATTACTGAAGATGCTCTAAAACGTGCAGCCATTCTAATTAAAGAATTAGCAGGTGGTGAGATTGCGAGCGATATTTCAGATTTGTATCCTCATAAAATTGAGGACAGCGAGGTGTTTCTACCCTTCGCCAAGATCGACTCATTGATAGGTCAGCAAATTGATCGTATCGAAATCAAAGACATTTTGAGAACGCTGGACATCAATGTGAAAAATGTTACCGAGGCAGGCCTAGGGTTGAGTATTCCTGCTTATAGAAATGATGTTTCTAGACCAGTTGATGTAATTGAAGAGATCTTGAGAGTCTACGGTTATGATAGAATCGAAACTTCTACTAAGCTCAATGCTACGATCGCGACCAGTTCTAAACTGGACAATTACAAATTAGAGAATATTGTTGCGCAGCAATTGATAGGTCAAGGATTTACTGAAATGATGGCGAACAGCCTGACCTCAGATAAGTACCACCAATTTACCGAACAGATTTCTTCTAAAAATGAGGTCAAGATCCTCAACCCACTTAGCAATGACTTATCTGTCTTGCGACAAAGTTTATTGTACGGCGGTCTAGAGGCTGTGGCCTACAATTTGAACCGCAAACAGAACAACTTGAAGTTCTTTGAATTCGGGAACACCTACCACGAATATCAAAAAGGCACTCGTACGGAGCAGAAGCATCTTTCCATCCTAACGGTTGGAAAACTTCAGGGAAAATCATGGAACTCCACACAACAAGATGCAGATTTTTTCTTTTTAAAAGGAGCGGTAGTAGCGGTATTGAACCGATTGGGAATACAAAATTTAAATGAAAAAGAGTCTAAACTTGATTTCTTGAGTGAAGGCCTTGCCTTAAATAGCGGTAGCAAATTAGTAGATCTAGGAATAGTTAAGAAAAAAATTGCCAGAGCTTTTGATATTGATGAGCCAGTGTATTATGCAAATTTATACTGGAGCGAGATCGTTAAATTAATACGCAAGGAGCATCAATCCGTTTCCTCTATTTCAAAATCACCAGCAGTGCATCGTGATCTAGCCTTATTAATAGATAAGAAAACACCCTTTAAAGAACTGCAGAATATTGCTTTTCAAACAGAACGCCAGTTGCTAAAGTCCGTCGATTTGTTTGATGTCTATGAAGGTAAAGAGCTTCCTGAGGACAAAAAATCCTATGCATTGAGCTTTGTATTGCAGGATCCAGAAAAAACTTTGACAGATAAGCAAATTGATAAAGTCATGGGCAAACTACAGGCGCAACTAGAAAAGCAGGCGGGAGCTGTATTGAGATAATTCAATCGCTAGACTACAGCTATTGGTGAAAAATATTTTTGCTAGACTGATAGGTTCTTGCTAGCTGCTCGACATAAAGGACATAAGGAAGATATTTTGAATTAAATTTCCATCTTCATATCCTAAATCCAATCTTATGTTGAGCAGGACGAACATCGAGCACCAGTTGCAAAAAGCACGCAAGAAAGCCTTTAAGGATACTGATATCCTAGAACAAGTTTCAGCTATTCTTACGGAAGATGATCGTAAAGAAGATGCCATCATTGCAAGGATGAAAAGCCCTCAAAAGCCAACACCTCGCAATCCTTTCAACATTGATTTACTGGAGACCGATAGGATATATCACGTGGATCAAATTCGTGATATTTGTGTAGACTACCGGTTGCGATTTTTAGATACCAAATACTTTAAGAACGAGATCCCACAAGAAGCGCTGAATAAAATCAAGCAATTGGAGAAAGATCACGAAATGACGCTGAGAGGTTTTAAAATTGTGGCACCATCTAAAATGTTCAAGTTAGAGAATGCAGATGATCCCCTACTCTTTGCTCCCATAGGAAACGGGTATTTTTATTTGATCCACAAATGGGGTAATGATTTGAACTTTTTTAGAAAAGCATGGGCCTGGCCTTTCAAATCATTTGAGAATCTTATTTTATGTACCCTGTTAGTGAGTTTAATTGCGGCATATGCAGTCCCTAATGGTTTATTCTCTAAAGAGACCAGCGGTGTACAGTTTGTGTTAATATTCTTTTTCACCTTTAAATCCATAGCCAGTATGGTGTTGTATTATTCCTTTGCCGCCGGCAAAAACTTTAATACCAGCATCTGGAATAGTAATTACTTTAACGCCTAGTGCTTTCATTGTAATAGTTAGTTTAAGTTGGAAAACGCCCCATTAAAGGGGCGTTTTTTTTTATCTTGGCGGTATTAAATTAATACCCATGGCTGCACAACAACGTAATCCTTTATTAGGAGGGATTTTCGCCTTATTATTTATTGGATTTGGCGCGTACCGGTTCTTTATGTATTATACTGAACAAGCAGATATGCCTACCTGGCAGCTCATTCTTGCGGGAGCCTTTATCGTGTATGGACTCTTTGTAGGTTACACCGTACTTACACAAAAAAAGGAATCTGACAATGAGTGATTCTACTAAAGCCAATTACAATTTTGTTTTAGCCCTCGCCTTTATAGGAATCGGTTCATGGAAGACCTATGATTATTTCACAGGCGAGGAAGACATGGCGACGTATCAGGTTTTCTTTTCGGTACTATTGATCGTACTAGGTTTCTACCAATTGTACCGCTGGTGGAAGGCAAAGAATGACACATCAGTTTCCTGAAGTTTTTAGGTGAATTATCACACAATTCTCACAGCTCATAAGTCTCTTAAAAATGCATAGAACAAAAAAATAGTTCGCTTTCGCGAAAGCGTAATCGCGTGAAATTTGTGCTATTCTTATAAGTAAACTGAATAAGCGTTTACTCAGGTAAAATCAGCAAATTTAAAGTAGCTTTAAGATTATAAATCCGGTTAATTGACATGGTAGGAACACATCGTTCTATATTCTAAGAGAATTATTACTTAATGGATGCTTCACAAAACATCAAGACGACATTAAAATCAGTATCAGCAAAACGTAGCCAAGGTTTTCTATGGAGTTGGTTTCAGAAATTACTTGTCTTTACAGTTTTCTCTTTAGTCGTCAATCATTTGTCAACCCCTGAGAGTTTCCCAGATGCAGAATTCTATAGATTCCCTAAAGAAGGATTTCTATCCACTATTGCCCTGTGCATACTTATCGGAATCATAGCAGAGCTTAATTTTCAGTTTTACAGAAAAAAGTATTTCTCTAAGAAAGTGGAAGTTGCATCCATTATGTGGTACATGATCTCTACTCTTGGGTATATCACTGTCATGTATATCCCTTTAAGTATAATCTTAAATAAAATTGCGCGTGCAGAAACTGAATTCTATTATTTATTGATTGGATTGCTGATTACATTATTGCTAAGTACTATTCTAATTGCATTAGCCTACTGCCTAGATATTTACAATTTATATAAGCTATCTTTAAAAGATCAAGAAATCACTATTGAAAGTGGTGCAAAAATAACCAAGCTAACATACAAAAGTATCGCATGTTTCTACAGCGAAAATAAAATTGTGTATGCTGTTCAAAATGATGGCACTACGGTGACCACAGATTTTACATTGAATGAACTCGAAGAAAAAATAAACGACCAATTATTTTTTAGAGTCAACCGTCAAGTTATCATTCACAAAGATGCAGTAGACCAAATTGAAAAGATTGCCAACGGCAAGTTACGGATTGCATTGAAACCATCAATTGAGAATGATAAAATTGCCGAAATCAGCATCAGCCGTTATAAACGAAATGCATTTATGGCCTGGTTTCAAAAAAAATAAATTAATAATTAACGACTATCCAGTAATCAATTTACTACCATTCAGTCAAAACCTTGATCATTCCTAGGGTTTTCAACTGTTTAGTTCATTAATTCGTTTCCGAATTTAAAATAGAAAAAATGAACTTACGCCAAATAGTAATCCCATTAGTCACCCTTTCCATAATTTGTTTCATGTACTTCGGGCCACTTACCAGGACGCCTTTTGAAAATATAATTCTCTCTATCATTATTATTATAGCCAATTATATTGAATACAAAGGAAAGCCGTTTTCAGCGCTTGGATTTAAACGTATAAATTTTAATGTAAAAAATCTCCTTTTGCGTGCACCGTTAATTGCACTGGGACTTTTTATTTTTTATGTCTTTGCAGTGGTACCTGGAATCGAGATGCTTACAGGAGTTCCCATAGATTACTCTAGCATGAATCATTTAGAAGGAAATCTTGAAGTCACGATTCTTTATTTATTAATAGTTTGGGCTACTGCAGGATTTGGAGAAGAAATTATTTTTCGAGGCTATCTAATGCGACACTTCATCAAATTCTTTGGAGACAGTACCATCAGCCTGATTATTAACATTCTAATAATTTGCGGTTTTTTCGGTTACATGCACATGCAGCAAGGAATTACAGGTCAACTAGTTGTAGTAATTATCGGAGCAATCTTATCCGTGATTTTCTATGTGCGCAAATACGATTTATGGTTGCTGATCATGATACATGGCTTTTTTAACACACTAGGGATTTTAAGCTTTTACCTCGGACTGGCTTAACAATTTGAAACAGCAATATTTTTTTCTAGAATTGCGGGATAAGATGGGTCTTTTAACCCTTAGCTTTCTTTGTTTTATCAGCCCTGTTGATTCTCACCTTGCCTCTCAGGCTATTGCCAGAAAGACTCTATGGTTATGGGAGATGTTCCCGCATAGCTGCAAAGCTGTGAGGTCGTCTCAAACTTTGATAAACAATCGGTAATTATAAAGTGTGAAAAAGAAGGCTTTACATTTCCTTCAAAGCCGCCATCTTAATTGCTGCGATGGCCGCTTCAGACCCTTTGTTCCCGTGAATACCACCACTACGTGCTACTGATTGCGCGTGGGTATCATCTGTCAATACACAAAAGATGACTGGGATTCTAGTTTTATTTAGATTTAAGTCTTTGATCCCATTAGTTACTCCTTGACATACAAAATCAAAGTGAGCCGTTTCGCCACGTATCACGCTACCTATAGCGATCACGGCATCCAGCTCTTGTTTCTTACGCTTTCCTGCAATAGAAAATGTGCTTTCCTGCATCTTGCGACAACCATATATGAGTTCAAAAGAACCTGGTACATTGTATCTAAATATGTGATCGCTAGAAACACCACAATCCACAAGAGTGGATTGGGCGCCTTTAAATAAGTTTTCGGTAATATCATCGTTCCATTCTGCAACAACGATTCCTATACGCATTCCAGAAGCGTCTGGTAATGCCTCCTTGTCATAGGCAGATAAATCTTTCCCTGCTGTTGCCATGACTAGTTAGCCGCAGCTTCTGCTTGACCTAGAAGAATTTGAGCCGTTTGGGCTTCTGCAGCTTCAGGATATTCTTCTTCAATACGCTCAAGGTTCTTGATCGCCGCGCTATAGTCTCCCGTATTAAGAGAAGCTTGTGCTGCTTTCAATAGGTATTTAGGAGTTGTAAATTCATTAGGAACAATATCTGCTGCCTTATTATAGTATGAAATAGCATCTGCTTCTTGACCTACTTGAACTAGAGCATCACCTATCCCAGCATTTGCATAAGCTTCCATGACAGATCCATCACCATCATAAGCAGTCAAATAATCAATAGCCTTCTGATAATTAGCACCACCTAGATTAAGGTACGCCATACCTATTTGGTAATTAGCAATATTACCAGCTTCAGTCCCTGAATATTCGTCTGCAATTTTAAGAAGACCGTATTTTCCCTCGCCACCTTCTAGGGCTAGATTAAATAAAGAATCTTGCTCTTCACCTGTTGCATTTACTGCCATTTGATAAAATTCATCAGCTTGAACAGATTCTTGTAAGGCTTCCTCACCTTTAGGCTCTAACACAAACTCAGTGTACGCCCATATTCCCAAAGCGATTACCGCAATAGCAATTACTGTATAAAGAATTATGTTTTGATTTTTCTCAACCCACTCCTCCGTTTTTCCAGCACCTTCGTCAAGAGTTGTAAACACCTCAGCTGTAGCTGACTCGTTTTCCTCGATGACTTCTTTTTCTTTCTTCGTTTTAGGCTTGTAACCTCGTTTATTGTATGCGGCCATTATCAAATTTATTGAACGCGCAAAAATATCATTTTTATCTATATTAAAAAATGTGCTGCTACTTAATCTTCTAGCTGGCAAACCTTAAATTTGCTGTAGTAGCAATGTTGGTCTAGCTAGTTCGCTTTCGCGAAAGCGAAATAAACACAACTTCCATACAATCAAATAGATACCCAATTTTTCATGCATCTCAAATCTCTCAGCCTTATCAATTACAAAAGCTTCGAAAGCGCCGATTTTGAGATGGATGAGAAGATCAATTGCTTTGTAGGCAAAAATGGGAAAGGGAAAACGAACGTGCTGGACGCCATTTACCACCTTTCCTTTGCTAAAAGCAATTTTAATCCTGTAACCCTACAAAATATCAATCACGAAGCTGATTTTTTTGTGATCAATGGGAAATTTGAAAAAGCAGAAAAGGAAGAAAATGTAGTGGTTAGTGCTAAACGAGGGAACAAACGTATCGTGAAGCGCAACGGGAAAATTTATGACAAGATCAGTGATCACATAGGGTTGCTACCGTTGGTCATTATCTCTCCTGCAGATCGCGACTTGATTATTGAAGGTAGCGAGACGCGTCGTAAATTTTTGGATGGTGTTATTTCATTAGAAAATAGTAGTTATCTGACCAGTCTGATTCATTACAACAAGTTGCTGCAACAGCGCAATGCCTTGCTCAAATACTTTGCGGCCAATCGTAAGTTTGACAGCGATGCACTGACTGTTTATGATGAGCAAATGGTCCGGCTGGGAACTTTCATCCATCGCATACGTGTAGAATTTTTAGAAAGCTTCACTCCTATCTTCAAGGATTTTTATACCCAGATTTCCCGCAGTGCGGAAGAAACGGTAGCTATTGAATACAAGTCTGACTTTAACGATGCTGATCCTACGCAAGTTTTTAACGCAGCCCAGCAAAAGGATTTACAGCTACAATATACCAGTGCTGGAACACATAAGGATGATCTGATATTTACACTGGACGGTCATCCTGTCAAGAAATACGGCAGCCAGGGACAACAAAAAAGTTTTTTAACAGCCTTAAAACTGGCACAGTTTGAATTTATAAAGAGTAAAAGTGGAACAGTCCCTATTCTATTGCTGGATGACATCTTTGACAAACTGGATGAAGACCGTGTATCCCAATTGATAGGTATGGTAAATAATGAGCAATTCGGTCAACTATTCATCAGTGACACACATCGCGACAGGACTGAAGCGGTGATCAAAAATGTCAACCAATCCTATAAAATGTTTGAATTATGAGATATGCCTGGATACTTTTCATAGTCCTAATGACAGTGAGTTGTGACGATCAAAGCAACAAAAAGAAATTAGAACACCTTCAAGGCTACTGGAGTATTGACACAGTAGAAAAGCCAGACGGCAGCGAGAAAGAATTTCCATTTACGAATCATATGGACTTTTTTAATGTGGAAGGCACTAGTGGCACTAAAAGTCGTGTAAGCCCTACTTATGATGGACGATTCATATCTTACGGTGATGCCGTGAAATTTGTCTGGGTAAATGATGAAAATCAGCTGGTTCTCAAGTTTGCTGATGGCGAAAATTCTTATTCTCAAACCTTAAAAAAAGCTACGGAGGACGAATTAATCTTGATTCACGAAGACGGAACTATTTACAACTACAAATCTTACGATCCTGATGCGCAATAATAAAAAAGAAGACTTTCTAAACATGAGTGATGCCCTGAGTGATTTCAAGGCGCAAAACAAGCTGAATCAAGGATTCTTAAAGGTAGATGTCAACGATGCCTGGAAGGAAGTGATGGGGCCAGGAGTGATGAGTTATACCACTCAAATTAAATTTACTGGTGAGAAGTTGTTTATTGACTTATCATCCTCTGTATTGCGGCAGGAGCTCTCTTACGGGCGCAGTAAGATTGTAGACAACCTTAATAAACACTTAGGTAAAGAGGTCATCAAAACATTGGTATTGCGCTAATGTTTACCCGTTATTAATTTCATCTGTAGCATCATATTCATCTTCCGTTTCTTTTTTCTGAAGTTGGGGCGATTTAGTGATGGTCTTGTAAAAAAGCTTTTGATATAATTCTTGAATGCTGTTGAAGTCGATACTGTACTGTAATCCTACACCTTGATCGTACCCTTCTTGCTGTCCTATTTGTTGTAACGCATTTTCCCGATTGAATATTTTTAAGGTGAGTGAACCGGTTTTATTTAAAAGGAATTGGATTTCTACATTCCCAATTATCGCCCGTTCTGAAGTGGTGGTGCTTCCTACAGGAACTCCCAGCTTTCCATTAATGAATACACGATCGCTGATTTGAGTGGTCAAGGTAATCCCAAATCGATCGGACCTCTGAATATCTGAATTTGGGTTGCGCTCTGATGCTTCATAGGTTACTCCAAAATCAAGACGGCTGTCCCCACTACTTACAATATCATTTACGATACCAGAAAGGCTTTCCACTAGATTCCCAGTCACGGCATTTTGACCTATACTGTTCGGGTTATAGAATGATCCGGCTGTCACCAGAGATAAGGCTTGTAGTTGTCGCTGTGACTTATCCTCAAGACGGTATTGCAACTCTGACTTTACAACGCTATTCGCATTAGGAAATGCGATCTCAAATTCTGGATCGAAGAAACTCAAATTCCCTTCAAGTCTAGTGATTACCTCAACAGGTATTTGAGCGTTTAAGTTGGGATTGTCCAGTAAAACGGATGGGTTTGCACGCGTTGCATATGTGGCGCTCACATCGATATTTGCATCTGTCGGGTCACCATTCCAGTCTACTGTTCCGCCCGGTTCAATAATGAATTCTTTGTTTACCAGTCCTGCGTACTTAAAGTTGTAAATACCTTCGGTAACGATAAAATCACCGTTCATTACAAATTTTCCTAGTGTATTGATTTCTAGTAATAAGTTTCCATAGCCACTACCTCTCAAGTAACTGCCGTTAGTAGGATCTACCGTTATTTCAACTGTTGCTGTAGGTGTTACCTCTAGATCAAATCGCAGCTCCAGTCCAGAAATTTCTTTAATTTCAGTTTCCTGTCCTGAAAGTCGTGCTTCTTTTTCTTCTGGACTTAAAAAGTAAATAGCCGATGTGTCTCCTAAAGATTCTCCATCGTCAATTGGGATTTTAAAAATGGTCCCGTCGCCTGTGGTTGCAACCACATCAATAAAAAGTTCATCAGTAGGTCCGGTAATGGTGGCTTGACCATCGATAAATGCGGTACCGTAATACAAGGCTTCTTCAGTTAGTTCTGTATCCAACACTAATAGACGATCAGATTCTAAGGTCAGGTCTAACTCCCAGAAACCAAAATTCTTATGCTGGATCTGCCCTGAAAGTTCACCTGTCGTGTTGTACTTAGTATCCGTCAATAGAATTTCACCAAAATCAAAACTGTTGCTAGTGATATCTACTATCGCATTTTCTTGAAAATCAAAATCTGTATTCAAATAAGGAACTCGCAGTCCCGCTTCTCTTAACTGGAGCTGACCCGCAATTTGTGGCTCGGTGAGTCGTCCTGTGGCTCTAGCGTTACCAGTGGCATAGCCTCTGATCTGATCTATGACTATTCCTCCTAACGGACTCAATGAAACCAAATTAAACTCATCAAAATCTGCCGTGACATCTATAGTAGAAAATTCACCACTCGTGTTAATCGTACCATTAGCTATAAAGGTACGTTGCAGATCGTTTTTCAATTGGGCATTCACATCATAGATACTTAAATCTTCATTACCCTTGACCTTCATCGCAAAATCTCCTAAGGGAGTATTATTGACCTCAAAGTCATTGATGGAAAAATCACTAGTGGGCGCATAATTCCCATTGATTTGTTCTAGTTTAAGCTCCCCATCTATACGACCTCTCATTTTCAAACTGTCGATAGGTTTGGTCAAACTAGAAATACGCACTCCGTCAAATTTTAAATTGACATCTTTAGTGTCTTTACCTTTCACTAGACCAGCGATGCTAATGCGTTCATTTAGGTGCTGTGCTCGCAAGGTATCCAGCTGAAATTCTTGAAAATCATTATCAAATACTAATTTCACGTCCTCATTTGATGGATTGATCACCCACTTTTTACCTTGATATTTTAAATCGCTCTTGCGTATACCAACTACTGACTTGTTCTCATCATTAATCGTGTGGTAAAAGCTAAGGTTGTACTTGTCGTCTTGCTGGTCTTCACTAGTAAATTCAGTCCGGAATAATAAGGTGTCCTGTCTGGTCACATTTATTAACTGAAAATCCTGCACATCATAAAATCCATTTTTAATATCGTCAATTTTGATGTACGTATTGAATAATGGATTCTGATTATTCACTTGTATATTGACTTGCTTCAGATCGACATCAAAAACTTTGATTTGTGGTGATCTAAAGGTAAGCTTGAACTGAGCCTCATTACTTGCTACTTGACCTTTAAGAATTGTGTTTTCGCCTAGAGCGATATCAGGAAAGAATAAGTCAACAATCTTGTCATAGATCTTAAACTCATAATCCAAATACTGGTCTTGAGTGATCTGATTTGACTTATAATTGGTATACACATTCCCAATGGCATTTTTAAAAAGCTCTGGAATTTCTTCGATTTTGAATTGGCCACGCACCTCACCCTCTATAATATCTGGACTATTAATTGTGATTAAACGCACATCATCTTCAAACGTGCTCTCAATCACAAAATCCTCAAAGAAGTAAGTATCGTTGTCGTTTTGATAACTCGCATCAGCAAATTTGATGGTACCCGCAGCATCGTTGATATTAGTACCATTCATGTCAATCACTACATCACCCTTTAAAATTGCAGTACTGTCTCTAGTAAAGATGTTGGTGGCCTTAAGATCAGCATAGACGATAGATGCCTTGAAATCATAGGTGTTGATCTCTTGAGAGATGTCTACAAGACCATCAAATTCCATTTGAAGATTAGGATCTTTGACAACCACTTTCCCATTAAATACAGGCTTGCGTAAATCTCCATTCACCCTGATATTCCTATAGTTATAGCCGTTGTACGATAATCTTGAGATGTC
Source organism: Nonlabens marinus S1-08 (assembly GCF_000831385.1). Taxonomy (NCBI): domain Bacteria; kingdom Pseudomonadati; phylum Bacteroidota; class Flavobacteriia; order Flavobacteriales; family Flavobacteriaceae; genus Nonlabens; species Nonlabens marinus. The sequence goes on along the minus strand of NZ_AP014548.1, from coordinate 1,988,660 downwards.
TCCAGTAAGTCGCAACCTCGCATTGTTAGGATCAAACCCACGCCCATCCACGTTTAAATTGAGACTGGTTCTACCTAAATTAGGTGTTTTAGTAATGCCGCCTATATTAAAATTGGCAGCTTTTATATTTCCAGAATATCCTATGAACCCTGAGCGGATCTCAGTCAATGTCAAATCAGTATCTAGGAACCCTTGACGACTGGTAGCAGATAATTTTGAAACTATCCTATCCCGACTCACGCTGGCAAATCCTTGAGCCGTTACTGTCCCTAATTGATTCAAGCTTGCTGGAAGTTGGTTCCCTAGAACATTTGGCAGAAAAGCTCTTAAATCAGTATTGCTGACTTGCAAAGTTTTAAAATTACCTTCAAGGTAGAAATTATCGATGTTTTTGATAAGATTCTTGAAACGCACATCACCTTCAATATTTAGGTCACCTAATGCTTGTGCAGAAAGATTTTGAACTTCAAACTCGTTTAGAGTACCAGTCATGTTTCCAGAAATACTGATGCTTTCGTTTTTCACGAATTCATCATAAAACATGTCCAGCTCATTTGTAGCAATACTTGCTTTTTCTATACCAAACGTCCATTTTACCTTTTCTACAAAGTCGGCAAAATCACCTTCTCCATAATCCAACTGTAAGTTGCCTTGTAAATAAGATCCTGCGGTTTCTAGATAAAGTTCTTGAGCCTTAATTTGTACTGGAGAATAATAGAAATCAGCCTGCAATTGCTTCACTACAAAACCTTGATCGTCATTATTCTCACTGATGGCGCCATTATACATAACAAAGTTCGACTTCTGAATATCTGCAAACAATTCATTGCCATCGATTCTAAAGTCGTTAGCAATCATATTCAGATTTTTAGCTTCAAACAGCTCAGGGTGATTGGCATTTTCATCTACAATCCTAATGTGTGCATCTGTAAGCAAAATCTCTCCTGTATTTAAGGTGAACGGCTGCTGACTAGAGGACTCGCTGGCAAATTTTTTAAGGAATATATTTAGGTTGTCTGACTCCTCGCCTTCATAACGGCGCATATTTAAATACAACTGATCAATCTTCACATCACCAAATACAGGGGCAGATGAAATTAACTCTGAAAAACTAAGAATAGAAGTAGAGAGATTATTGAACGAGATTATCGTATCCTGATGATGATCTAATGCTCGAGATGCACCTACCTCAACTTCACCTGAGTAGGTAATGGCTACCTTGTCGATAGCTATATCGACATCATACGTATCATTTAAATAATCTGTGAGGTAATGTGCGGTTGCCGTTTGAACAGACGGGAAAGAAAAAGCGATCACTAGGATTATAAAAAGCCCCAACAGCACCAGTAACGTTCTACCTAGTATTTTAAAAAGCTTTTTAATAACAGATCATTTACTTTTGCAAAGATTACCAATTTCTATGCCCGACCAACTCATGGCTTCAAAGATTTCATACATTCTTTCCATAGAATCTTCTTGTGATGACACCTCCTGCGCAGTGCTCAAAAATGATCAAGTTCTATCAAACGTGATAGCTGGTCAAAAAGTGCATCAACAATATGGTGGTGTAGTTCCAGAGTTGGCCTCGCGTGCGCACCAGTCGAATATCGTTCCAGTAGTCCACACCGCCTTAGCGCAGGCAAATATCGACAAAAAGCAACTCACTGCAATAGCTTTCACTAGAGGTCCTGGCCTCATGGGTAGCTTGCTGGTAGGGAGCAGTTTTGCCAAGAGTTTATCGCTGGCATTAGATATTCCTTTGATAGAGGTTCATCATATGCAGGCTCATATATTAGCTCATTTTATAGACGAAGGTCAGGAAAAACCTGAGTTCCCATTCTTAGCATTGACCATCAGTGGTGGACACACTCAAATAGTAAAAGTGACAGATCATCACGAGATGGAAGTGATAGGCACTACCATGGACGACGCTGTAGGGGAAGCCTTTGATAAAACAGGAAAAATGCTTGGATTGGATTACCCAGCTGGCCCAATAATAGACTCGCTTGCGCGAAAGGGAAATCCCCACGCGTTTTCCTTTCCAATTCCTAAAGCTCCTAACCTAGACTACAGTTTCAGCGGGTTTAAAACTAGTGTGCTGTATTTTATCCAAAAGCAAGTCAAAGAAAATCTAGATTTCATCAAAGAAAATTTAGAAGATATTTGTGCTAGCGTTCAATACACTATCATAGAAATCCTATTCCAAAAATTAGAAAAAGCTGTTAATAAAACAGGCATTAAGTCTGTGGCTATTGGAGGTGGCGTGAGTGCTAATTCTGGCATCAGAGAACGCTTGCTTTCTAAAAAAGAAAAAGGGTGGAAGGTTTTTATACCGCCTTTTCAATACACTACAGATAACGCAGCGATGATAGGTATTTCTGGTTACTACAAGTTTTTACAAAAAGATTTTGCTGGACTTGAGGTAACCGCTACTGCTAGAATTTCCATGTAATGCAACTATTTTACTTTCCACAAGCTACAGCCACCACTACTCTGCTTTCTTTAGAAAAAGAGGATACACGGCATATCACTAAAGTATTGCGCAAAAAAGTAGGCGACCAGGTATCTATTACTAATGGTACAGGTGATTTATTTGATGGAACTATTACACAATTGACCAGCAACAAGTGCTCACTTAAGTTACAGCATGTAAAATTTGAGCCTGCTCCCAGTGGTCAACTTCATATTGCCATAGCTCCTACAAAAATGAATGATCGTATGGAATGGTTCCTAGAAAAATCAACGGAATTGGGAATTACAGAAATCACTCCATTGCTGTGTAGTAACAGTGAACGACGCTCCATTAAATGGGATCGATTTGATAAGATACTTGTAAGTGCTATGAAACAGTCCTTGCAGCTTCACAAACCCAAATTGAACGAGCTCACTTCTCTAGAAGAATTTATGGAAACTGAGAGCTCAAGTATAAAATTGATAGCTCACTGTGAGCAAACACAGAAAAAGCATCTTTCCGGTTTTCTGGAAAAAGATTTAGAAATTACATTACTTATAGGACCTGAGGGAGATTTTACACCTCAAGAAATAGAACAAGCCTTAGTAAAGAATTATCAGCCAGTTCATTTAGGAGCAACAAGACTGCGCACTGAAACCGCTGGAGTTTATGCCGCTAGCTTATTCAATGCGGCCCAACAGCAAAGCTAAAAATTATTAGAAGTACTCAAATAGCAAATGTCAGCGATGTGTTTATTACAAGTGCTTATCAAAAATATAGCAATAGCTTTAGCGACTAGGAGCCTTGCGTGTCTTTATCCGTAGATGCCTCTATTTTGGCTAGCTCGTTTTCATTCTGTTTTTCATTACTTTCTCCGTTATTTTGCATATGTTGGAAAGCTAAAAGCATGAATGCCAAAAATAGACTGATAGATGGAATCAAGATTCTTACAAAAGGTTTGAAATTCATAAGTAAGCTGTATTAGGGGGCGCTCACGATAAAACTATGAAAAACTGATCTTATTATTCTAATTTTTGATAACTTTTTTTAACATTTTTTTTAATATGCCAAAAATAGCAGCACCGCACTTCCTTGTGGTAATCGGTTTTTTAATAGCTTCCATCAGCCAAGCTCAAGAGATTGCCTTGTTAAAATATGATGGTGGTGGCGATTGGTACGCCAACCCCACAGCCCTTCCTAATCTAGTTCGCTACTGTAATTCTAACATAGGCACTACTATATCCACTAAAATCCCAACCGTAGAACCGCAAAGTATTGACATCTTTCAATATCCGTTTTTACATATGACGGGACACGGGAATGTGGTCTTCAATGATGCACAGATTGAAAATCTTAGGAGCTATTTATTGAGTGGTGGATTTCTTCATATAGACGACAACTATGGAATGAAACCCTATCTTGACAAAGAGATCATTCGCTTGTTTCCTGATAAGCAATGGAAAGAGCTTTCTGCCTCTCATCCCATCTTCAGTTCCTACGTGAAATTTCCACAGGGATTACCTAAAATACATGAGCATGAAGGCAACCGTCCTCAGGCTCTTGGAATATTTCATGAAAATAGATTAGTTCTTTTATTTACATTTGAAAGCGATTTGGGGGATGGCTGGGAAAGTCCAGAAGTACACAATGACCCGCCAAATGTAAGGCGTAAAGCCCTGGATATGGGAGCAAATATTGTTAAGTACGTGTTTACCAATTAATTAATTTATGGAACCTAAATCAATGTCGCGAGCAATCGCCTTTGGACTTTTGAGAGCTTTGCTCATCATAGGCGGTGTCATCTTGCTGGCATGGTTTCTTTGGGAAATACAATCTGTCCTATTCTATATTGGAATCGCAGCCGTTCTATCCTTAATTGGACGACCTATAGTACTATTCTTAAGAGATCAACTGCGCTTTCCTAACACTCTAGCAGTAATCGTCACATTACTTTTCCTGTTTTCCATCATCGTGGGAGCGATTCTGATGGTCATACCTGTAATAGCAGAACAGGGAGAAAACATATCTAAAATCAATATTGAGGAAGTCAAGGAAAATCTAGAAGTCCTCAATGAGCAAATCAGCGATTATTTTGGGATCAATCGTGTCAATGTATTAGAACGCATACAGAACTTGGAGTTTGTACGCGAGAACTTTACAATGGACATCGTACCCCAGTTTGTCAATGGTTTTTTTGGAACCTTGGGAAGTTTCATGATTGGATTATTCTCTATCCTATTTATATCTTTCTTTTTATTGAAAGACAGCCGACTATTGCTAGAAGGTGTTCTAGTATTTTCTAAAAAAGGGAATGAAGGCCAGTTTTTGCGAGCATTTACTAAGATTAAACAACTGCTTTCCAGATATTTCATAGGACTGGTATTTCAAATTGCCATCTTATTTGTTTTGTATAGCGTCATCCTGCTATCTTTAGGAGTACAAAATGCATTGATCATTTCCTTCTTTTGTGCCTTGCTCAACTTGATTCCTTATCTAGGTCCAGCAATAGGTTATGTACTGATGTGTGCATTTGTAATAAGTGATAACCTTGGGGCCAACTTTACAGAAATTATTTTACCTAAACTCATTGTGGTTACTATAGGTTATGGAATCATCCAGTTGATCGACAACTTCCTCAATCAACCGTTGATTTTTGGAAAATCAGTTCGATCACACCCTCTGGAAATATTTATTATTATATTGATCGCAGGACTAGTTTTCGGTATACTGGGACTGGTCTTAGCTATACCATTGTATACCGCTATCAAGGTGATTTCAAAAGAATTCTTGAGCGAGTATAAAATCGTTAAAAAACTTACCCAAAACCTGTAACTATGAATTTGAAAGTGCTGCAACCACAAGTGCGAGAGTATTTGATGGAGCACCTTCATGAATCACCGGCTGGATTCATCCTCAAGTCGCATCCATTTGAAATCGAGGTCAAAGACTTAACCCAACAATTAATCGGTCTGCAAAAGGCGCGATACAAATTTCCTTTACTTTTTGAACATCGGGAAATCCTATTCCCTCCTAAGGTCAATTTAGAGCAAACCAGTTCTGCCTCCACTGCAGCTTATAAAGCGCAGATCACTCAAGGCAATAGTATGATAGACTTGACTGGTGGTTTAGGGGTTGATGTAATCGCTTTCGCGAAAGCGTACTCTCAAACCACCCATGTGGAACGAGATAAATCCCTACAAGAAATTACAGCACACAACCTATCAGCCTTACAATTACCAACTAAAAGTGTTTGTGAGGATGGCATTGCATTTTTAAGAAATACAGACCAGAGCTTTGACCTAATTTATCTAGATCCTAGCCGCAAAACAGCAGCCTCCAGCAAGGCAGTACTGCTTACCGATTATGAACCCAATGTATTGGAACATATTGAATTGCTATTTGATAAATCAGATCAAATTTTGATTAAGACATCGCCGATGCTAGACATTACTGCCGGACTTCAACAACTTCCTAATGTGGTAGAAATTCACGTAGTGGCGGTTAAAAATGAAGTCAAAGAATTGCTATGGTTGTTGAATAAAAAAGATACTTCTCTAACTATCACCGCTGTCAACCTAGAGACAGATCAACCCAAATTTTCATACAGCCCTGGCTACCTTCCAGTTCTAGAATTTAGTGAAGTAAAGGCGTATGTATACGAACCCAACGCTGCCGTAATGAAAACACAAGCCTTTGCGCAACTAGCTGAAGAGTATAAAATTCAAAAGATAGATCAGGACGCGCACTTGCTTACTTCTGAAGAGTTTATAGATTTTCCAGGAAGAATTTTTAAGGTAAAAAAAACACAAGATTACAAACCTAAGTCTATCAAGCGAGAATACGGTAAAGGTGCGCATGCGGTGGTGACCAGAAACTTTCGCGAAAGCGTGAAACAAATCCGCACAAAATATAACTTTACGGAAAGTGAATTTAATTATCTATTCTTTACCAGCATCAACGGTCGCGGTGCGGTAGTAATTGAAGCTGAAAAATGGAACCCATGAAAAAAATAGTCGTATTATCAGGAGCTGGTGTGAGTGCAGAAAGTGGTATTTCTACCTTCAGAGATGCTGGGGGTTTGTGGGAAGGACATGATGTGATGGAAGTTGCATCACCTGAAGGCTGGCAGGCCAATCCAGAATTGGTTCTTGATTTCTACAATAAGAGACGTGCGCAGTTGAAGGACGTGGAACCTAATGCAGCGCATCATTGTATTGCTGCCTTGGAACGCAATTATGAGGTTCAAGTCATCACTCAAAACGTAGACGATTTGCACGAGCGTGCGGGATCTAGCCAAGTACTACATTTACATGGCGAGCTGCGCAAGGCTCGCAGTTCTAGTAACATAAAAGATATCCAAGAGTGGACTGAAGATATCACCATCCACGATAAATGTGCCGCGGGATCACAAATGCGACCACATATTGTCTGGTTTGGTGAAGAGGTTCCCGCTATGGATGAAGCTATCGACTGGATTCAAAACGCAGATGCGGTAATTGTAGTGGGAACATCCCTGCAAGTCTACCCTGCAGCTGGGTTAATGCATTATGCGCCAGCAGCTTCACCTATCTATTTAGTAGACCCTAGCCCAACATTAAACAGTGGAAATGGACTTACGGTAATTGCAGAGAACGCAAGTACAGGAATCCAAAAAGCCTGTGACATGATCCATGCAGACCTTCACAATGCTAAGTGATTCATGGATGCGCTTGTATTAAAAAAGGAATTACAAAATCTCAAAGCTTATAAAGAACCACGAGTTCGATTAGGTAAAATCTGTGTTGAGCTTAATTTAATGACGGAACTTATTCTTTTATGCAGACCGGAATCAGGTGTTTCTCATCAAGCTTGCTGGTGCCTAGAGCAATCCTTTTTGCTTCATGAATCTGAATGCTATCCACACCTCAAGGATATTTGCGCGCTTTTCCCCACAGCCATCAATCATTCTGGTATGCGGTCGCTTACTAAAATTGGCTACCTAGTTTCAAAAGCCTATTATTCCAGAAAACGGCATCCACTGCAGTCTTTGCTCAGTATAAAAATGCGAGAGCAACTGGTAGAAGGTTGCTTTAATGAACTGCTGACAGCTCGTGGTAAGACGGCTAACTTGGCATTTGCTACCAAGGCCTTATTTTTATTAGGTCAGGAGTTTGAATGGGTGCACCAGCAGCTCCCAGCGTTAATCGAGGAGCATTTACCGAATCCTCAAAACGCAGGCTATAAAAGCGTCGCAGGAAAAGTACTCAAAAACTTGAATGCATAACAAGATGCATTAGCCAGGCCTGACCCCTATTTCTTCAGTCTAAAATCCTATTTTTGCAGGCTTTAAAGCTACACTATGTCTTTACAAGCAATTTCGCCTATTGATGGCCGCTACCGTTCTAAGGTCGAGTCCCTTTCTAATTATTTTTCTGAAGCTTCCTTGATACAATATCGAGTGTTGATCGAGGTGGAATATTTTATCGCTTTAAGCGAAAGCGGAATTTCTCAGCTGCAACCTCTTAGCAATGAGATTCAATCTGACTTGAGAAAGTTGTACAAGGATTTTACCTTGGAAGACGCCGAAGCAATTAAGGAAATTGAAAAGACTACCAACCACGATGTAAAGGCAGTAGAGTATTTTTTAAAGAACAAGTTTGACGAATTGAATCTAGAGAGCCATAAAGAGTTCATTCACTTTGGACTGACTTCTCAAGACATCAATAATACCGCTATACCATTATCAATCAGAGATGCGGTAGAACAAGTATACCAGCCTGAACTTGAAAAGCTAATTGAACAAATTGATCAGCTAGCTGAGGATTGGAAAGATGTCCCCATGCTTGCTAGGACTCATGGTCAACCTGCCTCTCCTACTCGATTAGGAAAAGAATTCAAAGTATTTGTAGTGCGTCTTCAAGAGCAATTGAAAATGCTCAAAGACATCCCACATGCCGCAAAATTTGGTGGAGCTACTGGAAACTACAATGCGCATCATGTGGCGTTTCCAGAGATTGATTGGAGGATATTCGGTAATGACTTTGTAGAAAATCGTTTAGGTTTAAAACACAGTTTCCCAACGACTCAAATTGAGCATTACGATTTTATGGCGGCTTTATTTGATGCGTTGAAACGAATCAATACTATATTAATAGATTTAGATCGCGACATCTGGACCTATATCTCTATGGACTACTTTAAGCAAAAGATTAAGGCTGGGGAAATAGGGTCCAGTGCGATGCCACATAAAGTAAATCCTATCGATTTTGAGAATAGTGAAGGAAATCTAGGCATTGCAAATGCTTTATTTGAGCACCTGGCAGCCAAACTACCTATATCTAGATTACAAAGAGATCTTACAGACTCTACCGTACTGCGCAATGTGGGAGTTCCTCTAGCTCATACCATCATCGCTTTCAAAGCGACTTCAAAAGGATTGAGCAAGCTCTTACTTAACCAACAAAAAATTACTGCAGACCTAGATGATAATTGGGCAGTAGTGGCTGAAGCTATTCAAACCATTTTAAGAAGAGAGGCTTATCCTAACCCATACGAAGCTTTAAAAGAGTTAACTAGGACTAATCAAAAGATCACAGCTCAAAGCATGGCAGATTTTATTGAAGGCCTTGACGTCAGTGACTCTGTAAAAGCTCAAATGCGCATCATAACCCCTTCTACTTTTACTGGAATCTAATATTCATACGTTAATTCCTACTTAATTAGGGAATGCTTAACGACATTAGCTAGGGGATCCATATAACTTGCGATCAACCTAAACTAATTAATATGAGCATTCTAACCATTATTTTGAACATTTTTATTCCGCCATTGGGTGTTGGACTCGCTAAAGGATTCGGGAAAGATTTCTTGATCAATTTGATCTTGACATTAATCTTTTTCATCCCTGGTGTCATTCATGCATTTATAGTCACTTCCAAATAAATTTATCAAAACACACCGACCAATTTTTAACCACAAAGACCAATAACTAAAACTAAAATTATGAAAACTAGAATAGTATCCATTTTTGCCCTAGCAGCTGTTTTAACCAGTTGTGACATCAATAAAACTGAAAGCGGTGAAATGCCAGAAGTTGATGTAGAAGTAGAAGCAGAATCTGGTGATCTTCCAGAATATGATGTTGACTGGATGGATGTAGATGTTAGCACGACCACTAAAATGGTAGAAGTACCTAAATTAGTTGTAGTCATGGAAGAAGAAGAAGTTGAAGTTCCCGTGATTGATTTTGACATGCCAGGAGAAAAGGCAGAAAGAACCTTGACTGTAGAAACTGAAATTTCAGGAAACGATATGAACCTTGAAATCCAACAAGTACGCGCAACACGTAATAAATTGTATGTTATTGCTACCCTAGAAGACAGCGACATGGATCTAGAAGGAAAAACAGTGCGTAAACAAGATCAAGTGATGATTAACGCACCACAATTAGATGTAGAATATGTAATTGTAGGAGAACGTCCTGAACGGATTTTCAACGACAACAATAGATACTTTACTACAATGGCAGATCTAGATGAAGATATCGCTAATGCTAAAGTGATCTATGAAGACTAATTAAGTGCAAGCTTAATTTAAATTGCAATGAAAAAGAAGAAAACGGCGCCCGAGGGGCGCCGTTTTTAATTTAAAGCTTTTTAGCCTCATCCCAAAATACATCCATCTCTCCCAAGGTCATATCGCTCAGTGGTTTTCCTAATTCATTGGCTTTGGATTCTAGATATTGAAAGCGTTTGATAAACTTTTTATTAGTTCGCTCCAGCGCATCTTCAGGATTCACGCCTAGATGTTTCCCATAATTGACAAGAGAGAACAACACATCGCCAAATTCTGCTTCAATGGCATCTTTATCGCCTTTGTCAACTTCAACCTGAAGCTCAGCCAGTTCTTCTTCCAGCTTTTCTTTCACTTGTTCTGGATGCTCCCAGTCAAAACCTACACCGGCTACTTTATCTTGAATGCGCGAACTTTTCACTAAAGCCGGCAAACTCATAGGCACTCCTTCCAGCACGCTTTTCTTGCCTTCTTTTAATTTGAGTGCTTCCCAGTTTTGCTTGACTTCTTCCTCGTCCTTTACCTTTACGTCTCCATAAATATGAGGGTGACGTGAAACTAGTTTGTCTGATATGCCATGCGCTACGCTTGCTATGTCAAAATCACCCGTTTCTGAACCTATTTTAGCATAGAAAATAATATGTAAAAGCAAATCCCCTAATTCTTTAGGTATTTCATCGAGATCGTTGTCCAGTATTGCATCACCTAACTCATAGGTTTCTTCAATCGTCAAGTGCCGCAAGGATTGCAAGGTTTGCTTGCGGTCCCAGGGACAGCCTTCTCGCAATTCATCCATTATGGTAAGCAATCGATCCAGCGCTTCCAGTTGTTCTTTTCGGTTATTCATTGTTTGAATTTAAGTTGACCTATGAAGTCCTTATTTTTGTGTGTGATGTGTGTGGTGATTCCGCTTTCGCGAAAGCGAAAACCTCCACATTATTGGCACAAACCACAAGTTGGTATAAAATTAGATAGCATCACTGCAAACACCATACGAATGAAGTACTTACTTATCAGTTTTTTTTCACTAGTTGCTCTATCTCAATTGCAAGCACAACAGTATATAACGGATAGCGAAATCGCTACTACCGCAGCAGTGGTTGATGACGAGATGAAGATCCTCTATTTTACGGCCAGTTGGTGCGGTCCTTGTCGCATGATGAAGCCTACCATTGAAGCGATGGCTACAGACCCAAAAAGTGTTGCAAAGATTTACAAATTAGACATAGACGAGAATATTACTGACGAGGTTTTGAACATCCCTGGTGTTCCCACATTCCTGTTTTTAAAGAATGGAACCCTGGTAGATCAACATACAGGCGCCCTAGCTCCAGCTGCTTTCAATGCTTTAGTGGCCAAAAATGCAAAGCTGCCAGCCTCTAAAAATTTATTAGTGTACGCTCCAGTACCTAGTAAATACAAAGTTATTGCTGGATCACACCCTAAATTAACTAAGAAGAATCTAGATCAATTATGGCATCGTGAAAAGCTGTTATCGCAAACTGCCAGTTCTATTGCTCAAAACCTTACAGATAAGCAGGATTTGCTGTCTGGGATGGCTCTTATCAATCGTGCGATTGAAATTGAAAAATCTGGACAAAATCTTTATGTGAAATCTTCTTTACTAAGAAAGATGGGGCAAATCAAAGAAGCTGATGCAGTAGCTAAAGAGGCTAAAAATCTTATGATTTCCGGTAAGTAAGAATTTGGTTTTTTAATCTCAACCTCTGATCTACGCCTGATTTTGAACTTACTAATTGTCCAGTAATTCAATTAAAAATTCCTCAAGACATTCCGATTGATCTTTTTCATCTGTTTTGACATAAGTGCTGATGCAGTCATAAAAAAGGACACTCTGATGATTAGGAGTGATTTGTTTAAGGTTTTCTAACTCTTTCAAATAAAGGCTGTCATTCAAGTGACTGGAAAGTAATGCCCTATAAACAGGATACACTCCAAAGTTTCTAAACTCAGTAGTTACAGAATCCATTTGCATGTAAGCTTCTTGATAGTTGCCAAAGCTCTCCAAGTGTCTGGCTTCTAATATCCTGAATCGCTGTTTTTCAAATAACCTAGCGATATTCTCATTTTCAAAATCGATGGCGAGAAGATCTTGCGCCAGTTGAGAGAAACTCTTTCCAGAAAAAACATCATAGAAATTGACAAGGACAAAATCCCCATTTACGTTTTCCTTAAGGTATAAGACAAAATAGGTAATAGTCGATTCTTCTTCAGCATCCATGACTTTAATTGTCACTTGGGAAACTTTACCTTTGTGACGAGCATCGATCATTTGAAGTTTCAAACCTGCCTTAGTAATAGTTTGTGATAATGTGAAAATTTGCTCAGCCAGCGAGTTCATCAGAATTCCCATTAAAAAGCCCTGCTCTTCTTTCTTAAAGGAAAAGAATTTTTTACCCAAACGTTTTGAAAAAGAGCGATGATCAAAATTGCGAATTACAACCTCTGGCCTGTTGCTTGCCAAGGCATCCATCATGCTAACCGCAGTCATGTCCATCTTTTGCAATTGGTTTTCAGAGAAAGGTTTCACGACCTCTGTATCGCTTTTACATGAAGTTGCTAGAATGATAAGTAACAAAAGGAAGTAACGATAGGACATAAAAAATGGTTGATACTCAAAGGTAAACCCCCTCGAGTAGCAACCAAAATTTAATTTTAAATCGTCTAGATTCCTTTTACAAAATCACTGTATAAGTCGTTGAACTGATAGCCTTCTGTAAATCGCTTTTTACTAAGCTTGTCGAATTCTACTAATGCCCATAGGATGAACTCCTTTAGGAAATACCGATCTTCCTTAGTTGTTTCTGGCTGGTGTTTCTGCACTAAATCCTCTAGAGGTCCTACTTGGTCAATCAATGCTCTGTAATCCGAATCATTCAATTCATCGAGCAATTCCAAAGCGTCGTTATTGAAGAACCATTCTACCAATTTATCATAAGGCGTTTCCTCATCAGGTTTCTTGAGCTTCTTCAATTCTGGAAAGTATTCTGGAAACAAAGTTTTAATGGCTTCGCCAATCAGCTCATTAGCTACAAAGGCTGCACCTTCTTGCTCTCCTTCATAAACCAGCTCAATCTTCCCAGTAATAGAAGGAATCACTCCAGCGAAATCAGACAGTCGAATGTTCGTTTTATCATCGCCATTCATTAAGGCACGTCGCTCTGCGGTACTCAATAAATTCTCATAGGCCGTGATGCTCATACGAGCACTTACGCCACTTTTTTCATCTACATACTCACTCTCACGAGCTGCAAAACTTATTTGTTCCAACAGGTCCTTAGCTAATTCTGGTACATAGACACCATCCTTTGTGCGCTCATCGTTTTTAGCTTCTTGTTGCGTAATGGTCTTGGCGATTTGGATGTTCTCAGGATAATGGGTCAAAATTTGAGAACCAATTCTATCTTTCAATGGGGTTACAATACTACCACGATTCGTATAATCTTCAGGGTTGGCAGTAAATACAAATTGCATATCAAGTGCGAGGCGTAACTTAAATCCACGTATTTGAATATCACCTTCTTGTAATATGTTGAACAATGCCACCTGGATTCTGGCTTGTAAATCTGGAAGCTCATTGATGACAAAAATGCAACGGTTTGCTCTTGGAATCATTCCATAGTGAATCACGCGATCGTCGGCATAACTTAGTTTTAAGTTGGCCGCTTTTATAGGGTCTATATCTCCTATCAAATCTGCCACCGTTACATCTGGTGTGGCCAGCTTTTCATAAAACCGATCGTCTCTGTGCAACCAAGAAATAGGCGTAGCATCACCATGTTCTTCAATCAACTGCATCGCTGTTCTCGATAACGGGTTCAATGGATCATCATGAATCTCACTTTCTGTTACGTAAGGAATATACTCATCAAGCAGGCCTGTCATAAGGCGAGCCAATCGTGTTTTAGCTTGACCCCTTAGACCTAATAGGTTGATATTGTGTCTGGATAGGATCGCTCGTTCCAGTTCTGGAATTACGCTGTTTTCATATCCATGAATCCCGGTAAAAGATTCTGTTCCTCTTTTAATATTCTCCTTAAGGTTATCTCTTAATTCATCCTTAATGGACTTTGACGTCCATCCAGATTTCTTAAGATCACCTATAGTTTTAATGTTTTCTATCTTCATATTTCTTTATATAGAATTCGCACTTCTATGCGAATTCGTTTGTTGTTTTATTTCTTTGCTGTTTCGGCAGGTGGAACTTAGTTCTCAACTCCGCTCGAACAGACAGCTTTTTTTTAATTTATAATTCTTTATTTAAAGTTTATTATTCTACAGCATTAGTTTTCGAAGTTAGTCCTCCTCTACATTTTATTTAAATAAAGCTTTATGGACCAGTAGATTAGGCTAACCAATCCAATAATAGTAACTACCCAACTGTACCTTTTGAAAAGCAATCTGGCTACAAAAAATAATATCAAGGTAAGCAAACCTACAAAAGCTGGAAGTATCAAGTTTAGAAACCCTCCATGTCCGCTTGTAGTTAAACCATTTGCACTCATTGAAATCCAAGTTCCTAGAATCATGGTAACTACAACTCCAACAATATTAATGGCTATGTATGTTTCTTTGTTTTTGATCATTACTTCAACCTCTTCCTCCTATTCGCTTCATAATCATGGAAGATCATTTCGCCCAGACCTTGCAATCCTGTGAAAAAGGCTTTCCCTTGATTTGCTTCGGTAAATTCATCTATAAATCGTTGTAAATAAGGGTCATTGGCGATCATAAATGTGGTGATAGGTATATGCAAACGGCGTGCTTGAGCTGCCATCGTGTAGCACTTCTCTACAATGTATTCGTCCAAACCGTTGGAGTTTTTGTAATACCTGCCATCCTTCAATCGCAAACAGCTAGGCTTCCCATCAGTAATCATAAAGATTTGCTTGTTGGTATTCCTCTTGCGACGTAGAATATCCATAGCTAATTGCAAGCCAGCAACAGTGTTGGTGTGATAAGGCCCGACTTTAAGATAGGGCAAATCGGCTATTTTAATAGGCCAGGCGTCGTTCCCAAAAACGATAATATCTAGTGTGTCTTTAGGATACCTTGTTGTGATCAACTCGGCAAGTGCCATCGCCACTTTTTTTGCGGGTGTAATACGATCTTCCCCATAAAGAATCATGGAATGTGAGATGTCAATCATCAACACCGTACTCATCTGTGCCTTGAACTGTGTATCTTCTACAATCAAGTCACTTTCTGACAAATAGAAATCATCCATCCCATGGTTGACCTGGGCATTGCGCAAACTCTCTGTCATGGAAATACGATCCAGCCCATCGCCGAATCTATATTCCCTTAAGTCACCGGTATGCTCATCTCCTGAACCTAGCTTGTTGGTCTTGTGATTCCCTGTATTGCCCTTACGCATGTTGCCAAAGATTTGATCTAGGGCATGTTTGCGCAATAGTTGTTCTGTTTTGGCAGTAATAGAATACTTTCCAGGACCATTGCCTTCTTCGTCTCCTTCTCCATCGCCACCTTTTTCTGGATCAAATTCTTCCCTTATATAACCACGCTCTTTTAAATCTTCAATAAAATCATCCACTGTGTATTCTGGAGTGGTTAGTTTATACTCTTTATCCAACTCACGCAACCAGTCGATGGCCTCATCAAAATCTCCAGAAGTATGGGTAATCAACTCTTTGAAAATATCAAAAAGCTTGTCAAATGGGTCGAGATCCTTAGGGTTAAAGTGCTCAAACTTAAAACCGCTTCTTTCTTGTCTCATCATATCATAAAGATAGTCGTCATAAGTGGAGAAAATTTACGCGATTGCCCTTTTAACAAGGGTTTAAGCCGGTAAAACCTTTCGTTAAAAATAGATCAGGTACTTAAAGTGCAGAGTTTTGTGGTGAGTTCGCTTTCGCGAAAGCGTATAAACCTTAAATTTGCAGCCTTTTACAAAAATTATGACACAGAAGATGAATCCATGGCATGACGTGAGCCACGGCGAAAATGCACCTGAAACGGTAACAGGAATTATTGAAATACCGAAGAACACAAGAGCCAAATACGAGCTAGACAAGGAAACCGGAATGTTGATTCTGGATCGAGTGATTTACTCCTCCATGTACTACCCTACTAATTACGGTTTTATACCTCAAACCTATTGTGACGATCAAGATCCACTAGATATTCTAGTGCTTTCTCAAATTGAAATCGTCCCTATGTGTTTAGTAGAAGCTAAAGTAATAGGCGTGATGCAAATGATGGACGGTGGCGAGATGGACGATAAGATCATCGCAGTTGCGGCCAATGATATGAGCGTTGCTCACTTCAATGATGTAGCAGAACTTCCAGAATTTTGGAAAAAAGAGATGCGTAATTTCTTTGAAGATTATAAGAAATTAGAGAATAAGACAGTAGACGTGGAAGACTTCCAAGGGCGCGCAAAAGCCATGGAAATCGTGGAACAAGCTATTATTGATTACAAGAAGAAATTCCCTAAACAGGACTAGTAAGCCTGAATAGAATTATAAAATCTGCCGCGATCCATTCACGGCAGATTTTTTTATGTCGTAATTTCAACCCAAAACCGATTCTTTTGAAAACAATTTTAAAGTGGCTTCTACGAGGTGTTTTAGGCCTCATTGCCTTACTCGCTATTCTTTTTTTAATTCTAAAAATCGCCCTTGCTGAAGATGTTCCAACGGGCCTCTCTGGACCTGCCGCTGATGAACTTGCTTTTAAGGTTCTGGATGCCATCGAGCATGAAAAATTCAAAGAAGCTGAACTTATTTCCTGGACCTTTAGAGGAACTAACCATTACAAGTGGTATCCACAGCAAGGGATGGTAGAAGTGCGCTGGGATGACAAATTTGTAAAGCTGGATCTAGAATCTAATACCAACAGTTTAGCTTTTGAAGATGGAACGCCATTGAATGAAAATGACACTCAAGACGCTATAGCTTATGCGTTGAAAAACTTCAATAATGATAGTTTCTGGATGGTGGCTCCACACAAGATAATGGATCCAGGGACTGAACGTGAAATTATCAGGGAAGATGCACAAGAAAAATTGTTAGTTCGCTACTTGAGTGGAGGCACTACACCAGGAGATGTTTATGTATGGAAGTTGGACAAGAATTACCGCCCTCAAAATTTTAAAATGTGGGTAAGCATCCTACCTTTTGATGGCGTGGAAGCAAAATGGAATGATTGGGAAGTGACAGATGCTGGGTTTCCTATTTCAAAAAGAAAAAGTGTCTTTGGAATAAACATTCCTATTACAGATATTCAGATCAAATAGTTTTAGTCTCTTTTGAGACATTCCATAAATTATAATAATCTAGCGAGTACTTATTTAAGAACAACAAACTCAATAAGGAAATTTTGACAATGACACCATAAGCGTGTTCTAGAGCAGACGTTAAATCATCTGTAAAATGAAAAAATAGCATAAAAAAGATGCCGACACCTATGGCCCACTGTAAGGCCAACCTTGTATAAAGACCAGTCAATATCATCAAAGCTAGAAAGAACTCCATAAATGGAACAATAGGAGTTAGATAAGCAAGAAAGGAGATAGAAGACCCTTCTTCAAAATAGGAAAGTGCCGTGACCATAAACTGGTCAAAATCAATGATCCCTATAATAGAATGAAACAATAAATAACCCCCTAGAGCAACTCGTATTACAGCATAAGATATTGTCTTATAATCTGTTTTTTCGTAATAACCTCCCATGCGACCTTAATTTTCTCGATTCTCTTAAACTTAAAAACATCTACGTAATAGGTTCTTAAAGGATTTTAAAACCAGGTCGATTTACGATAGATTACCAGATTAATCGATAAAGTGAAGCTGTAATTTGTCTTTTAATCGAGCGACCCATCAAGACCGTTTACATGTATTTTTTTGAGATAAGATTATAAGGTCTTAAAAGATGTATGAGGTAACTTCGCGGGATTGCAAAAAAATATGTCTGAAAACGAAGAAATGATTGAGGTACAGGGCGCTCGTGTTCATAACCTTAAGAACATTGATGTCAATATACCACGAGAAAAATTAGTTGTCATTACAGGCTTGTCTGGATCAGGAAAAAGTTCCCTAGCCTTCGATACGATATATGCGGAAGGTCAACGCAGATACATTGAGACATTTTCGGCTTACGCACGTCAGTTCTTAGGTGGATTAGAACGACCTGATGTCGATAAAATTGATGGGTTATCCCCTGTAATCGCCATTGAGCAGAAAACCACATCAAAAAGTCCACGAAGTACGGTGGGAACTATTACTGAAATCTACGATTTTCTACGATTGTTATTTGCCAGAGCTAGCGATGCCTACTCCTACAATACTGGAGAAAAAA
This sequence comes from Nonlabens marinus S1-08, assembly GCF_000831385.1. Lineage (NCBI taxonomy): Bacteria > Pseudomonadati > Bacteroidota > Flavobacteriia > Flavobacteriales > Flavobacteriaceae > Nonlabens > Nonlabens marinus. The sequence continues at coordinate 1,970,317 of NZ_AP014548.1, read as the reverse complement.
TGGTAAGTTATAGTGACGAGCAAATACGAGAATTGATCATAGAAGAATATAACGGGCAGCGCATCAGCTTAGTAGCTCCCGTCATCAGATCACGTAAAGGTCATTACAGAGAGCTATTTGAACAAATAGCCAAACAAGGCTTTGTGAAAGTGCGTGTGGATGGTGTGATTGTAGATATCACTAAAGGAATGAAACTAGATCGCTATAAGATCCATGATATTGAAATTGTCATTGATAGGATTCAAGTAAGAGATAGCGAGAACGACATCAAGAGACTGGAAGAATCCATCAATACGGCCATGTATCATGGTAATGATATTGCTATAGTGGTGCCCCAAGATTCTAAAGAAGGTCGTTATTTCTCACGTAATTTAATGTGTCCCAGTTCAGGAATCTCGTATCCAGAACCAGAACCGAATAACTTTTCATTCAACTCGCCCAAAGGGGCATGCGCTACCTGTAACGGTATAGGAACATTATATAAAGTCAACGATGATAAAATTATTCCAGATCGCAGCCTTTCTATTAAAAAAGGCGGTCTAGCGCCATATCCTGACAATAAGAAAAATTGGATTTTCAAACAATTAGAGCTGATAGCTCAAAAGTTTGACTTCAAACTAACTGACCCATTGAGTGAGGTATCTGACGAGGCGATTCAAATGATCCTTTACGGTGGTAATGAATCGCTAGAAGTTGATTCTAAACAATTGGGCGTGAAGCGCAATTATAAAATTGATTTTGAGGGTATTGCTAATTTCATTGAGCAAACCTATCAAAACAACGACAGTACCAGCTTGCAGCGCTGGGCAAAAGAATTTATGGATCGCGTGGAATGTCCTGACTGTGAAGGCACCCGATTGCGCAAAGAGTCCTTGTACTTCAAAGTCAACGAAAAGAATATTGCAGAGCTTGCCATAATGGATATTGTGCAGCTAGTCGCATGGTTTGATGATTTGGAACCTTCGCTTTCGCGAAAGCAAAAACAAATCGCAACTGAATTATTAAAGGAGATTCGAGAACGTTTACAATTTTTGCTAGACGTGGGATTGGATTATTTATCCCTAAACCGAAGTGCTAAATCACTCTCAGGAGGAGAAGCCCAGCGCATACGTCTGGCTACTCAAATAGGCTCCCAACTGGTTGGAGTTCTATACATACTCGATGAGCCCAGCATAGGATTGCACCAGCGAGACAATGAAAAATTAATCAATTCTCTAGAATCTTTAAGAGACGTTGGGAACTCTGTAATTGTAGTAGAACACGATAAAGATATGATTGAGCGTGCCGATCATGTAATTGATATAGGACCTCATGCTGGAAAACATGGTGGAGAGATCATTAGCGAGGGGACACCTACTGAAATTTTAAAGCATAATACACTTACAGCTCAATACCTCAATGGTACTCGAGAAATCGAGATTCCAAAAACGAGAAGAAAAGGAAACGGGAAGAAAATCTCATTGAAAGGGTGTACTGGAAATAACCTGAAAAACATCAGCGTTGATTTTCCTCTTGGAAAAATGATTGTAGTAAGTGGTGTTTCAGGAAGTGGGAAGTCCACGTTGATCAATGAAACGCTATACCCTATAATGAATGCTCATTTCTTTAATGGAGTAAAAGTTCCTATGCCTTACAAGTCCATTAAAGGTTTAGATGAGTGCGACAAGGTAATTGACATCAATCAAAGCCCAATAGGTCGCACACCACGATCTAACCCAGCAACTTACACCGGGACATTTAATGAAGTACGCAGCCTTTTTGCAAAAACTCCAGAAGCTTTAATAAGAGGCTACAAACCAGGCAGGTTTAGTTTTAATGTAGTAGGTGGTCGTTGTGAAACCTGTAAAGGTGGCGGATTAAGAGTCATTGAAATGAATTTCCTCCCTGACGTTTATGTGACTTGTGAAACTTGTCAAGGAAAACGATTCAATAGGGAAACACTAGAAATACGTTACAAAGGAAAATCCATCAGTGATGTACTAAACATGACGATCAATGAGGCTACAGACTTCTTTGAAGCCATTCCTAAGATCTATAGAAAACTGAAAACAATAAAAGATGTAGGCCTAGGTTATATTACACTAGGGCAGCAATCCACTACTCTATCTGGTGGTGAGGCACAACGCATAAAACTGGCGTCAGAATTATCTAAAAGAGATACAGGAAACACCTTCTACATTCTAGATGAACCTACCACAGGATTGCATTTTGAAGATATTAGAGTATTATTACAAGTCCTAAATAAACTTGTAGATAAGGGCAACACGGTACTTGTCATTGAACATAATATGGACGTGATTAAAATCGCAGATCATATCATCGATATAGGTATGGAAGGCGGCCGCGGCGGTGGCGAGGTAATTGCCGTAGGAACGCCAGAACAAGTAGCAAAACATAAAACTAGCCATACGGCTAGGTTTCTTAAAAAAGAATTGAAGTAAGCACATGAGAAAAGAGATCAGAGAAAAAGGATGGAACGATTTGAAAACCAACGATAGTTGGGCCACCTTCAAAATTTTATCAGAATTCGTAATGGGGTTTGAGCGCATGAGTCGCATAGGACCATGTGTTTCTATTTTTGGAAGCGCTCGATTAAAACCAGATAATAAATACTACCAACTTGCCACTGAAGTAGCTGGTAAGATAGTAGAAAATGGATACGGTGTTATTACTGGTGGCGGTCCAGGAATAATGGAAGCAGGTAATAAAGGTGCTCATCTAGGTGGCGGTACATCTGTAGGGCTGAATATTGCATTGCCATTTGAACAACACGACAATCCGTATATCGACAGCGATAAGAGTTTGGACTTTGATTATTTCTTTGCTCGCAAAGTCATGTTTGTCAAATATTCCCAAGGCTTTGTTGTAATGCCTGGAGGTTTTGGTACGCTAGACGAACTTTTTGAAGCGATTACGTTGATCCAAACTAAAAAAATAGGAAGATTTCCCATTATTCTAATGGGTAGTGAGTTTTGGGAAGGGTTGATGGATTGGATCAAGAGCACTCTCGACAAAAAATTCTTTACTATAAGTCCAGAGGACATCGATCTTTTGCATGTGGTCGATACGAGCGATGAAGCGGTGCAAATCATTAATGATTTCTATAACAAATATTCTTTGAGCCCTAATTTTTAGGATTGGGTACGATCTTTGTTTTAATTGTTTATTTTGCAGCACTTTCTCACAAGTACTAATACTCAAACTTACCAATCTTAAACGTTTGCCCTAAAAAGAATTTGTTCTTGAAACATTTGAGATATCTATTTTTATTTTTTCCCTTTTTTCTTCTTGCTCAACAAGAAACGAAGATCATAGCTTATCTAGAGCCTGGCAAAGATCTTATTAAAATTGAGCAAACACTGGTAATTACAAACACCTCTTCCCAATCCTGGGATCGGGTGGTACTTTTAGATTGGGCAAACTCGTTCAGCAATGTAGAAACTGCCCTAGCTAATAGGTTCGCTGAAGATTTCAAAAATAGGTTCCAGTTTTCAAAAGAAGAAGATCGTGGTAAAACCGTCTTCCAACAGCAAACTGCTGCGGCTGATTACACGGTCCATAGACTGCCTAATCAAAAAGATGTGGTGGAATTATTACTTGAAGAGCCCCTCATTCCAGGCAGTTCTAGGACTTTTATTTTAAATTATGAGGTCACCATTCCTGAAGATGATTTTACAGACTATGGGAAAACCAGTACAGGAGAATACAACCTGAAGTTTTGGTATTTACATCCAGCAGTATTTGCTAATGGCGACTGGCAATACTACTCTCACAAAGATTTGAATGATTTTTATGGAGCACCTATGGACTTTACCATATCTCTTCATATTCCCACAAATTTTAATGCAATCAGTACGATACCTCTACAACTAGAGGCTCCTACAAACACTTATAACAGTTATCTTTTTGGAGGCAGCGGCTATAAAGAGGCTGATTTGTATATACGCAAGGAAAAACTACAATTCAAAAGATACCATACAGATCAACTGACGATCATTTCAGACCTGAAAGATGACAATCTATCAGACCCTATGAAAATTGTGGTCTTAAACAAGATTACAGATTATTTAACTGAGCATCTAGGCCCGTACCCTCACGATCAAATTTTGATCTCCAATAGGTATTACAAGGAAAGTCCTGTTTATGGATTGAGTTCGTTGCCAGATTTTATCAATCCGTTTCCAGATGGATTTAGTTATGAGGTGCAGATGCTTAAGGCGATGACCCGTAAATGGGTGGAAAGCGGTTACCTTATAAATCCAAGGGATGAATTTTGGTTGCAAAACGCAATTACCATCTACACATTGATGAAGTATCAGGAAAATGCTTATCCTGATTTAAAAATCGCCGGAAAATTCAGTAAAGTGTGGGGGTTGCGCAGTTTTAATGCTGCAAAACTTAAGTTTAACGATCAATATTCCTTGTTATTTCTCAATACGGCTCGACTCAATCTGGATCAAGCGCTGGTCACTCCTGGAGACAGCTTAGTCAAATACAATCAAGAACTAGGAATTCCTTATAAAGCAGGCGTTGGATTCATGTATTTAGACGATTACCTGGATGATGCATCTTTAGAGAAAACGATTCAACAGCTATATGCGAGTTCTTTAACCGAACCTACTAATACTTCTGAATTTCAGCGAGTTTTAAATTCACATGCAAATGAATCTACCGACTGGTTTTTTGAAGATTTCATCACCACTCATGTGAGAATGGACTGGAAGATCAGGTCAGTCAGCAGGGATGAAGATTCACTGAAGGTTAAGTTGAAAAACAAGTCTGGAAGAATGCTCCCGGTACCATTTTATAGGTTGAAAAACGATAGTATCTTGACCAAAGAATGGATTCCTGCTTTTGCAAGAGATACTACAATTACGCTTTCGCGAAAGCGTGCAGACCGCATCGCCATTAATTATGAGCAGCTTATTCCTGAATTTTCACAGCGGGACAATTACCGTACACTCAAAGATTTTCCTAGTATCAACCGTCCCTTACGCTTCAAGTTTTTTAAAGATGTAGAAGACCCGACAAAAACCGAAGTTTTTTTAATTCCAGATCTAGGCTTTAATTTATACGATGGGGTAAGTTTAGGAGCGCGATTTTACAATGGGAATCTATTGCCAAAACCATTTAGATATGGTATTAATCCAACGTACGGTTTTAACTCTAAGAAATTAATAGGTTCTATTGGCTTTGCCTATGCACACCCCATGCAAGATCGTACAGAAAGACTTTATGAAGTGCGCTATGGTTTGAGTGCAAACACCTATAGCTATGAAGAGGATCTTTTATATCGCAGATTTTCTGGATTTTTGAGCCTGTCTTTTAGACCGGAAGACCTGCGCAGCAATCGCAAGCAGCGACTCAATTTTCGTAATGTATTGGTGAACCGGGAGCGCAGTGATTTGAACCCAGTTTCAGAGCCGGATTACAATGTATTTGCCATCACCTGGTCGCATAGTGATCCTAATTTTAAAAGATTTTTTTCCTATAATATAGGTACTGAAATCTCTACGAAATTTGGCAAACTCGACGGAAGTCTAGAATGGCGAAAGCTTTTCAAGGACAATCGCCAACTTAACTTTAGATTGTTTGCAGGAACCTTTTTGTATAATGATACGGGAAGTGATGATTTTTTCTCTTTTGCATTGGACAGACCCACAGATTATTTGTTTGATTATAATTACTATGGCCGGTCGGAAGATTCAGGGTTATTTTCCCAGCAACTCATTGTAGCTGAAGGCGGTTTTAAATCTCAATTGGAACCTGCATTTGCAAATCGATGGATCACGACAGCAAATGCTTCCTACAGTATTTGGAAATATATTTATGCCTATGGCGATGTTGGGCTAGTAAAAAACTCAGAAGCTAGTGCAAAATTTGTTTACGATAGTGGTGTGCGCCTTAACCTGTTACAGGATTATTTTGAGCTTTACTTTCCGTTATACAGCAATAAAGGTTGGGAAGTCGCACAACCAGATTATGATCAAAAAATCCGCTTTATTGTGACGTTAGACATCAATACGTTTGTGAGCCTTTTCAACAGGCGTTGGTATTGATCTGGTTGTAACTGGCAAAGGGTTTGATTATCTTTGTGGACAAGCGAGAAACACCTATGCAGACAAAAGAAACAGCTGAACAGCCTTTATTACAGGAAGATTTTAAAAATGAAGTTCTTAAGGATTATAAAATTGCAGTTACCAGTCGGGAATGCAGTTTATTAGGACGTAGAGAGGTTTTAACTGGAAAAGCAAAGTTTGGGATTTTTGGAGATGGAAAAGAATTACCCCAGCTTGCTTGGGCTAGATCTTTCAAAAATGGAGATTTCCGCAGTGGATACTACCGCGACCAGACATTTATGATGGCAATAGGCGAACTGACCATTGAGCAGTTTTTTGCAGGTCTATATGCTAATACTGATATTGCCCAAGAACCTATGAGCGCAGGACGTCAAATGGGAGGGCATTTTTCCACCCACAGTTTGAATGAAGATGGTTCTTGGAAACGATTGGTAGACCAGAAAAACTCCAGCGCAGACATTTCCCCTACTGCTGCTCAAATGCCTAGGCTTTTGGGACTGGCGCAAGCTTCTAAAGTTTATAGACATAACGATTTGATACCTGAAGACAATGGGTTTTCCAACGATGGAAATGAAGTGGCCTGGGGAACTATTGGAAATGCAAGTACCAGTGAAGGACATTTCTGGGAAACATTCAATGCCGCAGGAGTCTTACAAGTACCTATGGTTATAAGTGTTTGGGACGATGAATATGGTATTAGCGTTCATGCGAGACATCAAACAACTAAAGAAAACATCAGTAAAATTCAGTCTGGTTTTCAAAGAGATGAAGATCACGATGGTTATGAACTGATGGAAGTTCAAGGCTGGAACTATCCAGAACTGGTGGAAACCTATGAAAAGGCTGGAGCTGTAGCTAGAGAGGAGCATGTACCTGTCATGATTCATGTACAAGAATTAACGCAGCCTCAAGGACATTCTACTAGTGGATCTCATGAGCGTTATAAAAACGAAGATCGCTTGCAGTGGGAGCGCGAGCATGATTGTAACGTAAAGTTCAGAGAGTGGATTCTACAAAATGATTTTGCAACAGAGGAAGATTTAACCTCTATTGAGAAAGATATCAAAAAGCAAGTACGTGAAGGTAAAAAAGCAGCGTGGGAAGCATACTTAAATCCTATAAAGCAGGAGAAAGATCAAGCAATTGATTTGATGAATGCCGTTGCCAGTGCCTCAGCAAATAAAAACTTCATTACTCCTATAATAGAAGAATTAAAAGCGCAACGGGAACCAGTGCGTAAAGAATTGATGGAATCCGTTCGCAAGGTTCTACGTCTTTCCTTAAAAGAAAGCAATCCAGCTATTGCTGCTTTGAAAGAGTGGAGCGATGACTATATCAAAACTCAACATCATAATTACGGTGATTTTCTTCACAGCCATTCCAAATGGGCGGCGACTAACATTGATGCAGTAGCTGCAGAATACGATGAAGAGGCGGAGGAAGTGGATGCGCGAGTCATCATGCGTGACAACTTTGATGCTCTATTCGCAAAGTTTCCGGAAGTATTGGTATTTGGTGAGGATGCTGGAGCCATTGGTGACGTGAACCAAGGGCTTGAAGGTATGCAGGAAAAATATGGAGCTTTAAGAGTAGCAGATGCAGGAATCCGTGAGGCTACTATATTAGGTCAAGGAATTGGAATGGCCATGAGAGGTTTACGCCCTATTGCTGAAATTCAATATCTAGATTATCTGCTGTACTGCTTACAATTGATGAGTGATGACCTCGCCACCGTTCAGTATAGAACTGCTGGTAAGCAGAAAGCGCCACTCATTATTAGAACACGTGGTCACCGGTTGGAAGGTATTTGGCACAGTGGTTCCCCTATGGGTGGGATCATAAATTTAGTAAGAGGTATTCATGTTTTAGTCCCACGCAATATGACGCAAGCTGCTGGTTTCTACAACACTATGCTAGAAGCCGATGAGCCAGCACTTATTGTAGAGTGTCTAAATGGGTATCGTTTGAAAGAGCAAAAGCCTACAAACCTGGGAGAATTTAAAACTCCGGTAGGTAAAATAGAAGTATTGAGAGAAGGAACGGATATCACCCTAGTTTCTTATGGTTCCACATTGCGACTAGTAATGGAAGCTGCTGAAGTTCTAGAAACTGTCAATATTGATGCAGAGGTAATAGATGTTCAGTCCTTGCTGCCTTTCGACATTTCACAAGACATTAGAAAGAGCTTGGAAAAGACAAGTCGCTTATTAATCATTGATGAAGATGTGCCTGGGGGTGCTAGTGCATTTATACTTGATCAGGTAGTCAATAAGCAAAATGCTTGGAAACTGCTCGATAGCAAACCAGATTGTTTGACTGCCAAGGATCACCGCCCAGCTTACGGTACTGATGGGGATTATTTCTCAAAACCAAGTGTGGACGACATCTTTGATAAGGTGTATCAGATGATGCACGAGTCTCAACCTGCTCGCTATGTTAAAAACTATTAATGCCTAAATCTCAAGTCAAACCAACTGCCGAATGGCGACGCAAGCTCCATGAAATCATTTATGAAGCTGATACGCCTGCTGGAAAGTTGTTTGACGTGTTGTTGCTGGTGGTCATCATCATCAGCGTTATATTAGTATTGCTGGAAAGTGTTCCATCTTTAGGATCAAGATTTGCAGAAGAATTTATTATGGCCGAATGGGTCATTACGATATTCTTTACCATAGAGTATGTATTGAGAATCGTTACCATAAATAAGCCTAGTAAGTATATTTTCAGCTTCTATGGGATTATTGATTTACTTTCCACAGCACCACTTTATTTAACTTTTTTCTTACCAGGAGGCTACAACGCCTTACTCGCAGTGCGTTCTTTGCGCCTTCTAAGAGTTTTCAGAATTCTAAAAATCACACGTTTTATAGGAGAAGCAGATAAATTGAGTAAGGCGCTTAAATCTAGCTTTCCTAAAATTCTAGTTTTTCTTTTCGCAGTATTAGTAATATCCATCATTATGGGAACCCTCATGTATCTTGTAGAGGGCGCTGATAGTGGTTTTGTAAGCATTCCAGTCTCCATTTACTGGTGTATTGTGACATTGACCACTGTTGGTTTTGGCGACATCGCACCCGTAACTCCTATGGGTCAGTTTCTAGCAAGTGTAATTATGATCATGGGTTACGGAATCATCGCTGTCCCTACAGGTATTGTGAGTGCTGAATATACCAGCGGAGCTAAGGATAAAAAACCTGCAGATCCACTGAACAATCCAGAGTACCGCCATGTCAACACTCAGGTGTGTCAAAATTGCCTTGCCAAAAAACACCAAGATGGTGCCACTTACTGCCACAAGTGCGGATATTCATTGTAAATGCAGCGCAAACGACTTATTACCATCATAGGCCCTACTGCAGTGGGAAAGACTGCGCTAGGTATCGCTTTCTCGAAAGCGTACCAAACAGAAATCATTTCCTGCGACTCTAGACAGTTTTTTAAAGAAATGACCATAGGCACCGCAGTTCCATCGACAGAAGAACTGGAAGCTGCACCACATCATTTTATTCAAAACTTGTCGATCCATCAGGATTATAGCGTGGGTGATTTTGAAAGAGACGCGATTGAATTGCTGGATCAATTATTTAAGAAACATGATGAAGTCATTATGGTGGGTGGTAGCGCCTTGTATGAAAAGGCGATAACTCATGGCCTCGATGATTTTCCAGAAGTTCCGGAAGCTATAGAACAACAGTTAGAAAAAGAACTGAATCAAGATGGCTTAGACGCATTAGTAGAGGAATTACGTAAAGTTGATCACGAATATGCCGCCAAGGTTGACATATCCAATCCACGACGTATTCTGAGAGCTCTAAGTATCTATAGAAGTAGTGGAGAAACTTTTTCTAGTTTTAGAACTAGCACTAGTAAAAAACGGAGTTTTGAGGTAATAAAAATAGGACTTGAGGCACCTAGAGAAGAGCTTTATGCGCGCATCAATCATCGAGTCGATGTGATGCTGAAAGCTGGATTACTAGAAGAAGTTCGAGAACTTTTACCCTATAAAGAATTAACCGCCCTAAAAACGGTGGGCTATCAAGAGTTATTTCCTTACTTAGAATATAATTATTCCCTAGAAGAGGGAATTAGGTTAATTAAAAGAAATTCTAGAAGGTTTGCCAAACGACAAATGACTTGGTACAGAAAAGACCCTAGTGTCACATGGTTTTCCTATAAGACCCGCCATACAGAGATTGTAAAGCGGGTCCAAGAAAAATTTATGGAATCTTAACGTACTTTAGATTAGTAATCTACTTGATCTTTTACCAGTAGACGAAATCCTTCACCGTGAATGTTCACAATTTCAACATTATCATCTGGCTTCAAGTACTTACGTAATTTAGCAATGTATACGTCCATAGATCTAGAGGTGAAGTAGTTATCATCTCTCCATATCTTAGTCAATGCCAGTTCTCTAGGCATCAAATCATTTAAGTGAAGAGCGAGCAATCTCAACAACTCATTTTCTTTAGGAGAAAGTTTGATAGGCTCTTGATCATTGTAAGAAAGGAATCTGAGTTTAGAATTTAAATGGAAGTTTCCTATTTGGAATTCAAACTCTTTAGAATCAGCAATGCTGTCTTGACCTTTACGCTGTATGATCGCTTTAACCTTCATCAATAGAACTTCGCTATCAAAAGGTTTATTCAAATAATCATCTGCTCCTACTTTATAACCTCTTAGCACATCTTCTTTCATGGCTTTAGCTGTAAGGAACACGATAGGCACATCTTCGTTTTTCTCGCGAATTTCTTTAGCTAGCGTGAAACCATCCTTATAAGGCATCATCACGTCTAGGATACAAAGGTCGTAATTGTCTTTTTTGAACTTCTCAAAACCTTCCATTCCATTTTTAGCATGAACTACATCAAAATCGTTCATGATCAGGTAGTCCTTGAGCACGGTACCAAAGTTGGGATCGTCCTCTACGAGTAGAATTTTTTTGTTCTCAGTTTCCATAAATATTGAATTAATTGATTGATTTAAACTATTAGCGGCAAGTGGATTGAAAAGGTACTACCTTTTCCTTTAACACTTTGTACATAAATTTCTCCCTCATGGTCCTCAAGTATGCGTTTTGAGTATGCAAGACCTAATCCATGACCTTTTACATTGTGAATATCACCGGTATGTTCTCTAAAGAATTTTTGAAATGCCTTACGTTGCGCCGCTTTTCCCATTCCGATTCCTTGATCCCGTACCTTAATGACTAATTTATTTTTTACATTCTCTGTGTAAACATCAATGATGGGCGCACTTTCAGTATACTTGATTGCATTTTCTAATATGTTGACAATGACATTAGTCATATGACTCTCGTTAGCTAACACCACGGTGCGTAATGCTCCTAAATGGGTTTTAATGGTTCCATTCTTTTCTTCTAACAATAATTGGACATGAGTGATGCTATCATTAATCAACTCATTCATCTCTACGCGCTCTTTAGACAAGTTCAAGTCATTCTTTTCTAGCTTAGAGATTTGCAGCACATTTTCTACTTGTCCATGCATCCTTTTATTTTCTTCTCTTATCATCCTCAAGTAATTCTTCACTTTCTCGGGATCTGAAGAAATTTTAGGATGGTTTAATGAGTCTAGGGCTAGATTAATAGTTGCTATAGGTGTCTTGAACTCATGAGTCATATTATTAATAAAGTCAGTTTTGATTTGAGAAATCTGACGTTGTTTGAAAATTTGATTAATTGCGCTTGAATAGGCAACTACAATGACAGTAGTGAAAACAAGAGATAGTAAAGCCATTCCCATTATGGATGAAAGAATTACCTTCTTTCTTTGTGGAAGTGATATATATAAGTAATAAGGCTCTACAGTATCATAGGATGTCCTATAAATAGGATAATCCCAGGTAGCGTCTGGAACATATGTAAAGTCCGGAGATTGAACTCTAGTAGCAAAACCGTCTTGGTAAATAGCAAATTCAAATCGAGCTTCGATTTGACGTTTCTCTAATTCTAACTTTATTAATTCGTAAACTTCTTCAATTGAAACTCGTTGTGGTAAGGGAAGGATGCTAAAATATTCACTGGCACGTTCTCCTGTAACTTTTCGAGCAAAATTATCAAGTTCTGAATACCGGATTTTGTTGTCTGTTGACGCATTTTCCTCTTTCCGATTCAGCTTTCCATTTGAGTCAAACAATCTTTTAAAAGTAATGCTGTCCAGATCTAGATCGGTAAGTTGTGGATCTAATTTATAATCCTCTATGAGTGGGTTATTGTGAAGAGTAGAGTTTTCAATAAGTCTTCTATTTTGTTGGGCAAGCAGTAACCTTCTCAGCTTGCCTGGCTCTATATTCCCGCCTAAGGTATCCTTCAGGTTTTGTAATGCAAGCTGGTAACTACCTATCTCTCTATTTTCTAGCTCTGTAGCTACGCTTACCATGGTCTGTTTTACTGCAAATGAAAACTGCTCATCGTTATAACGAATGCTATTAGTAATCCAATAAATCTGAACTACGATAATCCCTATAAGGGAAAGGCTCATCAAGCCTATTAAAGTATAAAGTAACCTTTTTTGCACAGCGCAAATTTAACAGTTAGATAAAGTGTTAATTACTCTTTAACCCAATCTTAACTTTACATAATTTATAACTATCCTCAATTTTTTAACATAAAAACGTGAACATTATTTACGTAACAAGGAATCTTGTGTAAATCTTCATTTACTATTAAGAAATCTGCTTTTTTTATACGCTTTGACTCCGCCCACTGATTCTTCATACGCGCTTTGACCGTAGCTTCTGAAACCTGATCTCTTTTCATGACTCTTCTAATTCTTTCCTGTTCAGGAGCTGTAACTAAAATGGTAAAATCACACCTGCTATCACCACCAGTTTCAAACAAAATAGCTGCCTCATAAATGCAATAAATTGCGTCTTTAGATGCCTGCCACTGTTCAAAATGCTGCCTCACCTTAGGGTGAAGTATTGCATTTAATTCTTCTAATAATTGAGAATTATTAAAGACCTGTTCACCTATCCAAGCTCTGTTTGCAACTGTGGACCCATCTTCTAACAGCTTATAACTTTCTTCGCCTAATAGACTCTTGACTTCTTGAATAGCTCCAGGGTCAGAGTTCAATATTATTTTTGACTCCTCGTCAGCAATGTAAACAGGAATCCCAAGTTTTTTAAATTCAGCTGCGACAGTACTTTTACCGCTACCTATGCCGCCAGTTAGACCAACAATTTTCATTGAATAATTAGAATTTGTACAGATTGAGGCTGAACACGGGCTTCATTGACGACTTCATTAGAAACAGTTACCATAGGCACGGCAGTAGTGTCTCCAGAGCTTAGGTTTTGAAGATCTACAGTTACCTTAAAATCATCAGCACTGACTGATTCATAGTCTTTTAACCTGCAAGAAAACACCACAGTAACCACTTCTGGAATCAACTTGATTTTAGCGTCTACTGGCTTATTGATTAGAGTTATAGGAATACGCATGGAACCTTCAGTCATTTGAGCGGCACGAATGGTATAAGAAACTACTGGAGGATCAATTCTTAATTTAGGGTAAAGAGCGTTCAAATCAATTTTCTTAACCACTAGTGAATCTTCAATTGTGATATTATCTAGCTCAACATCAAGAAAATCTAACTTATTAACTAGCTTATCATTACCTGTAATAGTCACTACATCTAAGTCAAAATCACTTTCACCTACTTCTTGATAATTACCCTGAAATTTCACCTTGAAATTTTTCCTAAGAGGGACTTTTTTAGAAGCAAATTTTTCATAGCCTATGGATATAGGTGTGTTGTCGATCTCCAGCACTTGAATATCTTCACCAACTGCTGCGTTGATCATTTTCCTAGAATTTTCTGGACGGAAAATAAGCTCCCCATTTCTAGAGTTGACAGACGTATTGAAATCAATGGTACTAGAAACAACTTTGTAATTGAGCCACAGTAATCGAAATCCACTTGCCTGAACCTTCACAGGAACTTCAACAGTTCTAGAGTCATCATTTAACTCGATATCCACTGGAACATTTGACCATTTCACTTTCACCGTAGTATCCTCTACATAGGTGTTGTTGTAGCGAAAAAGGAACCACAATATCGCAGCCGCAATAGTAAAAACTATGAATGAAAAAAACTTACTGTAATCTGATCTGGTCATTTTGTAAAGAATAGGCTAGGAAAAGCAATCCGCTCTTCCCGTTTCAGAAAATTTATTTGAAGATAACCATTTATAAAACCCAAACCATAACCTGAGAACTGAATCACCACTGCCAGGATACTCATCATACCAATCTTAACTCCATTCTTCAGAGTAGAATCGAAACCCACCAGCGCTAGATAGAACAATACGGTCCCTATTAAAAAAAGTTGACCCGTTAACGTAAATAGGAGTGCTATCAAAAAATAGAAAAGAAAAACAGTTGGAAACCAATAGGTGAGTTTCGATGTATGTGGATGCCATTTATTTAAAATGACCCGAACAGTTCCAAACTTCTTCACCTGTTTGAAAAATAATCGCCAGGAAATACGTCGCTCATGAAATACATATGCTTGCTTGAACAAGGCAGTTTCAAATCCTAGATCCCACAAACGGATGCTTAAATCTGGATCTTCACCAGGATGTATGGTGCTAAAACCTCCCGTTGCTTCAAATGCTTTTTTACTCAAGCCCATATTAAAGCTACGTGGCTGAAATTTGCCTAGAGCCTCACTCCCACCGCGTATACCGCCGGTAGTCAAAATAGAGGTCATGGAATAGTTTATAGCCTTTTGCAAATCTGAAAAACGGTCATTTGCCGCGTCTGGACCTCCATAACAATCCACATAATGTAATCTGAGCTGTTCCTTAACAACTTCTAGATAATGCACTGGCACTAAGCAGTCGCTGTCAAGGATAATAAAGTAATTCCCTTGGGCATTTTGCATTCCATAATTTCTGGAATCGCCTGGACCTGTGTTTTTCTTATAGAAGTAGGAAATGTTTACGCTTTCGCGAAAGCGAGAACAGACCTGCTCACAAGTTTCACTAGAACCATCTTCTATTATTACAACTTCAAAGGAAGATGCACTGCGCACACGGCTGAGGCTTTCCAATAGTTGTTCCACCTCAACTGGACGGTTGAAGACGGGTACTATAAACGAAAACTGCAACTCTTCCATTATTAAATTGAAAAAGGCTGTAGAAACAGCCTTTTTAGTTTATTTGTAAACTTGTATTTAAAACTTCTCGATGACTTCTTGACTTACTCCTGTGTTGGAAAATCCACCATCATGGAACAAATTCTGCATGGTCACTTTTTTTGTGTAATCAGAAAATAAAGTCATGGTATACTCTGCACAATCTTGAGCTGTAGCATTTCCTAGCGGGCTCATTTTTTCTGCATAGCTCAAGAATCCTTCAAAACCCTTCACACCGCTACCAGCGGTTGTAGGCGTTGGAGATTGTGAGATGGTATTTACACGAACCTTTTTGTCTTTCCCAAAGAAGTATCCAAAACTGCGCGCAATACTTTCTAGATAGGCTTTGTTATCTGCCATATCATTGTAATCTGGGAACGTACGCTGGGCTGCCATGTAAGTCAAGGCAACGATGCTTCCCCATTCATTCATAGCGTCTTGTTTGTACAAGGTTTGCATGGTCTTATGGAAAGAGACAGCACTCACATCCCACCCTTTTTCTGTCCATGCATAGTTTTGATCTGTATACGCTTTTCCTTTACGCACATTTACAGACATGCCGATGGAGTGTAATACAAAATCTAATTTCCCGCCTAGAATCTCAACAGACTTGCTTACTAGGTTTTCTAAATCTTCAACACTGGTAGCGTCTGCTGGAATGATTTCACTCCCGCATTCTTCCGCAAGTTTGTTGATTTCTCCCATACGCATCGCTACTGGAGCGTTCGTCAACACGAACGTTGCACCTTCAGCATGCGCTAGTTTTGCGGTTTTCCAAGCGATGGAATTCTCATCCAATGCGCCAAATATGATTCCTCGTTTTCCTTTAAGTAAGTTGTAAGACATAAGTTGATTATATAATGCAAATATAAAATTATCTATTGAAGTAAAATACGTGCATTTTCACGAGCAGCATCTGACACGCTACCACCGCTTAACATTTGGGCAATCTCCTCTACTCTAGCATTTTGGCCTAATTTTTCTATGGTAGAAACGGTACGATCGCCTTCATTTTTCTTACGTACGATCACATGATCGTCTCCTGCAGCGGCAATTTGAGGTAGATGGGTGATGGTAATAACTTGCATGGCGCTAGACATGCGTTTCATGATTACCGCCATCTTTTCTGCAATGGAACCGCTAACGCCGGTATCAATCTCGTCAAAAATTATAGTTGGTAACTGTTTGCATCGTGAAAGCAGCGCTTTTATAGCCAGCATTAATCTCGACAATTCACCACCAGAAGCCGCCTTGTCCAAAGCAAGAAGCTGTGAACCACGATTTGCAGTAAAGGTAAAAATGACCTCATCTTTACCATAGTCATTATAGGCATTCAAGCCAGTCATTTCAATTTTGAATTGGGCATCAGGCATTCCCAATAGCATGACCGTGTCGAGAATTTGCTGCTCCATTGCTACTTTGTGATCCATACGCAGCTGACGCAATTGCAAGGCTAGGATATCTAATTCTTTCACAGTGGCAGTGATCAAGGTTTCCATTTTCTTGATCTTACTGTCCATATTTTGAGCCGTCAAAACTTTATCTGCAAGGTCATCTCTTAATTGCAGCAGGTCTTGAACATTGTCCATTTGATGTTTACGGTACAAGTTATCTAGAGTGCCTAATATTGAATTGACCGTCTCTAAACGCTCTGGATCTACTTCTACTTGACTCTTTTGGCGTTCTGTCTCGACTGATACGTCTTCTAATTCTACAATAACTGAAGTCAATCGTTCATTCAAGGATTTATAAGCTGCTGAAAAAGATTCCACTGTTTTCAATTTTGCCTTGATTTCACGCAGTTCATCAATGATCCCATCACCATCTGCGGTGAGTTGATGTTCTAACAGCCCCAATGCTTCCGTAATAACCTCAACGTTACTGAGCTGTTCGTTTTCTTGTTCCAACTCTTCCTGATTCAAGCCGTCCAGTTGCGCCTCTTCAAGTTCATTCAGTAAAAACGTATTGTAATCCAGCTCACGAGCTAAGGCTGCTTGATTGTCCTTAAATTCTTTTAAGGACTTTACTTGTGTTTTGTACTCTTTGAGCTTTGACTGGTAATCCAATAACAGTTTATTCCCAGATGGATCGGTAGTTTTAGTCTGTTCGTTCACAAACGCATTGAGCGTATCCATTTGGAATTGGTCTGTAGCGAGCTGTAAAGTTTGGTGCTGTGAATGAATATCTATCAGATCTCCTCCTATTTCACTTATAGTGCTTAAGGTAACTGGAGTATCATTTATGAACGAGCGACTTTTACCAGAGGATAATATCTCCCGCCTGATAATACTGACATCATAATAATCTAAATCCTCCGCTTCAAAGAAGGACTTTAATCCCAATTTTGAAATATCAAAATGAGCTTCTACCACACATTTGGTAGAGGTATCTCGTATTGCAGATAAATCCGCACGCTTTCCTGTAACTAGCCCCAGAGCACCAAGTAAAATAGATTTTCCAGCACCAGTTTCTCCTGTAATCATCGTCAAACCTTCATCTAGCGTCAAATCCAGCTGATCGATCAAGGCATAATTCTGTATGTGAATTTCTTTAAGCAACTAAAAAACAAGAGTTTGATTCAAAAAAAAAGCAGCGATTATCGCTGCCTAAATCTAACTAAAATGCAATCGCTGCCCAAGCTCATTTACACCTTTATACTGCGCCATTTTGTAGATTGATTAGGTGCGAGATCTTGAAGTGTTTCCTTAAACTTAGCAATATTTACCGCTGGACCACCTGTGTAAATGCTGGTGATCTCGTCCGCCTTAGCATCAAAAAAGGTACGTTGCAACAAACTGTTGGGGCGTCTAGAGTTCAACTCCTCAAATTTCATAATGTACCCTTGCAAGTTTTGTTTCACCTCCTTAGGGTTCAAGGCAAACTTATCCATCCCATTGATGTGATAATCATACATTATCTCTCGATACTCCTTGTAGGTATCTGATAACAAATCGTTGTTCAAGCGGTATCTAGAGATCAACCCGTTCCCGTCTCCAGGATTCCAACCTATATTTCTAGAAGATTGTGCGAGATTGACAATTTGTTGTGCTTCCTCATGATACTTTTGACCACCTTTCAAAGCAAATGTATCCCCATCTATACCTAAAACAGTATAGACATAAAAGGTAACCAAAGACGTCAGGTTACTCTGAAACTGATTGTCATTGTAAAAAAAAGGAGAGTTCTCTATGTATTCAAAACTAATGTCGTTGTCCTTGTAATTGAAAATGGTCGACGTGTAAGTGGAGTTATAAACAGGTCTGGAAACGGACAATTGAAAGTTCCCTTGAAAACGATTGTTATCATAATTTGTAACTACGAAAATCAAGGCACCATTAATACGTTCTTCCTCATCATAGTTCTTCTCCGTCCACTTGGTGTTATTGATAAACTCCTGCATGGAAGTCTCTAATGTTTTGAAAATTGTCTGATCCGGCTGAGCAATATTTTGCGCGTTCACTTGAACGGTCATATTGAACTCCTGCGCCATGGTGGAGAACGCAATGAACCAGCAAAGCAGGCTGACTATGCTAACTCGTACGTTTAATAATCTCATCAATAATATCTTTAGCCACCATTTGTTTTGACTTTACAGGAAACGCCTCTGCATTTCCAGATTTATCAATGATGGTAATTTTGTTCGTATCGGTACCAAAACCTGCTCCTTCATCCCGCATGGAATTTAAGATTAGTAAATCGGTGTTTTTCTTTTTCGCTTTCGCGAAAGCGAACTCTAATTCATTCTCCGTCTCAAGTGCAAATCCTACTAAAAAGGGTCTTTCCTTTAAAGCTCCGACACTCGCTAGAATATCTGGATTCTTTACTAGCTCTATAGTTAACGTATCAGATTGCTTTTTTATTTTTTGGTTAGCAGTATTCACTGGTTTATAATCTGCCACGGCGGCGCTAAAAATAGCATAATCCTGAGAGGAAACGTACATATGAACGGCGTCATACATTTCTTGAGCACTGACCACATCAATTCTTCTGATCAACTCATGCTGATTTTGCACAGCGCTAGGCCCCATAATCAATGTAACCGTAGCGCCTCTATTTGCTAAATCTTGCGCTAGTGCCATGCCCATTTTACCAGTGCTGTGGTTGCCTATAAAACGTACTGGATCTATAGATTCATGGGTAGGACCTGCCGTAATCAAGCATCTCTTACCTCTTAAAGGTTGCTCTCTCTCTAACTGCTGGCTGACAAAAGCTACGATCTCTTCTGGTTCTGCCATGCGGCCTTTTCCCGAAAGCCCGCTGGCTAGTTCTCCATCGCCTGCTGGGATCATGTGATTGCCGTAGCCAGCAAGTTTTTCAAAATTAGCTGTGGTAGACGGATGTTTGTACATATCCAGATCCATCGCTGGAGCAAAATAAACCGGGCACTTGGCACTGGAATATACGGCGAGCAGCAAATTGTCAATGTTCCCATTCACCATTTTACTCATTGTGTTTGCAGTGGCTGGAGCAATGATCATCAAATCAGCCCATAGACCTAATTCTACATGATTATTCCATACGCCATTCTCATCCTCTTCATTTACAAATGAAGATAGGACAGGATTTTTAGATAAAGTGGATAAAGAAAGAGGTGTGACAAAATCACGCGCTGCCGGTGTCATTACTACCCTAACAGAAGCGCCCGCTTTTACAAGCAGGCGCGTCAAAAATGTAGCTTTGTAAGCGGCTATACCACCAGTTACTCCTAGCAATATGTTTTTCCCGCTTAAAATATTCATGGGAATCTATTCAGCAATTCCTGTGTCTCTGTGATAAATTTTACCATCCATCCATTCCTGTACGGCGATAGAATGTGGTTTAGGCAAACGTTCGTAGAATTTAGAAACTTCTATCTGTTCCTTGTTTTCAAAGATCTCTTCTAGCGAGTCATTGTAAGTTGCAAATTCTTCTAACTTCTCGATCAATTCTTCCTTGATGTCAGTATTGATCTGCTCTGCACGTTTTGCAATAATGGAAATAGCCTCATACATGTTACCAGTAGGGGCTGTTAAAAGATCCCTATCATAAGTAACCGTCGTATTGGGTGCTTTAAGGTTTTTAGTATCCATAGTATTATTCAGTTCTTAAGTTATTGTATTCGTTGATTTTCATCAACAAGTCGTTTGCTTCAGCCATGTATTCGCTGTCAGGAAAACGGATTGCAAAGGTATCATAATATTCCTTAGCAAGCTCAAGTCTTTCTGGAATTAAAACTGCAAAACTATTTACAGCATAATTGTATTGAGAATCAATCAAATAAAAGTGAGCGTCGTCTTGAAATTCTGACCCTGGATGATCGACAATAAAGTTTTCAAAGGTGGTGATCGCAGATACGAATCCACCTCTTGAAAATGGTGCTCTCTTGTGGTAATTTTTTGCAATCTCATAAGCTTTCTTGTCCAGCTTATATCGCATCTCATCTACCAGTGCATTAGCCTCATCAAGATATTCCCCATTAGGATATAGATTGATGTAGTCTTGAAATTTAGTCATGGCACGCTTAGTAGGCTCTTGATCTTTAGAATAAATAGGCGCCATCTCATACAAGCTTTTACCTATCATAAAGGTCGCATATTCTCTATTAGGATCACCTACATAACTATTGCGATAGGTTTCAAATTGATACCCACTCTCTGGATAACGACCATCGTAATACAATGCATTTGCATATTTCAAAGCTGCTGGTGCCGCACTATCTGTACCGCGGAATTGAGGTACTACCTTCTCATAAAGACTAATGGCTTTACCATATTTCTCTGCAGCATATAAAGAATCTGCAACTGTTATTTGATACTGCTTGCTTTCTGATTTTAATGCTTTCTGATAATTAGAACAGCCAGTAATTGCGATGACGATTAATAAAAGAACCGTGATTTGCTTCATTGTTTATTTTTAATACGGTGCAAAGGTAGCCAATTCACAGGCAAACGCACCTTAAGGTTAAACGTGTCTACTCTAGTTCTCGTATGCGTCTAGAAAGGATTTCATGCGCTTTCTCAAATCTTCATCCACAGGAACTAAGGGTAAACGTAGATTCTCTTCTCCTATACCTAAATGAGCTAACAACGACTTGATCCCACCAGGATTTCCCTGTTCAAAGATCAAATCAATACTAGGCGCGATCTTATAATGCAATTCATAGGCTTCTTGAACATCTCCATTCAAGGCATAACGTATCATATCGCTGAAATCTTGAGCTATTGCTTGTCCAATTACTGATATCACTCCTGCACCACCCGCTAAAGTCATAGGTAATGCGATCATATCATCTCCTGAAATGACCAAGAATTCTGGCGGAGAGTACTGAATCATTTTCATAGCCTGTACGATATCTCCTGCCGCTTCTTTAATCGCAACAATATTTTCAAAATCGTGAGCTAACCTTACAACAGTCGCGACTGAGATGTTTGAAGACGTGCGCCCTGGTACATTGTACAATATTATGGGTTTATCTGTAGCCTCGGCGATCGCTTTAAAGTGTTGGTAAATTCCTTCTTGAGTAGGTTTGTTATACGCAGGAGAAACAGATAAAATAGCTGCGAACGGACTTAGATCTGTTTTCTTGATCTGCTCTACTACAATCCTAGTATCATTCCCTCCTATCCCAATGACCAGTGGCAACTTGCTGTCGTTTGCTTTAATGACCGTAGCCACAACCGCCTCTTTCTCCTCACTAGTTAAAGTCACTACTTCACCTGTAGTCCCTAAAACTACTAGATAGTCCGTACCGTTATCGATTTGAAATTCAACAAGCTTCTCTAAAGCGGAGTGATCAACGCTACCATCTTTTTTAAAAGGGGTGATTAGAGCGACTCCAGTTCCTATTAATTCCTGCATTTTATGTTGTTATAATGTTTAGATATTTCTTTAATTCTGCTATAAAAAGTTCTTTTTGATCCAGCGAGGTATCTATCGCAAGGTCATATAATTCGACATCCTGTGTAGGAAATCCCACTTTAAAATCAACTCGCAATGCCAGTGCCACATAATATATTAGGGCTTCCGCTTCTTTAAAATAATTGATCTGCAAGTCAACCTTAGATTTTAACAAATTTTCAAGATGAATGTCTGCGATACCGCCAGACCATTTAAGGGACTTTGAGTGCAAGTAAATGTGGTTTGCACTAGAGGTCGCTTGAGCGTCTTTAGTCATTCCCACTAGAGTCACTTCTTCAATACCCAGTGCTTTAGCCCATTGCTCTATAAAAAGCGTTGATTTCTCGGCATCTGCATTGTACAAGACCACCATAGAGGAAGGTTTAGAGGCATTGCGTAACCTGTTTTCCTTCCTGATCTTGTCCTGCTCTTTGCGCAGCCATCGGCTCTTTAAAACGTCAAAAATCATTTACTTTTACTAACCCAACAAAGGTATAACAATCACCTATGAAAATATCTATGACGGTAACTTGCAGGAAAGGTTTAATGGTTTTCGCTTTCGCGAAAGCGATATTCCTCACAACATCCTGCAAGACAGAAACCTACACAGCTAAGAAGCTGACAGCTAGCCAAACTCAAATCGATTCTACCATCAACGCGGTCGATGAAATTGAAAACTACATCGCTCCCTACAAAAAAAGTCTTGACCTACAGATGGACACACCGCTGAGCTACAATCCTGCAGCCATGTACAAAAATGATACGCCATTAAATACCCGCATAGGAAATATGATGGCAGCGATCGCCAGGATGCAAGGCGAGCCCGTATATACATCCAGAACTGGCAATGATGTAGATGTAGTTTTACTCAATCATGGCGGCATACGTGCTGGAATTCCACAAGGCGATGTGACGTTGCGCACTGCATATGAGGTAATGCCTTTTGAAAACGAAATTGTGGTGGCTGAACTTGCGCCGGCAGAGATGAAAGAACTAGTCAATTATCTAGCTGCTAAAAAACTAGCGCATCCTTTTGACGGGCTACAAATCGAGCTTCAAGACGATGCTATTAAATCAGTCACTTTAAATGGAAGCCCATTAACATACGATCGCAATTATTTTGTCATGACTAATGATTACCTATTGTCTGGAGGAGACAACATGGACTTTTTTACAAGAGCTATTTCCAGTACCCGAATAGATTATAAAGTACGTAATGCCATGATCGATTATTTTAAAAAAACCGATACTTTAGGTTTTGATGTGGACAATAGATTTACAAAAAAGGACTAAGTATGGAACGTAGAAAATTTATAAGAAACACATCTGCCGCTGGAATCATTGCAGGAGCTGGACTTTGGAGTAACACAGCTCTTGCTGCTGGACTTTTCAGTGACATAGATGAGAAAGAGGCTTATAAGAAAATTACCATTCTTCATACGAACGATACCCATTCTCACATCGAGCCCATCAATGGTGGGCGTGATGATGGAAAAGGTGGTGTCGCGAGACGCGCAGCCTTGATCAAAAAGGTGCGCAATGAAAACCCAAATACCATTCTTCTGGACTGCGGTGACATCTTTCAAGGAACACCCTACTTCAATTTTTATGGTGGTGAACTGGAAATTAAATTGATGAGCATGATGGGGTATGATGCTGCCACCATCGGGAACCATGATTTTGATGCCGGTATTGATGGGCTCTACAAGCAACTCCCTCATGCTAATTTTGATTTTGTCATCTCCAACTATGATTTCAGCAATACGATTATGGAGGGACAGACTAAGCCTTATAAGGTGATGGTGAAAGATGGCGTGCGTATAGGTTTATTCGGGCTGGGGATTCAATTGGAAGGGCTTGTCGCTCCTAAAATGTATAAGGAAACAGAGTACCTGGACCCATTAATGATAGCTCAGGATATGGTGATCGCTTTACGCGAAAAAGAACAATGTGACATTGTCATTTGCATGTCTCACTTAGGGTACAAGTACGGAAGCGATAAAATCAGTGACATTGCCCTAGCACAACAAACCAGCGGTATCGACCTCATTATAGGTGGCCACACCCATACCTTCCTAGAACAACCAGATTTAGTGACTAATGCCACAGGTGAAATTGTGATGGTCAATCAAGTGGGTTGTTATGGCATCAATGTGGGACGTATCGACTTTTACATGAATAAAGGGGAACTGGCTGCTGGTGAGAAAGTGGTTTATGAGGTTTAGATTTTCTGCTTTTATATAAATACTGATTATTTTAAACGCATAGACCAAGCATCTTGAATGAATAATAAGTTTAATAGTCGATCATCAAGACATCATTATCTACCAGTTTTTTATTTAAAAGGTTTTTTGAATCGCAATAAAAAGTTTTACATCTTCGATGTTGAACAACAGACTTTTAAAAAAAACTCAAAGGAATTTTCTCCGAAATCTTATTTTTTTGAAAATAATGCAAATACAGTATTTCTCGACTCTAAAGAATCTGATTTTCTAGAATTTTTTCATTCTAAATTGGATAACATGGCTTCAAAGATTTTTTCAATTATGGAAAAATCTACAGCAAACAATCGTTATGGAATTTCAGAAGTTGATATACCAGTTCTAAAACTTTTTATTAGTCAAGTTCATGGAAGGTTGCCAGAGAGCAAGAAGGTTATCCAAGAATTTCTTAGAATCCACGGATTAAAAGAGTTTGGAATAATAATGAACAACGATAAGGATGGTGAAAGAGAAAATGGATTATCAGGTAATAACGAATTTCAAAAAGGTTTAAGTTTAATGATGGCCTTCAGAAATTTTTATTTGGGTACTCAATCAAATCTTCCTTATTCAATTTCATCCTACTCGAGCGATTGTCCTAAAATGATATCCGACAATCCTATTATATTTAAAAGTTCTGATTCATCAAATATTTGGAAAGAAGATCTAGTGTTCCCGCTGACCGGAACCAAGTTATTTATTGCAAGTAAAAATCAAAATCAACAATCACTGAGTTTTAAGTTTTTAGCGGATTTAATTATGTTTAAGCAGGCGAGAAAACATGTAGGCTTCAGCGATACATTATATCTTTATGAACTGCAGAAAATGAATGATAAATTATCCTTAAGCATTGAAGAACTGAAAAAGTATTTTTTTACACAATTAAATTAGAGAATAAACCTTGACCTTTAAAGTTTATTATAATTTTCAGCATATTTTCATCTTGAATTCCAGACATTAATCTATGACCAACTCCACCATCACTAAAGGCTTTATCGTCTCAGGAGTCATGAACACCTTAGGTGTTTTGATCTTTACAAAGGGCTTTACCAACAATGTGATTCCAGAGACAGACCCGGTAGTCATGTCTTATTTTGGACTTTTGATGATTATGGTTTGGGGTCTTGCTTTTATAGCAGTAGCTCGCATTTTTGATAAAGTCAAATGGCTTGTTGGCGTATTTGTATTGGAGAAACTGGCTTATGTAATTGCTTATTCTTACTGGATCTCTAACCATAGCTTACTTGATGTTTATGATCAGGATGTTATGGCAGGACTATTCTATTCCGTTTACGGATTGAATGACTTTATGTTTATGCTGTTTTTTTCCTACGTGTTTTTTAAGATCAAATCATCGCCAGAAACTCTTGCTCGCTGATCATCTTGATGTCTAACTTTTCTGCTTTTTCAAGTTTAGAGGGTCCCATATTCTCACCTCGTACCAGATAATCGGTTTTGGAAGAAAGTGAACTACTCACTTTGCCGCCATTGTCCTCTATCAGCTTTTTTAGATCATTCCTTGACATTTCAAAAACCCCAGAAATCACAAAGCTTTTACCGGCTAACTCATCAGATCTGTTAGAAAGTTCCTCTGCACTCAACGAGAATTGTAGACCTGCATCCTTCAAACGATCTATCAATTCCATATGCTTAGAATCTGTAATAAAATCTACCACTGAAGCTGCGATTCGTTCACCAATTTCTGGTACAGCGCTTAGCTCTTGAATTTTTTCCGCGTTCGCACTTCGACTGCGCTCAGTGTGAACTTCTTCGTCGCTACCCTCCTTGAAATCCTCTTCCTCCACAGTTTCACTGAATAAATCAGCAGATTCATTATCAGTAGTTTGCGGCATTTCCCTCAAAGCATCCATGGATTTGTAATGTCTGGCCAATTTTTTAGCAACTGTTTCTCCCACATATCTAATCCCCAATGCAAAAAGCACGCGTTCAAACGGTATTTGCTTGCTAGCTTCAATTCCTGCCAACATATTTTTAGCGCTCTTTTCAGCCATTCGGTCTAGTGGAATGATTTGCTCGTATTGCAAGTCGTACAAGTCTGCATAATTATGGATCAAACCAGCTTCTACTAACTGGTCTACCGTTTCAGACCCAATACCATCGATATCCATCGCTTTGCGGGAAATAAAGTGCTGGATTCGGCCTTTGACTTGAGGCGGGCAACTGCTGTCGTTAGGACAATAATGCTGCGCCTCACCTTCATGGCGTTCTAATGCCGTACCACACTCCGGACAATGCGTAGCATAGACCGTAGGCTGTGAATTTGCAGGTCGTTTCGTAAGATCTACCGCGATAATTTTAGGAATGATCTCCCCTCCTTTTTCTACAAAAACTTCATCGCCCACACGCACGTCCAGTTTTTCAATTTGATCTGCATTATGAAGACTGGCTCTCTTAACTGTAGTACCTGAAACTTCCACCGGCTGTAAATTAGCTACAGGTGTTATGGCCCCAGTACGACCTACTTGATAGGTGATTTCTTCTAGTCGGGTGGAAACTTGCTCTGCGCTGAATTTATAGGCCATCGCCCATCTGGGTGCTTTGGCGGTAAAGCCTAGCTCTTCCTGATTCTGTAGTTTATTGACTTTAATGACCACCCCATCCGTTTCATAGGGTAACTCTTTACGAGCCACCTCCCAGTAGTCGATAAATTTTAAAACTCCATCGATCCCTTTAACTAGGGTAGAGTGTGGTGGAACTTTGAATCCCCATCTTCTCGCAGCTTCCAGTCCTTCTTCTTGTGTTTTAAAAGGTAGCTCATTACCTACTAACTGATACAGCAAACATTCTAAAGGACGGCTAGCGACTGCTGCGCTGTCTTGCAACTTTAAACTTCCACTGGCGGTATTACGAGGATTGCGGTACAACTCCAGCCCCAGTGCTTCCCGTTCTTTATTCATTTTGTGAAACCCATCCCAGGGCAACACGATTTCTCCACGTATTTCAAATTCTGCCGGAACATCGTCTCCCTTTAGTTGTAAGGGCACTGACTTGATAGTCCGCACATTAGCGGTCACATCATCGCCTTGAGTTCCATCGCCGCGAGTTACTGCTTGAGCGAAAGTTCCATTTTCATAGTGCAGACTGATACTGGCACCATCATATTTGAGTTCGCACACGTATTCTAAATCACCATCTACAGCTTTCTGCAAACGCTTTTCCCAATCTTCCAGATCCTCTCTGTTATAGGAGTTATCTAAAGAGTACATTCGGTTTTTATGCTTGACCGTTTTGAAATTTTTGGTAATCTCACCTCCTACCCGTACCGATGGACTTGTCGCATCGTAAAACTCTGGATGCGCTGCTTCTAATACTTTTAATTGCTCCAATTTTTTATCAAATTCAAAATCAGAAACCGAGGGCTCATCGGTTACATAATAATTATAATTATGCTCGCGCAATTCGGTTCTAAGTGATTCTATTTGAGTTTTAGGATCCATTGGTTGTTAAGGTGTAGTATTTTAATTTCTGATTATTTCCAGCATTTCATCATGCGCGCATTCCCATTCAAATCATTGCGGATCTCGCTTTTGTAACCCAATTGAGCGGCAAGATTTTTCATTTGCTCAGGTAGGTATTGGTTGATTTCAAAATAAACCAATGGTCTGGCTTGACTGGTCGCCAATTCTAATATTTTTATATAAAACACCAGCGGATTCTCATCTGTGACGAAAAGTGCTGTACCTGGCTCATGGTCGATCACATTAATATGTAGCTGTGATTTTTCTAACTCACGTACATAAGGTGGATTGCTAACGATAATATCATAATCACCCAAGGAGTCTTCTTGTAAGATATCTTTCTCAATGCAGTTTATAGCGACTACTGGCGCAATGGCTTTGGCATTTGCACCAGCCACTTGCAAGGCTTCCTTGGAAACATCCAATAAGGTAATTTGCAAGGAGTTTGATGAAGTATTCGCTTTCGCGAAAGCGTCCCCCAAAGAAATCCCAATACATCCACTACCAGTACCTATGTCAAAAACATTTTGAACCGTCTTGCCTTTGTGATCGTCAAGGATCCATTGCACCAGCTCTTCAGTTTCCTGACGAGGGATAAGTGTGTGACGATTTACTTTGAATACATGGCCATAAAAATGGGCCAGACCAGTGATCTGTTGCACTGGTTTTCCATCCAATAAGGTCTCTAAAGATTTCAACAGAATTTCTTCATTTAAATGCGACAAGGGCTCCTCGCCTCGTATCATAATGTCAGATTTTGACAAGTGCAACAAGTCCTCGCAAAGTATCTTGAAAATGGAAATAGATTCCGTTTCAGGATACAAATGCTCCAACCGGTTCACATACACGTCTCGCATCTGCCTTAAAATCATTCGTCTTTAATTTTTTTGATCATTTGAACGGGACAGCTGTAGTGACCCGTATTGCCTAATGGCTGTGTGAGCAATTCAAAACCTACTCGCTTATACAAGCCTTGGGCATCATACATGTTGTCCATGGTTTCTAGATAGACCTGTTCATATTTAAAACTTCTTGCAGTCTCAAGACATCGCTCTATCAATTGCTTGCCATATCCTTTACCACGTGCTTCCGGTAGAAAATACATTTTTTGTAGTTCACAGGTATTTCCATCAAAATTATCCAATGCAGCGATTCCTGCTCCACCATAAATTTTGCCTTCATTTTCCACTACAAAGTATGCAGCTCTAGGTTTTTGATAGGCGGCATACATGCTTTGGGTTGCCGCATCGCTGTAGGCAGTGCCTACTTTAGGAGCATTGTGCTCTAGAATGGTTTGCTGAATGATATCTCGCACAGTAGGATTATCATCAGGATGTATTTTTCTAATCTTCATCTTTCAAAGATAGTAATGCCCTAAAACTAGGATTCAAAAAATGCGCTAAACTTATATTCATATCCCTGCCTTTAATTCACAAAACCTAAATTTGCCAGATCTATGAACCATAACTTCTACATGCAACGTTGTTTGCAACTAGCACAAAATGGATTGGGTACTACCTATCCTAACCCGCTGGTAGGATCTGTGATTGTAGGTGCTGATGGAGTTATTTTAGGCGAAGGCTTCCATCATCAAGCCGGTAAACCTCATGCGGAGGTCAATGCAATTGCAGATGCAGAACAAAGAGGTGTTACCAACTTTTCAAAAGCAATCATTTATGTAAATCTTGAACCCTGCTCCCATCACGGCAAGACTCCGCCTTGTGCGCTCTTGCTTATAGAAAAAGGGTTTAAGCAAGTTGTCATAGGGACACTGGATCCTCATGAAAAAGTAGCTGGTAAAGGAGTGCGATTACTGGAACAGGCAGGAATTAAAGTAGACGTTGGCTTCCTGGAAACAGAATGTAACGAGCTCAATAAGCGATTTTTTACGTTTCATAAAAAACAGCGTCCCTACATTATTCTCAAATGGGCACAAAGTGCCGATGGTTTTTTAGCGCCTCTTTCCAAAAACGAAAACAAGCCCGTATGGATTACCGGAACAGAAACTAGGCAATACGTGCATAAAACCAGAGCGCAAGAACAAGCTATTTTAGTAGGTGGAAAAACGGTGATAGATGACGACCCCAGCCTTACGGTTAGGGACTGGCATGGGAAGCAACCGGTGCGTGTGGTGCTGGATTCCAAAAATGATCTAATTAAAACCTACAAGATCTTTGATGAACAGGCGGATACTAAAGTCCTTCATAGACCTTCTAACGAGATACAATCCATCCTTAAAGATCTCTACGATTTACAAATCCAATCAGTCATTGTAGAAGGCGGATTGAAAACCCTGCAAAGCTTTCTCAATGCAGACGCGTGGGATGAAATTCATCAATATATAGGAACGGTAGTCTACCTTAAAGACGGCTTACCTGCTCCTCATATACCTGCGTTAGCCGAATTGAAAAATCGCCTTATCATTCAAAATGACGTGCTTAAAACCTATATAAAAGCATGATCTGGTTGTTTTTAAGTGTTGCCACATCCAGTTTGTTGTATGTGATCTTTAAATATTATGGAGTATTCAAGGTAAATACTCTACACGCAATTGTGGTGAATTATGTGGTGGCCTCCATCACAGGTTTTATTGCCTATCAAGGAACTTTCAATGCATCCACCATACTTGCTTCCAGTTGGATCTGGTATTCCATCTTTTTAGGTTCTTTATTCATCATCATATTTAACGTGATGGCGTTGACCAGTCAAAAGAACGGCCTGTCTGTCGCAGCGGTTGCTAGCAAAATGTCTCTAGTCATTCCGGTATTTTTTGGAATATGGTTGTACAATGAATCTTTGGGATGGTTAAAGATTGTTGGTATCGTGATCGCACTAGCTTCAGTTTACTTAGTATCCCTGAAATCCAAAGACGGGCTTCCCCTTCAAAAAGGCTACTTTATATTGCCCCTACTTCTATTTTTAGGCAGTGGAACCATCGACACTGTGTTAAAATACGCCGAAAAAGTTCACGTCCCTAGCGGCGAGGAACCTTTATTCAGCGCGGTGTGCTTTACCATGGCTTGTGCCGTGGGCACATTAGTATTGATCTATGAAGCTATTAAAGGACGCTGGCTGCACTGGAAATCTATAGCAGCTGGTATCGCATTAGGTGTTCCAAATTACTTTTCTATCTTTTTTATCATAAAAGCACTGAAAACCGATATGGAAAGTAGCGTCATCTTCCCCATCAATCATGTGGGAACTGTATTGTTCACCGCCCTGCTTGGTTTCCTACTATTTAAAGAGCGATTGCTGCCTAAAAATTACTGGGGCATCTTACTTGCTGTTGTAGCTATAGCTTGTATCGCTTTCGCGAAAGCGTAACTCCTATGAAAGATTCTTATAAAACTATCATATTACCTACTCCAGAAATTCTCTACAAAGAGCGTGGAAGCAAATTTTACGCAACCGCCTTCCCATTAACCGACGAATCTCAAGTTGCTGAATATATACAGCCATTACGCAAAAAATACCAAAAAGCAAACCACCATTGCTATGCTTGGAAACTAGGTGCTACGGCAGATAATTACCGTTCCAATGATGATGGCGAGCCCAGTCATAGCGCTGGAGACCCCATACTTTCACAAATTAACACCTTGGAAATGAGCGATATTCTGGTGGTTGTGACAAGAATATTTGGAGGCACAAAACTAGGGGTCGGCGGACTGATACAAGCCTATCGAGAGGCTGCGCGACAAACATTAGATGAAGCAGAGGTTGTCCTAAGAGTCATCACAGGAAATGTTCAAATTTTCTTTGAGTACCCACAAATGAGTCAGGTCATGCGATTCATCGATGAACGCCAGTATACCATCAAGAGCCAAGAGCTTACTACTTCCTGCCAGATAGATATTGCTGTACCACTATCTCAAATAGATGCCGTAGTGGAGGAGTTAAATAAAATGTACCCCATAAAGGCAACATCTTAAGGCACCAACCATTGTCCATTCCATTGCCCACTTTTTCTAGTATATAAAGCCCTTAAGTGATTAGGTCGCTTGAGTTGCAACAATTCAGCTGCATGGGGTACAAAACGCAATGGCAAAAAGTGATTCTCATTCCGCTCCATGTAGTTGACATGATCGGGATTCTTAATGGGCGATCCAGGCGGCAATTCAGTGGTATAATCTTTTATAGACTTAGAAGTTACCTTAGAAAAGAGGTGTTTGACTTCGTTAGCCTCAGTGATGATTTCCAATTTTCCATCCAGGCGTATTTGACGTAAGGATTTAGGATGGTAAAATAATAGACTTGCTTTAGGATTGATTTGAAGCTGGTGAGCTTTAGTAGTTCGTGAGTCCGTAAAAATGACACACTCTAGCTGTTCACTCACTTCTCTGATCACAATAGTCCTTGACCTAGGTTGTAAATTTTCATCAACCGTTGCGAGGTATGCATACTTAAATGGGTGGTTGCGTTTGCTCATGGCTCCACGCAAATCCTGTTTTAAATCGGCAAAATAATCTTCTAGCATATTTCTATAGTGGTATACAACGTTGAAAACTTACTCAAAGAATAATTCTTGACATCTTTCCAAGAATTCTGGAATGGGTTTTCTGGGTCTAAATGTACTTGCGTCAGTGAACACCAGTGTAAGTTCTGCCGTGGCACAAATATTTCCATCGTTTTTACTGATTTCATATTCAAAAACGACTCTAGTTGTAGGGGGATTCTTAAGGGTAGTTTTGATGGTAATTTCATCACCAAACTTAATCGGATTTTTGTACTTTATATCTATCTGATAGACAGGTAACAGCACTCCATTTTCTTCCATTTTCTGGTAAGAAAACCCTAAAGCGTTCAACCACTCCAATCTTGCTTGCTCCATGTATATCAAGTAGTTAGCATGGTGTATGATTCCCATTTGATCCGTCTCAGAGTACCGAGTTTGAATCTTAACATTTGATGTTTTCATTAAAATTATGAATTAAAATTAGGTGGTTAAAAAGCTTTACTGCATGCGATTAATTTTGGAAAATATCAAACCCCTTTTTAGTTTTTTTTAAGGTTTTTTATACACATATTTGTACCGCTCTTGAGGGATCGTTCATTAACGATATTTTCCTACTCATGAGAGCCAAATCTAACTATAAAAAAGTGTTTATGACATCGACTGCAGAATCGGTATGGGAAAACTGTCTTGAATTTATAAAAGATAATATTAATCCTCAAGCATACAAGACCTGGTTCCTTCCTATAAAAGCAGTAAAGCTTACAGACACTGCCCTAAGCATTCAAGTTCCTAGTAGATTTTTCTATGAATGGTTAGAAGAACACTATATCAAACTATTAAAAACGGCTCTTACTAAAGAGCTAGGTGAGGGCGCAAAATTGATTTATGCCATTAAAATGGAGAACTCCTTAAATGGTATGGAGCCGTTCACTGAAAAAATACCTAGCAGCAACCGTTCTATTTCCAACTCTCAAAGTGTTGATGCGCCTGTACGCAGCAAAAGTCCTGAGCTTAAGAACCCATTTATCATTCCAGGAATACGTCATGTTAAGATTGAGTCTCAACTGAATCCCTCTTATAATTTTGACAGCTTCCTAGAAGGTGACTCTAACCGCTTAGCACGCAGCGCAGGAATGGCGGTAGCTAATAAACCTGGGGGAACTTCTTTTAATCCGTTACTTATTTTTGGTGGTGTAGGATTGGGAAAAACACACTTGGCTCACGCTATAGGTGTTGGTATTAAAGAAAACTACCCAGACAAAACTGTTCTCTATATAAGCGCCGAAAAGTTTACGCAACAATTTATTGAGTCTGTACGCAAGAACAATCGCAACGACTTTATTCACTTCTACCAGATAGTGGATGTATTGATTGTCGATGACATTCAGTTCTTTGCAAGCAAGGCGGGAACACAGGATGTATTCTTCCATATTTTCAACCACTTGCATCAAAACGGCAAGCAAGTCATTCTAACTAGTGACAAGAAACCAGTAGACATGCAAGATATTGAGCAACGCTTACTTTCCCGTTTCAAATGGGGATTGAGTGCAGAACTCAACCATCCTGACTATGAGACTCGGGTTTCCATCATCAAGAACAAGTTGTACCGCGATGGTGTAGAGATGGAGGAAGATATCATCAACTATCTAGCTGATAATATCAAGACCAACATCCGTGAGCTAGAAGGTGCTATCATATCCTTGATTGCTCATTCCTCTTTCAATCACAAGGACATCACTATTGAACTGGCTAAAAAGATTGTTGAGAACTACGTTAAGAATACCAAACGTGAAATCAGCATCGATCAGATTCAGAAAGTAGTAAGTGATTACTTCCAGATGGATGTGGAGACCTTGCAATCTAAAACAAGAAAGCGACACATTGTACAAGCCCGTCAATTAGCCATGTATTTCTCTAAGAAAATGACCAAAGCCTCCCTAGCGAGTATAGGTTCTAAAATTGGAAAAAGAGACCATGCCACTGTATTACATGCTTGTAAAACAGTAGACAATCTAGCGTCCACTGATAAACAATTCAATAAATACGTAGAGGATTTGCGTAAAAAGCTGGCGAATTAGTATGAAGTCTCAGACTTCCATTTTAATGGTGTGTTTGGGGAACATTTGTCGCTCGCCATTGGCTGAGGGATTGATGCGATCCAAACTAAATTTCACCAAGTTTGTTGTGGACAGTGCTGGAACCAGTGGCGGTCACAAAGGAGAAGCTCCTGATAAGCGCTCTATTGAAGTGGCTGAGAAAAACGGATTGGATATTTGCAGTCAACAAAGTCGAAAGTTGCTACCTGAAGATCTTGAAAAGTTCGATTATATCTACGTCATGGACCAGTCTAATCTGGAGGACGTTCAAGCCATGGCAACCAGTGACGAACAACGTCAAAAAATAAAAAAGATTCTAGATGTGCCCTTTCCCGGTGAAAATCTAGATGTTCCAGATCCTTACTATGGCGGGAGTCAAGGATTTATCAACGTTTATAAAATGCTCGATCAAGCGACTGATGCTATAAAGGAGCAACTACACTAAGCCGTTTTTTTCTTATACTTTGATATAATCACCTTTCGATCCACTTTAGCGGTGTGCGTTTCAGCAAATTGCGGAACGAAAATGATGCGTCGTGGCTTTTCAAACCGGTCTAATTTCGCTTTCGCGAAAGCGGACTCTAATTCTACCTCACCTCCTTCTACATAAAGAACTACTTGCTGACCTAAATCCTTTTCAGGCTCAGAGGATATGAAAAACCGCCCGTCAATATACTTAGACAGCTTGTTTTCCAGATTTTCTGGATGGATTTTAACACCACCTGAAATAATCACATTATCAGTTCTTCCTAGAATTTTGAATCGTTTTTCTCCCTCTACAATAGCGAGATCATTACTCACCACAGGCTCATTAATTAAGTCTGGCGCATCGACAATGAGGCAGTCAGCGCCGTTCAATCGGACTTTAATTCCAGGCAATGCTGTAAAAAACTCCTCATATTTAGGATACAATTCACGTATCCCCACATGAGTGCTGGTTTCAGTCATCCCATAGGTATGATATGCTCTGGTATGGCGCCCGTTAAGAGATTCTACTAAAGCCTCATCCACTGGCCCACCGCCGATGATGGTCTTACGACTTTTGTAAAGATGGTCTAGCGAATGCTTAACTTGATAAGCCGTAAGTGCCGTAAAATCATATCTTTTAGTTGCTTTTTCTAATGGATTGCGAGATGGCATGACTAAGTCGATGTGCCAGCCTAATTCAATAGCGCGAACCATCATTAGTTTTCCAGCTACATAACTCAATGGCAAACATCCTAATACATCGCTTCCTGCAGGCAACTTGAATCGCTCGCCAGTCATGCGTGCGCTGTTGATCATGTGCTCTTTTTCCAATCGATATTCCTTAGGCTTTCCTGTAGAACCACTAGAAAATACGGTATGATAAGAGAAATCATCCATCCAGTTCAAAAGAAAATCACCTACCTGTTTCTCGTACATCTCTCCTTCTTTCACATAACTATATGCTACAGTCATTAGACCATTATGGTCTAAGGATCTACCATTTAATTTAAAACTGGGATGTACTTCAGGAATCATAATGTAGGTTTAAGGATTTTCGAATGTGGAGTCGTCGGCTTCCGTCTGGAGTGGCAACTCGATCTTACCGAACAATCGTTGGTTCCAATTCTTCCACTTATACTTCCATGCAAATAAAAGAACTAGGAGCGGATAATAAACCAATAGAGGAATAAATGTGGTAAAATTCACTTCAGGATCTGAAATATCAATCAACAGTGATTCGGTTTGAAAAGCGGTCCAGTCTGCTGTGACAAGCAACGCAATAAACAAGTTATTTGCTGCATGAAAACCTATCGCCAGTTCCGTTCCTTCATCCATCAAAGTGAAAAGTCCTAATAGAAATCCAGTTCCAATGTACCAAAACATAACAGTGTAGCCCAGCTTTCCTATTTCAGGATTAAAAATGTGCATCATCCCAAAAACCACCGAAGTCAATATGAAAGGTACTGCCCTATTTTTTGCCATCAATCCTACTCCCTGCATCATATAACTACGGAAGTACAACTCCTCCCAAGTCGTCTGTATAGGCACTAAAATAATCGCTAATACAAACAAGATCCCAAAGTTAACTGGATCAAAATTCCATAGGTAATCTTCTGGCATTAGATAATATCCTGCGACCGTTGTGATGATTGAGGTAATCCCAACAATTCCAAATGCAAACCAGGTACGACTCCAGTCAAATTTTGCTCTACTGGTGGTCGCTTGGGTCCAGGTAAGTTTATGTACATACTTCACCCATAACCACCATACAACGGTACCTATCACAAACGTAAACATCAAAAAGAAAAAAGTAACGTTAGAAGGTAAATAGGACATCAAAGCAGATTGATCACTCAACACCGCTATATTGCCGTCACTAACAGCTTTAGCTGCAATAGCTATAGTAAAGGGAATGGCTCCTAATAATTGACATCCAAGAAAGATTACTAACAAGCCTAATAGCCAACGCCAGGCTTCATTCTGTGCATTAGCAGCTCTTTTAATAAACATAATTATTGATTTAGAAGGTTAGTCTTCCAGCCAGCTGTATCGTTACAGTACAAGCTTCCCTTCTTAATTTCTAATGGCGATTCTATGTTATTAGTGTATAAGCCACCAGTTCCTAGGCCCTGAGGCATTTTAACTCCTAATGTATAGGTGAATTGTGCTATGGCATTTAAACCTACATTAGATTCCAGCGCACTGGTCATCCACCAGCCTATACTGCGCTCTGTCGCTAGATTGATCCATGCTCTGGAATTAGCGAAACCTCCTACCAACGCCGGTTTCAGTATAATGTATTGAGGTCTTATAGTTTCCAGGCATTGTTCGCGCTCTTCAGGCTGATATATCCCAATTAACTCTTCATCCAGTGCAATGGGTAAAGGAGTCTTCTCGCATAATTGCGCCATTTCTTGCCATTGTCCTGCCTTAATGGGTTGTTCAATGCTATGCACCTTATATTTTGAAATCTCATCAAGCTTGGATAGAACTTCTGACGGTTTGAAAGCGCCGTTTGCATCGACTCTTATGGTGACTTCGCTTTCGCGAAAGCGAGATCGTATCGACTTCAACAGCTCCATCTCAGCATCAAAGTCGATCGCGCCTATCTTCAATTTGATACAATCAAAACCAGAAGCCAATTTCTCTTCTAACTGGGTCATCATGAATTTTTGATCACCCATCCAGACTAAACCATTGATAGGAATTGAGTCTTGAGACTCTGTAAAAGGTGATGGGAATAAAGTAAACGGATCAGCCGATTGTAGGGATTGCATGGCCATTTCATAGCCAAAAAGAATGGAAGGCCAGTCTTGTAGCGCTTCCATCATTTGGGCTGGTTTCATTCCTATATGGTCGCAAACCCATTGCAACTTCTCTTCATAACCGGGCCGGTCGTCACTGGACAAGCCTTTGAACAAGTTGCACTCCCCTATTCCTTTCTCTGTTCCATTATCAAGGATTAAATAGTAGGTGTCTTTAGTATGGAGTACACCACGAGAAGTTCCTGCGGGTTGTTTGAATTCTAACGTATATTTCTGGAAGGTTGCTTTCATGGCACCAAGATAGGCTGCGTTGCTCTCTATGATTGTTATAAAAGGCTCAAAATTAGATGGAAATCAACCTTTACGTTTTACCGTCCACTCAAAACGAAATTTGCTCACCTGAATCCCCTCTTCATTAAAACCGCTGGATTCCATCCATAGGGTTTGACCTTCACCAGTAGTTACAGTTTTTTGAATTGCAGCTGTAATGGCTTCCCCATCATTGCAGGTAAATGTGATGCGACCCGTGGCCTTTTTAGTAAACGTAGCTTCGTTATTAGCCACCAGCATGCTGACTTTAGCATTGGAATTCTTGATGGCAGACATGACTAAAGCACCCGTTGAAAGTTCTGCTGCCATTGCTTGCACGGCAAAATACATGCTGTTGAAAGGATTTTGATTGAACCAACGGTGTTTAACGCTTACCACGCATTGCTCTGGTGTAATTTCTTTAACGCGAACACCGCTCCACCAACAACTGGGTAATTTGAAAAATACAAAGGTGTTGATATTGAAAGGTGTAATACTTGCCATAGAAATGATATAAAATGGAATCCAGGATGAGTCCAGTTGATGGCTAAGATAGCATTTGCGGGTCTCATTTCATATCTGTTTTATCAATATTGTCTGACTTATGAGTTTTACACCACTATAATTTGAAAATTATTTCCATAGGGCAAAATAAGCCGTAACAACTGATATCATTAAGCTTTCGCGAAAGCGAACTGCATTCAAACATCTATCAATTAAAAAATATATGGTACTTTGTATTGCATAATACTATCTTTTAGATATATATTTGCATAAGAAATTAATAGGTCATGGAAAAACAAAACCAATTCAACCATCGCAATATTGCCATGGGAATACATTTAGCCACATTTGGAAAGTGGTTGTTTCCTCTTGGAAATTTTATCCTCCCCATTTTATTGTGGATGGTCAATTCTAAGAAGTCGGATTTTATCGATAGGCACGGGAAACAGGCTATCAACTTTCAATTGAGCATCACCTTATGGACGGTTATTCTCGCGTTCATTGGTGGCGGTATCATTATAGGCAGTATGATATCAGGCGGGCCAACCCTATGGGAGCAAATGGATGGCCATTATTTCCCGTTTGCGGAAGACATGGGAATCTTTTCTACCATTGTCGCTAGTGGTATTATTTGTGGAACCTTGATACTGGCACTTGCTATTGTAGATCTTGTGTGTACCATCAAGGCTGCCATGAAAGCACATGAAGGTGAAATGTATCATTACCCACTAACCATCAATTTTATTCCTGACCATAGCGAGAAGGAAACTACTAATACAGACTAACATGAAGATAGAAAACACAAAGGCGCAAATGCGCAAAGGCGTACTGGAGTACTGCATTCTATCCATTCTTAAGGAAGAAGATGCCTATGTGGCAGAGATCCTTGAGACTTTGAAAGATGCTAAACTCCTGGTAGTGGAAGGAACGATCTATCCACTGCTCACCAGACTTAAAAATGCCGGACTCCTTAATTATAGATGGGAAGAAAGCACGGGCGGGCCACCTCGTAAATACTATGGCCTGACTGAAACAGGGAAAATTTTCCTGACAGAACTTTCCAGCACATGGGATGATCTTAAAAATGCCGTAAACCTAGTTACCAAACCTAAAACTCAAACATCATGAACAAGACCATCAACATCAACCTCGCTGGGCTGTTCTTCCACATAGACGAAGATGCCTATCAACGCTTACAGCGTTATCTGGCTGCGGTACGCAGGTCCTTTGCAGGAACTACTGGCGCTGACGAGATCATGAGCGATATAGAATCCAGAATTGCAGAGCTTTTCCTAGAAAAGCGTGCTAACGATCAACAAGTCATATCCATAGGACATGTAGAAGCCGTGATAGACATCATGGGCCAACCAGAAGATTATGAAGTAGACGAAGAGATCTTCAACGAGTCCGAATCTAAAGCTAAGCGCCCTGCTTATGCTATGAGAAGCAAGCAATTATTTAGAGATACACAAAACGGTTATATAGGTGGTGTAAGTTCTGGATTGGGCTATTACTTAGGGATTGACACTGTTTGGGTTCGCGTTTTATGGATCGTTACTTTGTTCTTGACCTCTGGCTTTTCCTTCTTTATCTATTTGATCTTATGGATTTTTGTTCCAGATGCGGTAACAACAAACCAACGTTTGACCATGATGGGCAAAGAAGTGAACATATCTAATATTGAAGAGAACTTCAAGTCGGGTTTTGAACCAGTAGTCGACGGGAAGACCGACGCCGACTACCGTATCGTAGGTCAAAAGGGAAAAAGAGGTACCGTTCGTTTCTTCAGTGTACTGGGCAGAATCATAAAGGGAATTTTAAAAGCCATAGTCAAAATATTTGGACTTTTGCTCTTCTTGGTTTCAACCATTGCCCTAGTTGCCTTGATTGTCTCTACTATTACAGCAAGTTTTATCAATATAGACGGTTACAGCCTGCTCAATATATTTGATCTGGTAGTACCTTCTGAATTTGCAAGCTTTTGGCTCATACTAGCCATTATATTGACAGCGGGAATACCCTTGTTCTTGTTGGCCGTGCTGGGTCTTAGGCTCTTAGTAAGTAACTTGAAAGCTTTAGGTTCTAAAGTTTACATTTCGCTAGCAGCGGTTTGGATTGTTGCTGTCATTGCTTTGAGTATCATGATAGGTAGAATTGCAGCGAGCCAGGCGATCGACGCGACCGTCCAAAAAACAGAGAAATTTAGTGTTGATAAGGAAAAGGTGTTTTCATTAGAATTAACCGATTCTGGAAATCAAGGCCGTTATAATAGTAATCGACGAGCGTTTCAAATTGATTTTGACAAGGTCAATGGTGTAGAGATGATCAGGTACTACGAAACTAAGTTTGCTATAGGCTCAACCACAGATTCTGTGGCTAGAGTAGAAATCCTATATAAAGGAAAAGGCTCCAGCTTTGAACAAGCCAAGGAACGCGCAAAAGCAATTCAATTTGAATACAAGTTGACAGACTCTTCCTTTGTAGCTTCGGATTATTTCACGCTGCCTAAGGATAGTAGATTTATCGATCCAGATATTGAGGTGATGATCTATCTACCAGAAGCTACTAAAGCTAGATTCAATGAACGATTCGGCGAGCGTTATAGATCCTGGATAAGCAACGATGCCTTCAACCTGGGTAATAACAATGAGTATACCTACCAGATCAAAGACGGTAAAGCAGTATGTCTGGATTGTCCCGTGATAGAAGAGGTGAAAGAAGTCGAGGAAATTTCAAACGACAGCATCACGCAACCCAGTGTTCCAGTAGAAGAAAATGATGGAGATTGGAAATATGATGGTAACGATGGAGTTTCTCAAAATGATGCGGTACAATCAAAAGAGGATGAAG
Source organism: Nonlabens marinus S1-08 (assembly GCF_000831385.1). Taxonomy (NCBI): domain Bacteria; kingdom Pseudomonadati; phylum Bacteroidota; class Flavobacteriia; order Flavobacteriales; family Flavobacteriaceae; genus Nonlabens; species Nonlabens marinus. Next base: position 1,929,012 of record NZ_AP014548.1, on the reverse strand, counting down.
GATGGGTCACCACAAAAACAGATGTAAAAACTATCGCATGGAACTCTAAAAAGGAACAGCCATGATAGCATTACTCTATTACCTCATCGACTGGATCCTCCTATAATTTAGGCAATACATTAAGAACCGTTTCACTGTTGTGGAGCGGTTTTTCGTTAATTTTGAGTTCAAACGAACAGAATGAAAAATATAGGAATAGTAACAGTCCTTTTATTGAGTTTCGCTTTCGCGAAAGCGCAAAAAGTAAAAGGCAACCGAGATGTCACTACAAGAATTATTGAATTAACAGAATTCCAAGAAGTCAGCATAGGAGAAGATTTTGAGGTATCCCTTGCTGAAGGGCCAGAACCCAAAGTGGATATCGCAACTGACTCTAATTTACACCAGTATATCAATGTTGACGTAATAGGTGGGATTCTTACGGTAAAAACATCGGCAGATATCAGACGCAGCAAACGCATGAAAATAACTGTGATTTATACGCCTGGAATGAATAAAATCACAGCCTTTGAGGATGCTGAAATCTCTACCGTGACAAATTTGAGAATGGACAACTTACAAGTTAATGTAAAAGACGATGCTAAGGTGTTTCTAACTGGACGTGTCAATAACTTGACTTTTAATGGAATGGCAGACTCCAGGTCAGAATGTAATTTGAGTGGTGATACTGCACAATTCAACTTGACTGGTTCTTCTGACACGAAAGCTTTAGTAATGTACAAACAAATTGACTTTATGATGACAGATCGTGCCGCGGCACGTATGGAAGGAGATGCAGACGATTCCAGTATGGTACTGGAAGGAAAGTGTAGTCTGACCGCTGAAAAATTGGACCTTAAAGATCTTAAGCTGAACATCAAAAAAGACGCTGAAGCTACCGTAAACGTATCTAACAATATAGAACTGAGAGCCTCTGGGGATTCTAAGACAACACTTTACAACAGCGCCAAAATTGACATGGTAGAGTTTGCTGGCAAGGCTGCTTTGATGAAGGGATAATCATCATTTGAACCAACTAAAAATCCCTTGCTGGCGTTGCCAGCAAGGGATTTTTTTATTCTGCTATTTCTAGGGTTACTCAATACTATAGTCTCCAGCCTTCACCTCTGCCACCACGCCTATGTCGGCAAGATAACGTTCTGCATCTAGAGCCGCCATACAACCAGATCCAGCAGCAGTGACTGCTTGACGGTAGATTTTATCCTGGACATCACCACTGGCAAACACACCTGGTAAATTAGTTTTAGTAGTTCCTGGTGTGGTTTTCAAATATCCATCAGCACCCATATCCAGCTGTCCTTTGAAGATGTCTGTGTTAGGTTTGTGACCTATAGCGATAAACAATCCTGTGATCTCGATGTCATGTTTGTTTCCAGTTTCATTATTCACGATGCGCAAACCTTCTACTACATTATCACCTAGCACCTCATCCACCTCGCTGTTATAAAGCACCTCAATGTTTTTTAGGCTATGTACCCGGTGTTGCATGGCTTTAGAAGCTTTCATATAATCTTTACGGACAAGCATCGTAACGCTTTTACATATTTTGGCTAGGTATGATGCTTCCTCTGCAGCCGTATCTCCTGCTCCAACAATAGCTACATCTTGATTTTTATAGAAAAAACCATCACATACTGCACAAGCACTTACACCACCACCGCGCAAACGTTGCTCACTCTCTAATCCTAAATATTTTGCAGATGCTCCTGTAGAAATAATTACCGTATTTGCTTCTAGGTTTGTTTTACCGTCGACAGTCACTTTGTGAATTCCACCTCTTTCATTAGAAAACTCTACAGCCGTTACCATACCAAATCGAACTTCAGTACCAAAACGTTCCGCTTGTTTTTGTAAATCTACCATCATCGCTGGTCCATCGATACCGTCTGGATATCCAGGAAAATTATCCACCTCTGTCGTTGTAGTTAATTGTCCACCAGGTTCCATCCCTGTGTACATGATAGGGTGCATATCTGCACGTGCTGCATATATAGCTGCGGTATATCCTGCGGGTCCTGACCCGATAATCAAACACTTTATTCGTTCTATTTGCTCTGACATCCTTAAAATTTTTGGAATACAAAAATACTATTTAAAAGCGGCCTAAGTAAAGCCTGCTAATTGGTATTTATTATCACTTTATCAAACAAATGCATGTGCTAGCACTTAGCTTTGAGCATGCCAACTATCTATAGGAATCCCATTACTAAAGAAAAAGCAACGCTACTCGCTACCAGCCGAAGCACGGATGGCACTTACACATATATAGAAGTAGAGCTACAACCTGGAGGTGGTAACCCTGTGCATTACCACCAGCAGTTCACGGAAGAATTTGAGCCTATTGAGGGAATATTAGGAGTTCACTATCTAGGAAAAGAACTACGCCTGACACCAGGAGAGAAATTCAAAGTACCCATCAGGCACAACCACCGATTTTACAATCCTAATGACGTGCCGATCGTTTTTCGCGCGCGATTAGAACCTGGTCAACCCGGTTTTGAGAACTTTATGGCCGTACTTTTTGGGTTGGTAAGTGATGGAAAAACATTTGGTCCAAATCAAATTCCGTATAATCCTTTTTATGCCGTACTCTTATTGGAATGGGGTGATACACAAGTGGACTCCTTGTTATTCAAATTGTTGCGTCCTTTGATGCGGGTGGCAGTTACGCTTTCGCGAAAGCTAGGATATGAGAAAAAACTGCTAGAAACCTATGTAAGGCACGAATAGGGTTTGCAACTGCAATTGCAAAGTTGTAACATTACGGACATCTTTATTTTACATGGAAAGCCAAAACATTAACCACGAGGACGAAAAAATTATTGAAAACAGAGAATTAAACATTTGGGAAGCCTTGATCCCTGTGGCCGCTCTTATAGGCATGCTTGCCTTTAATGTTTTAGTGGTGTATGGCGATGATGCCTTATCTGGATCTAACCAATTTATCCTCTTACTAGGTGCAGCGGTGGCTGCGATTGTTGGCTTTTTTAATAAGGTCTCTTATGAAACCATGATTGAAGAAGTCGCCCAAAACTTAAAATCGACTACTGGTGCCATCCTTATCTTATTAATGGTAGGTGCACTGGCTGGTACGTGGCTCATAAGCGGGATCATTCCCACCATGATTTACTATGGGCTTGACATTTTGAACCCGACCATTTTTCTAGCTGCTTGTGTGGTTATTTGTGCGGTCATCTCCGTTGCAACAGGAAGCAGCTGGACGACCAGCGCAACTGTGGGTATTGCACTAATAGGTATTGCTGGAGCACTAGACATTAATGCTGGGATGACTGCGGGTGCGGTCTTGAGTGGGGCTTATTTTGGCGATAAGCTATCACCGTTAAGTGATACCACAAATCTTGCTCCTGCCATGGCGGGAACTGATTTGTTTACGCACATCAAATACATGACGCTTACCACAGTACCGACCATCATTATTACGCTGATTGTTTTTGTGATTCTAGGTTTCACCATAGAGCATACCGGTAAAGCAGATATTTCCTCTTACCAAAGCGCAATTGACAATACGTTCAATACCTCACCTTGGCTATTTGTAGTTCCTGTTCTAGTTATTGCTATGATTGTGAAGAAAGTATCGCCTCTAGTAGCTTTACTAGTCGGGACCTTGTTAGCGGCTGCCGCTGCTTTATTTTTCCAACCAGATTTAGTTCTTGCTGCTAGTGGGTTAGAGAATTGGGATACGGTTTCTGCTTATAAAGGCATCATGAACGCTATTACTGTGGACACCTCCATAGCTCCTATCACAGATAATGTGGAAATAGGCGAAAAGCTTGCCGGGTTATTTGAAGCAGGTGGAATGGCAGGAATGTTAGGAACCATCTGGCTCATCGTTTGCGCTATGGTTTTCGGCGGTGTGATGGATGCGATAGGGGCACTAGCTACTATCAGTAAGGCCCTATTGAATTTATTTGATTCGGTTTTTGGATTGTTTGCAAGTACGGTGGTGAGTTGTCTCGCCATTAACGTGACGGCTAGTGATCAATATCTAGCGATCGTAGTTCCAGGAAAAATGTATGCTAAAGCCTATAGAGATAAAGGGCTAGCACCAGAAAACTTGTCTAGAACTCTGGAAGATTCTGGTACTGTAACTTCCGTACTGATCCCTTGGAATACTTGTGGAGCGTATCAAAGCACCACATTAGGTGTTGACGTGGTCTCTTATTTACCTTATGCGATTTTTAATTACCTATCGCCATTTATGACCTTACTGTTTGCGGCGTTTAGCATTAAGATTAAGGAACTTTCTGGGAAGGTAGTTGGTGAGAGGCAGGTGGAGCTGTAGCCAGAAATATTATAAACGATCATATTGAAGGACTTACTGACCATTCTGATCTTACTAATGAATTACTTAGCTTTTAGTCAAGTATATAAAGGAGTGGTATTAGAAAATGAAACTCCAATTTTAGGCGCTACAGTTTCAGTAAAAGGAACAAACGTAATTACACAAACCGATTTTGATGGTAAATTTGAAATTACGGTTCCTGAAGGTTTCAACATTTTACTCTTTAGTCTTTCAGGCTATGAAGTAGTTGAATATGAACTTGAGAACAATGCGTTCATAACTGTTAATATGCAGACTTTTAGAGAACGTGGAATCTGGATGTCAATTGGTAGTTTTTCAGATTTGAGTTTTGCGCCCTACGGTATTTCAATTAGTAATGGACAAGAAGAGCAGAACCTAATGCACTTTGAAAGTTTCCAGGAGAAAATATCACTAAAATTAGCTATCGCTACTGACTTTGCAGATAACTTGACATATGAAACAAAATTCACCTATTACAATTCATTATTTAGCAAGGTTTTCTTCAACAACTCAATCGAGTACATTAAAAAGGATTATTCTAATTTTCAATTCGAAGCCTATAATCTATCTTCAAATGTTACAAGTCTAAACTTCATAAACTCTTTACTGACGACCAAAATTGGTATTCAAAGTTTCAATAATTATAAAGGTTTTGGCGGAGCGATAGGCATTGAAAGACACCATTACAATTTGCAATTACAGTACGGTGCGCAACTAGGCTACTGGAATAAGTACCTAACTTATGCAGTTTATTATAGAATGTTTCTTATTAATGATAAATTGAGTTTCATTGCGAACTACGATAGAATCAATAGGACTAATTTTTTCGAGGCTGGTCTACTTTTTATGTTCAAAACAAGCAAGCACAAATATTAATTCATATTTTTTTCTGTACTACAATTAATCTACTACATCTAATTTCTTGTGCCTTATTTTCTTAAAACCTTTCCCTAAAATCCCGTTAACCACAGCTCCTTTCTACCCCTTACCTCCTATTTTTATAACTTCAAAACAAAAGCTATGAACAAGTATTTATATACGTTATTATTTTCTTTACTGTTGATTTCCTGTAAGTCAAAAGACCCTAAGGATAGCACTCCGCAGGAAGTCAAGGAAGAAATGAGCGATAATTCCAATCAAGTAGTAACTACCGCTATAGGTGAAATTACTTTACCAGCGCCTTACGCGACTGAATCAGAAGTTTTGGTGAGTAATGTGATAGGTTGGCAAGATGGCAACATGCCTACAGCTCCTGAAGGTTTTAAAGTAAACGCTTTCGCGAAAGCGTTAAAACATCCAAGATGGACTTATGTTCACGATAATGGAGATGTATTTGTCATAGAATCCAACACCAGAAATAGCGCGAACCAAATCACCTTGCTACGCGATACGGATAAGGACGGTGAAGCCGATTATCAAAACGTATTCGTTAGCGGATTAAATCAGCCGTTTGGGATGTTGATTATTGGGAATACCTTTTATGTAGCAAACACGGACGGCTTGTACCAATATCCATATACCAATGGAATGGAACAACTTAACGGCTCAGGAACTAAAATTTTAGATTTGCCTGCAGGTGGTTATAACAATCACTGGACTCGAAACTTGATTACGAATGCTGACCAATCTAAAATCTACATTTCGGTAGGTTCTGGATCCAATGTTGGAGAAAACGGTATGGAATATGAAAAGCGTCGTGCCACCATTCTGGAAATCAACCCTGATGGAAGCGGAGAAATAGAATACGCTACTGGACTAAGAAATCCAGTTGGAATGGACTGGAATCCAGTTACTGGCGAACTTTGGACAGCAGTTAATGAAAGAGATAAATTAGGAAATAACTTAGTTCCTGATTATGCTACCAGCGTTAAAAAAGGCGGCTGGTACGGCTGGCCTTACTCCTATTATGGAGATATTAAAGATCCACGATGGAGTGAAGACCCACATCAAGAATTGGTTGACAAAGCCATCGTTCCAGATGTGCCGCTAGGACCACACACCGCATCTTTAGGTTTTACATTTTATACTGCAAACCAATTTCCAAAGCTTTACAAAAATGGGGCGTTTATAGGCCAACACGGTTCCTGGAACCGCAAACCATTAAGCGGATACAAAGTAGTTTTTATCCCGTTTGACGCTGCAGGAAAACCACAACCGCCGATGGACTTCTTGACCGGCTTTACTGCTAAAGGCTCTGATAAAGATGTATACGGTAGACCTGTAGGAGTTACTGTTCACAAGGACGGAAGTTTGTTAGTGAACGACGATGACAGTGGCGTGCTTTGGAGAGTGAGTGCGATCTAATAGGTACCAAAAAAAACTAGAAATTCAAGATACCTGAAACTGACTAAGTTTCGGGTATCTTTGGTTATACGCTTATTTCAATTCATCCTATATGAAATTAATTTATTGCTCAACCCTTCTTTCACCCTATAGCGACGATTAACCTATGAGAGCATTAGTTATTTCTGGTGGTGGCAGCAAGGGCGCTTTTGCGGGCGGCGTTGCGCAGTATTTGATTCAGGAACTTCACCACGACTATGACCTGTATATAGGAACATCTACAGGTAGCTTGCTCATTTCTCACTTGGCGCTTCAAAAAATTGAAAAAATCAAAGATGTATATACACACGTCAATCAAAAGTCCATTTTCAACGATTCTCCTTTTTTAATCAAAACAGACAAATTCAACCACCAGCAAATTAGTATTAACCACTGGAATGTGTTGAGGCGTTTTTTGAAAGGAAAAAAAACCTTTGGGGAAAGTAAAAACCTGCGAAAGCTCATTGGTAAAACCCTTACGGTGGCGGAGTTTGAACAACTAAAGGCGTCAGACAAGGACGTGTTGGTAACGGTTTCTAACCTTTCCTCCCATGAGACCCAGTACAAATCCATACGCGATTTCTCCTATGAAGATTTTTGCGATTGGATCTGGATTTCTTGTAACTACATTCCGTTTATGAGTGTGGCACATAAAAATGGGTGCGATTATGCCGACGGTGGTTTTGGGAGTATGGTACCTATTAAAGAGGCTATTGAACGTGGCGCGACCACGCTTGATGTCATCGTTTTAGAGACAGAAGTCACCCAATTGAATAATTTACCTGCTAAAAATCCATTTTCACTGCTAACTAATCTCCATGGATTTATGATGGACCGCATTGAGAAGCAGAACATCGCCATAGGTAAATTTGTAGCTAGTAATAAAAATGCGATCATAAACATTTACTATACACCTACCGTTTTAACCACAAACTCACTGATTTTCAACAAGCAAAAAATGCTAGCCTGGTGGGAAAGCGGCTTCAACTTTGCCGCCAGTAAAAATGTAGATGTGAACGAGATCAAACCTCAAGAAGAATGATATAATCAGTTCTTATTTTGAAGCTGTCTTACTATTGTTTTATTCTATTATCACATATGTTCATTAAATTAGATTGAGTTCGCTTTCGCGAAAGCGACACCTACTTTTGCAGCCAATTAAAAAATAAATTTATAATGGCTATAGTAGGAAGAAAATTTCCAGATCTTAACGTAAACGCAATGAACGAAATGGGCGACACGTTTCAAATCAACGTTCTGGAAGAAGCAAAAAACAACAACAAGAAAGTACTTTTATTCTGGTACCCAAAAGATTTCACTTTTGTATGCCCAACTGAACTTCACGCTTTTCAAGAAGCTCTAGAAGAATTTGAAAAGAGAAACACCATGGTCATAGGTGCTTCTTGTGACACTGCAGAAGTTCACTTTGCCTGGTTAAACACGCCAAAAGATAACGGTGGTATTGAAGGAATCACGTATCCGCTAATTGCTGACTCTAATAGAAACCTATCTACCATGTTAGATATTCTAGATGCAGATGAAGAATACAACGACGACCTTGAAGGGTATTTGTTGAAAGGCGATAACGTAAGCTTCCGTGCGACTTACTTGATCGATGAGGAAGGAACTGTATTCCATGAAGGTGTAAATCACATGCCCGTAGGACGTAATGTGAATGAATTCTTGAGAATGATTGATGCGTATGCACACGTTCAAAAGAATGGTGAGGTATGTCCAGCAAACTGGGAAGAAGGAAAAGACGCTATGAAAGCAGATCGCCTAGCAACTGCAGCGTACTTGTCTCAAAACTAATTTTAGTACAAAGTACCAAGTATTAAGTACAAAGACTTTTAGCGAGGTCGTTGTACTTGATACCGTTTAATTTGAAAAGCAAAGTGTCTTAATACTTTGTACCTAATACTTAATACTAAAAAAATGCAAACTTTAGAACAAGACAACCTGCAGGAAATCGTAGCAGGAAATAAAAAAGTAGTGGTTCAATACATGGCGAGCTGGTGTGGAAACTGTCGCGTGATGAAGCCTAAGTTCAAGAAACTAGCTTCAGAAAACGAGGATATGATCTTTATTCTAGCAGATGCTGAAAAGTATCCAGAATCAAGAAAACTAGCAACGGTAGACAACCTGCCTACGTTTGCGACCTTCAAGGATGGAGCGTTTGTGAACCAAGTACAAACTAACAAATTTGAAAATCTAAAAGACCTCGTACATGAAGTTACCAGTAATTAGACACCTACAGAAAGGAGCTAACAAAGAGCAACTAGAAAGTACTCTTGAGGTGTTAGAGCATTTTGTGGAACACAGATCTGTAACTGATGAAGAAATGGATGTGGTAGGCGAATTGATCACTAACATTTGTGGTGCAATAGAAGTTCATAATAATGTAGAACAAGGTATGAGTGGTATTGAAGCTGCCAATGCTTTTGCACAAAAAGTAATGGGGTCTATTGATCAATAATTGAAGAACCATAGTCTTTTTAAAGCCCGTCGATTGACGGGTTTTTTACGTTTCAGTTTTACCGTTTTATTACGACAGGCAGAACCTTGAGCCGTTTACCTTTATCAAAATACGTTTTCCATGAAGAGAATTATCATTCTTGCATTTGCAGTTTCAGTATTGAGCTCTTGTGCAGAGCTTCAATCCATAGCCAGTCAACTTCCTCAAACCGGAGCATTATCTCAAGCAGATATAGGAAATGGCTTACGTCAAGCTCTAAATAAAGGTGTTTCCCAAGAAGTTATCAAATTATCTGCAACCGATGGCTTTTTTAGAAATGAAGCGGTAAAGATTTTACTACCCCAAGAATTACAGGAAGTAGATAACGGCTTGCGCAAAATAGGATTAGGCAGCGTCGCTGATGAAGGTTTAAAACTACTCAACCGCGCCGCTGAAGAAGCGACTAAGGAAGCTTTGCCCATTTTTGTAGATGCAGTAAAAGACATCACCTTTAATGATGCGAAAAATATTTTATTAGGTGATCAAAGAGCCGCAACGGCTTATTTGCAGTCCAAAACTCAGCAAGAACTTTACAATAAGTTCTCCCCAGTGATTGATAAAAATCTGGGAGAAGTTGGTGCTACCCGGCTTTGGGAAGATGCAATCACCCGTTACAATAGAATCCCCTTGTTAAATGATGTGAATCCAGACTTGAGAGATTATGTGACTCAAAAGGCTTTAGAAGGAGTTTTTACGATGATTGCTAAAGAAGAGGTGCAAATTAGAACTCAAGTTAATGCAAGAACTACAGATTTGCTAAAAAGGGTATTCGCATTACAAGACTAGCAAGTGTATAGCGAATCGGTTTTAACTTTTCTCTAACAAACCTTAGGACGGCCTTAAAAGCTTGTTTACATGGTATTCAATAGTTTTGCAGCAGAATTTACAGAAAGAAGAAGGCTGGAATGACGGATATTCAAATAGCAGAACAAGAAAGACTACTTATTAAAAAGGAAAGAAGGTATAGCGAGTTGATGCGTAAATCTTTCGAAATCTCTTTGAGGAATCGCGAGAGGGCCAATGAGATTCACTCTAAAGCTAAGAAGTTGTATCATGAAATCATGGAAACTCGCAGGCGTCTAGAATACGCTTAACTAGTTCTTTTCACTAGAGCAACCCTCTAGCTTTTATCTCTAAATACTTATTAATCGTATTGACCGTAAGCTCTTGAGGCTTAGTCAAAATCGTTTGTATTCCAAATTTATTAAGCTCATTAACGATGAGCTTTTTTTCATAAGCGAACTTTTCAGCAATAGTTTTAGTGAAAATATCCTGTGTATTCTCAACAGGTTCCTCTAGCATCTGGGACAACTCGGTATTTTCAAAAAATACCACAACTAATAAATGATTTTTAGCAATAGCTTGTAAATAGGGCAATTGCCTGTGCAATGCGTCCAGTGTTTCAAAATTAGTGTACAGCAATAAAAGACTGCGTTGTGTTATTTTGCGCTTGATGTCTATATAAAGTCTAGAGAAATCGCTTTCGCGAAAGTCGGTTTCCAGATTGTATAGCGTTTCTAAGATAAGATTCATTTGTGACGACCGTTTTTGCGCCATCACTTGATTATCCACTTTACTCGAAAAACTGAACATACCCGCTTTATCTCCTTTTTTCAAGGCAATATTTGAAATGACTAGAGTTGCGTTTATGGCATAATCCACCAGTTTCAACCCTTCAAAAGGCATTTTCATCACTCGCCCTTTATCAATTACAGAATACACCGGCTGTGACTTCTCATCCTGAAATTGGTTGATCATTAACTGATTACGCTTGGCAGTAGCTTTCCAGTTGATATTCCGCACATCATCACCAAGTGTATAATCTTTAATTTGCTCAAATTCCATGGTATGGCCTATCCTACGGATTTTCTTCATCCCATAATCCTTGAGCTTATTCGTAAAAGCCATCAGTTCATATTTCCTCATTTGAAGAAAAGAGGGATAATTAGGCACCATTGCATTATGGTCAAAAATATACTTACGCCACACCAAACCTATTCCAGATTTAACAAAAACATTCAAAGAACCAAAATGAAACTCACCACGTTCCACAGGTCGAGCGGTGTACGTTAATGTATGGGCTTTACCCTTTTCTGGTGTAGTCTCAATTTTAAAATCTCTTTTCTGAAACTGCACGGGTAGCTCATCAATGATGCGATAAGATGCCTTAAACGAGTAATTGTTTCTTAAGCGAATCTCAACAGGGTTTTCATCCCCATTAGAAAATTTATCAGGCAACACTCGACTGCCCATGACTCCAGATTTAGGCAAATACAATAGGAACAAATCCACCACAAGCAGTCCTATCAAAATGAAGAAACCAAGCACTAAATAGTCTTCTAAGCGTTCAAAAAAGAAGGCTAGAATGAATAAGAGTACGATGGCAATCAATACTTGAAAGAACCTTTTCGTAAGGAATGTAGCTTTAAAAATTTTCTTCACTATCTAGGGATCTCGATGGTCTCTAATATTTGGTTTACCGCACGATCTGCTGTAAAGCCTTCCATCTCGCGTTCTGGGGTCAGTATAATGCGGTGTCTCATAACAGCCTTTGCTATGTACTTCACATCATCTGGAGTGACAAAGTCTCTACCCATTATGGCTGCATAGGCTTTAGAGCCGTTCATGATCGCAATAGATGCCCTAGGCGACGCTCCTAAATAAAGGTTAGCATTGTCTCGCGTATTCAAAACAATCTCTGCAATGTATTTGATCAAATTATCTTCTACCACAATGCCGCGAACTGTTTCCTGATGCCTCACAATTTGCTCTGCCGTCATAATGCCTTCAATCAAGGATTCTGGAACTGCATTTTTACGGTGGTGATTACCTTCTAATATTTTAATTTCCTCTTCAAGGTTAGGGTACGACACATTGATTTTAAATAGAAAACGATCTAGTTGTGCCTCTGGCAGTCGGTAGGTTCCTTCTTGCTCTATTGGATTTTGAGTAGCAAATACTAAGAACGGTCGTTCCATCGTATATTCTTTACCATCAATAGTCACCTGACGCTCTGCCATCGCTTCAAAAAGAGCCGCTTGTGTTTTTGCTGGAGCTCTATTGATCTCATCAATCAAAATGATATTTGAAAAAATCGGTCCATTTTTGAACTCAAATTCATTGTTCTTCATAGAAAATACAGAGGTTCCTAGAATGTCGCTTGGCATCAAGTCTGGAGTAAACTGAATTCTAGAAAAACCGACCTGCATGGTTTTAGCAAGTAATTTAGCAGTCACCGTCTTGGCTACCCCAGGAACTCCTTCAATCAACGAGTGACCATTTGCAAGAATAGAAACAATCAAAAGGTCCATCATCTCTTCTTGACCTACAATGACTTTGCGCAGCTCGTTCTTTACCTTTTCTACAGCTTCTGACAGATCAGATAGATCTACTCTATTGCTAAATTTCAGATCACTAGACTCATCTGGTGTTGAAGCCAGGTTATTAGTGGAGTCTGGGGTGACATCCTCTTCCATATGATTAGAGGAGTTCGCTTCATGAACGTGTTGTTTTTGAGCAGGCTCTGGAAGATTGTTGTTATGATCTTCTGGATTGATATTTTGATTTTCTTCCATCTATTTTTTTTCTTTAAAAAAAGCTTCAATGCGCTTATTGAGTTGCTTTAATTCGTATTCGTTGTGTAGGGGTTTAGCCCTCAATGTATTAATGTATTCTATAATGTCTCTGGTCTGATCAAGAGATTTTCCTGACTTAGCCGACAGTCTTTTGATAAAAATTCCATCTAGTTTATCCGTGTTCAGGTATAAAGAACTGCGGATGCGTTCTAGAAAAAAAGTGATTTTCTTTTCTACAATACTGGTAAAATCGCCACTTTGATAGTACAGATTCCCAATGGTTCTCGTAAATTCTACAGTGGCATTTTCTAACGGGTTTACCACAGGTACAATGCGTTGCTCGCGTTTGCTTACAAAAAGCATGTACAACAAGACCCCAGCTATTGCAATATAATACGCCCATCTCAAAGATGATTGAGATAATATAAACCGAATGGAAGAGCTTACCACCTTCCTACCCGACTTTCCATAATCATCAAAGAAAACAGGACCGCTATTTAAATAAGAAAGTGATTCTGCCGCAAAGGCTTCCTTACCATTTAATAAATAATAATTACTGTAAGCAATGGGATTGAGATTGTAATAGAAAGCCCCATCGCCTACCTTGATTTCTACAAAATTAACTTGCGGAGTTTTGCGAGTTTTCAGCTCCCTCAATTTGATCGTTTCAAAATCTTCTTCATCTTCGATATCATCACTTATTTCGGCAGCTTCTTCTATTTGCTCGTCCTCGTTTTCAAATAGAGATTCTAAATATCCAGAGTCAGGATTGAAGGCCAGCACCTCGCCCAGCACCTTAGTTCGCAAAGTATCATACGCCTCAAAATATCGATAAGTTCCTTCCCTATGGTACACATAACTGCGATCGTCAAAAGATGGGTTTACCAATCGGGTACGGATGGTATCTTCAGAACCGCCAGCGTAGTAACTATTAGAACTCACCTCTAATTTTAAGGTGTCTGCTAGTGGCCCTACCGCATTGCTCACGGCTATAAAAACTTTGTTTCCACGTGCCACGAATTCCATTAAATAATCCGTCTCGGTTTGATCAAAAACCAGGTAATCATTCAAAAAAATATAACTGGCGTCTGTTTCCTTTTGATGCGCTCTTAGGAAGTCCACAGGAACTTCATTGACACTGGAAACGGTAGATTCCTTAAATAGTTCTGGAAGGTTATCAAACAACACATAAGCACCTAAAGGCACCTTGTCTCCACTAGTGTAGCTGGGGCTCCAGTTGATGGGCTGTGGCCTATTGCTCTCAACAACAAACAGACTTACCAAAATGGCGCCTAAAGCGTAGAGTATGATTTTTGATCTTTTATCCACTAGGCTGCTTGTTTATTGAGTCGATCAAACTCGGTTTGTGCCTTTTTAAAAGCAACTTCATCAATAGGGAATTCTCCATACCAGATGTAATCGTACAGATAGGAAACTTTTTTAAATTGATCTTTTAGCGCACTGTCCTTTAATTCTCTATAATAATCACCATTGGTTTTTTGAAAATCCCAATCGATTTTCCCACTTGCACTTAATTTCTTGAGAGAGTTGAGGTATAAGTACCGCACTGCATTTCTATAGTTTCCATTGGTAATCGCATCTTTGATAAATTGGCTCAAATCGATTTCCTCGATATGTGTTTCATCCATTTTAATCTCGTTGCCGCGCTTAGCGCCTCGTGCTCGGATTCCTGAAATTTTCTCGTTAGACAATAGCTTGACCAAAAAGTAAATCGCAACCGCTCCAAACAAGGCATAGATCACCCATTTGATGACGGTACCCCAAAACGGACTAATATCGATTCCAAACAGCCTTCCCAACTGTCTAAACAACCATTCAAAAAAGTCACCAAATATGTTATTGACTTCTTCGGTCGTTTCTTCATAGTTAAAATCCTCGCCGGTGTAGTTCTCCCTAAGATTTTCTGGAAATTGTCTGCTTTGAATACTTCGGTCATCGTAGTCTCGATCAAGCGTGTCCGTGATTTGTCTAGGACGCTGCTCTATTTTAGGAACGAGGTCTTGTAGGGATTGCGCTTTCGCGAAAGCGAAACTTAACAACATCATAATAACAACAAAATGCCTCATTCTATGCTGCCTATTTGAGTGATGCGACTGCGCAGGTACTCGTTGTTTTTGAACTCGTGTAGGTTAAAGTATAGAAAGGCGTTGATGATTTGTGATAGCAGCTGTATGAACATAAACATGATGCAAAATAGCGTCAAGAATACGATCACAAGTATATGACTGATGGTGCTGTCTGTAAAGCTACCCGAATCTTCTATCGCGTGAAATGCAATCACACCGAAGATGATTCCAGGAACGATTTGCAGGGAAAATATACAGATTTGAATTAAGGTACCCAGCACAACATTCACTCCAACGGCTTTCCAGAAACCGCTGAATAGGAGTTGCCATGATTCACCAAATGCTTCTAAAATATTCTTGCTTTCATTGTGTATATATGACATTAACGCCATTCCAATCCAAGAATTCAATGCTCCTCCTAACACTATACTAATTATAAAAGGTAATAAAGGGATATAAACTAAAATCAGATTCAAGATAAAATATCCTATTCCATAGATAACATAGATTCCTACTGCTAAAAGTGAAAATAAAATTACACCTAAAATATTTTGTTTTGTTTTAATCCAAACCTCTCTTTTAGGGATGTTATTTTTCTTCCCCTTCTCATATATAGACAAGTAATTAGAACATAGAGAAAAATTAAAGATGGTTGCAATGAAGATGATTAGAAATAGAAAAATAGTAGCTATTGCCATAGTAATCGCAGCTGAATCTGTACTTACATTACCGCCATAAACTACAGAGTTTTGCAAGATTAAAAACTCTACAAACCCAGTAATTAAGAAGTAAACGCTTATGAGAAAAAGAATAAAAAACATTCCATTGTAACCTATAAAGACGTTGATAATCCCTTTGATATTGGCCTTTAAAAAATTAAAAAAGGCCGTGATGATCCCACCGAAATCCCTTCTTAACCTAGGCTCTACGTAATTGCTCATGCTGTCTTTTAAGGTATTGAGGATAGATGACGTAATATCCTATAATGATGCTAGCGCTTATGACCAGTATGGTGTATTTGAGGATAGCTGGCATAAAAGCGTATCTAGTTACAAACCCTTCTATTGCACCAGCAATGATGAATAAAGGTACGGTGCTCAGGACGATTTTGATTCCTGCTTTAGCTCCTTTTACAAAAGAAACCCGCCTTGAATAAGTACCAGGAAATAGAATGGCATTACCCATCACCATTCCTGCCGCACCACAAATAACTATTACACTTAATTCAATGGTCCCGTGCAGCATAATGACACTCCAGGATTCCAGCGCTACATTCTCCATCGCAAACATGGAGAAAAAAGCTCCTACCATAATACCGTTTGAAAACAAGATATAACTCGTACCTATAGAAGTCAATAGTCCAAAGGCAAAACAGATCATCCCTACTCGTATATTATTGATGGTAATAGCCAGAAACATTCCCAGCGCTCCATCTTCCTGATACACTCCAGTCGGGTTTCCATCTCTAATATTTTCAAGGGTCATATTTACATAAGAATCTCCTAGAATTAACCGCACAAAGGAATCATCGTTTAAGCTACTGATGGTTCCAATTCCAACCGCTACCATGAAAATGAGGAATGCGTAGAGGAAGGTTTTCTGATAGTCGGCAAAAAAGAGTGGAAATTCAGTTTTAAAGAATCGGAACAGTTTATTTCCTTTTTCTTTTTTATTAACGTAAATCTTCTGGTGTGCCTGACTGGCAAGGGAGTTGAGGTATAATAACGTTTTACTGTCCTGATAATAAGTTTGCGCAAAGGACAGATCGTTTGTCAGTTGAATGTACAAACCAGCGAGCCTATCTGCATTCATATTTGAATTAGCGTCTAGTGCCTTTTCAAATGCCATCCATTTTGCTTTATTTTGTTTGACAAAAGCCGCCTCGCGCATTCTGTGAATTTTGGCTAAAGATAAAAACTAATTAACGCATGTCAAACACCTTAATCAATACGGCGCAGAATGTCAATATCCACTATAAAGTGGCGAGTCTAGGCTACCGCATTGTAGGATTTTTAATTGATGCTCTTATCTTATTTATCTATCTGATTATCATAGGTTATATCACAGATGGATTGGGCCAATTGCTGGATCGATTTACCACTTTTGGGTTGAGCCAGCTCTTATTCCTACCCGTGGCTTTTTACTCCCTGTTCTTCAATATTTTATTTAATGGCCATACCCCAGGAAAGTTTATAGTACAAACTAAAGTGGTCAAAATCGATGGTTCTCCAGCAACCTGGAGCGACTATTTAGTGAGTTGGATATTGCGATTGGTAGATATCTGGTTGTTCTTACCAGGACCTGGAACATTATCCATTATTTTTAGTGATAAAAACCAGCGATTGGGCGACATGGCGTCTGATACTATTGTGATCGACACCCGTAAAAAAACAAAAATTAGTCACACCATTCTTGAAGATGTGAAGGAGGATTATGAACCCACATTTTTGACCGTTCATATGCTGTCAGATAAAGACATCAATGAGATTAAGGAGATTTACCGCCTGGCTGGTGAAAGCCGTGATTATGAAACCTTGCGTCTATTGCGCCAAAAGGTAGAAGGTTTATTGCAGCTCAACAGCGATTTACGCGACGGTATTTTTATACGTACCGTACTCAAGGATTATTCCTACTTAACACAAGGCAACTAGATGAATGTAATTGATTTTATTGACCTGCTGGGTACCGTTGCCTTTGCAGTATCAGGAGCTTTGGCTGCTTTTTCTAAACGCTTGGATCCATTCGGTGTGATTATCATGGCATTTGTAACTGCTGCGGGCGGTGGTACCTTGCGTGATATTTTAATCGGCGTACAGCCAGTTTCCTGGATGCTGAATATGAATTTAGTTTACACCATTCTCATATGTGTTGTGGTTACCTTCATTTTTAGAAAGTGGCTTTTAAAATTACGTAAAACCTTGTTTTTATTTGACACTATAGGAATAGGTCTTTATACTGTGGTAGGCCTTGAAATGGGACTTCAAGCCGGATTGCATCCCGTGATTTGCATCACCTTGGGTTGTGTGACCGCTTGTTTTGGAGGTGTGATACGTGATATATTAGTGAACGAGATTCCTGTGATTTTCAGAAAAAATATTTATGCTACCGCTTGTCTTGCCGGTGGCGTTGTCTATTTTTTAATGATCAAAATAGGCGTATTAGAAAACTTCAGGTTTTTCATAGCTGGATTTACCGTGATCCTCATTCGCTTTTTTGCGGTGATGTTCAGCTGGCAATTGCCTAGTTTTTATGACACGGGTGAGGAAGATCCTACTAGATTCTAGAAGTGATTTTTGTGAAGTTCGCTTTCGCGAAAGCGAAATTACCACCGGCACTCTATTCCTTACCAGCCTTGAAAAGAAAGTCCTTTTCATCGCGGCTTAAACTCTCATAACCACTCTCTGATATTTTATCCAAAATGCCATCGATGCGCTGTTGATGGTTGGAAGAAGGCTTGGTTTGGCTAGTTTTACTCTGGTTCTTATAGACTGTTTTCATCTTTCCCCTGCGCGGTGCTTTCTTAGCACTGGATTTGAAAAAGCTTACTATAGAATCGCCTACAACCGCGAACCCTTCTAATACATCTATACCTTCTTTCATGCGAGTTGCCGCATAATATCCTAAAGCTGCTCCAGCAAGGTGAGCTACACTACCTCCAGCATTGGTATTCGTCACAATGGCAAAAACATCCAACGCAATCAGTGCGAAAGCGAGATATTTAAGCTTGACATTTAGCACAAAAAACAATCGTACTGGCGTGTCTGGCATATACGAACAGATGAAAAATAAAGTGGCGTAAACTCCCGCGCTTGCCCCTACCAGCAAGGTGTTTTCAAAAAAGTCAGTAAATAGACCACTTGCCAGTGTGAACGCAAAACCACCGGCAAGAATACCTGTGAAAAACAAGGTCAAAAATTGTCGCCCGCTGAAGAGATTGAGCATCATCTGGCCAGTAAAATAGAGCACCAGCATATTGAAAAACAAGTGGAAAATACCACCATGTAAAAATCCATAGGTAAACCAAGACCAAGGTTGTAACACCGCAGGCACAAATCCCGCTGGTATACCAAACCAGTCTGTGATAGGGTTGTATAAATAGCCCAACAACCAAAACAAAAGGGTTGTCAAACTAACCCATACGACCAATTTCCCACTCAAGTCGAGCTGGGCATATTTAAGTTTAAGGTTGTCTAAAAAATCCATCAATCAATTCTATAACTGTCCATATCATTGCGCTTCCAGTACCAGACCATAATAAATCCAAAGATGGCACCGCCTAAATGCGCCGCATGTCCTACATTATCTTGTAAACTTAATATCCCGAATGTACTCAATGTTTCATACAACACATAAGCGCCTATCAGCCATTTTGCAGCAATGGGGTAAGGTATAAATAAGATCTGTAGTTTTATATTAGGATACATGTAAGCAAAACCAGCTAACACACCGAAGATACAACCGCTGGCGCCTACCATTCCTTGCCATAAATTAGTGCCGCGATTAGGAGTGAAAATGATCTCTGTTATTTCCTGTGCTCCATAACCTTGACCAGCCAACTCACTTACAATACTTTGATATTCTATAAAATCAATAACTGTTGTCAATAAATAAGCACCGATTCCAGAGGCAAAGTAGAAAAAAATGAACTTGTTAGTTCCCATCCATCGCTCCAGCGGTGGACCAAAGATGAGCAAAGCGTACATATTGAATACAATATGCATGATACTGCCATGCATAAACATGTGGGTCACGATTTGCCAAACCTGAAATTTAGGATTTTGATAATACCACAAGGTTAAATCATCAGAGAGTTCTGGGGCTATAAAACCAGCACCTATAAAGACGACTACATTTAAAATGAGCAAATTCTTTACTACTGGTGAAATGTTATCAAACATGTATTAATTAAATTTTGCGTTCAGGTGTTCTCCTGTAATAGTTGTAAAAACTTTCTTGCCTTGGGCTGTCAATTCTGGCTCTTTGCAGGCAAACAATTCGTCAATCAATTGTTGCATTTGCTGTGCATTGAGCGCATCACCAGTTTTTAACGCCATGCTGGTAGCCATACGGGAAGCCAATCGATCCACATGAGAAAAATTTGCGTCTGGCAATTCCTCTTGTTGGAATTTGATGATAGAATCTAAAAGGCTTTCCACATCAGCTGATTTTAAATCTAGTGGCAAACCTTCAATCTCGACAATATTTTGTCCTATATTTTTAAATAGAAAACCTACGCTTTCTAACTCTTGTTGCAGCTGGGATAAAATCTGTACCTCTTCTATGGGACGTTCCCATTGTATAGGAAATAAAAGCTGTTGACTCACGCCGTTTTGCACGGTTAGTTGTCGCAGCAATTGCTCGTACAAAACGCGCTCATGCGCCCTGTTTTGATTGATGACTAGCAAGCCACTTTGCAAGGTGCTGATAATGTACTTGCGCTGTAGCTGAAAAATATTAGTGGTGGTAGATTCCGTACTTGAAAACAGCGTTTCTGATGCTGGCTCTAATGAACCTTCATCAGTTAACGTTGATTTTTCTTCTAATCCTGCATACAGTGCGTCCCAATTGCCCGCTGGTTTAGGGTGGTAATGTGAATTGGTTTTTTGACTGTGGGAAGAACCCGAAGGCTGAAAAGGATTGAAATCAGGGTCTACTTCAATTCTGGGTGCTTGTGCTCCATTTTTGATCGTCTCATAAGGCAAGTCGAGTTCCGTATCTTTTTGAAAATCTATGGCGTCAATACTGAATTGTCCCAAAGCATGCTTAACACTGGCACGAACAATAGCGTATAAACTGTGTTCGTCCTCAAATTTGACTTCCGTCTTGGTAGGGTGAATATTGATATCTACACTATCTGGTGGAACGTCTAGATATAAAAAATAACTGGGGTTTGCTTTATCTGGCAATAAGCCTTCAAAAGCACTCACTACTGCATGGTGCAGATAGGAATGTTTGATGAATCTATCATTGACAAAAAAATATTGCAGCCCCTTAGTTTTACGTGCAAATTCAGGCTTACCTACATAGCCTTGAATATTGACCAGTTCTGTTTGTTCTTTTATGGGCACCAGCTTATCGTCGACTCGGGAACCCATGATATTGACAATGCGATGCCTGTAGGTGCTGGCCGGCAGATTGAACAGCTCGCTGTCATTGTTCACAAAGCGAAAAGCAATCTGTGGATGCGCCATCGCAACGCGATGGAACTCGTTGGTAATATTGCGCAGCTCCACGCTGTCAGATTTCAAGAATTTTCTACGAGCAGGAACGTTGTAAAATAAATTACGAACGCTGATCATGGTTCCGACAGGAGTTACTACAGGTTCTTGAGATGTCACTTTACTACCTTCAATGTCGATCTGGGTGCCTAGATCGTCATTTTCCCGTCTGGTTTTGACACTCACATGCGCGATTGCAGCTACAGAGGCTAAGGCTTCTCCTCTAAAACCTTTGGTGGCCAAATTGAATAAATCTTGTGCAGTGGAAATCTTAGAAGTGGCGTGACGTTCAAATGCCATTCGGGCATCAGTGGTGCTCATTCCTTTACCGTCGTCGATGACCTGGACTAATGTTTTACCAGCATCCTTAATGATGAGGGTAATCGCTTTCGCGGAAGCGTCAATCGCATTTTCCATCAATTCTTTAACCACACTAGCTGGTCTTTGGACAACCTCACCGGCCGCAATCTGGTTTGCTACATGATCTGGTAATAAACGAATGATGTCTGACATGAAGTCAATTAAATGCTAAAGATGGATAGGTCAAAATCGATGAGCCATAGAAAAAGTAAGATCAGGATCGCCGCAATGATATAAATGCGATTTCTCGCGATGCGATCTGTGCCTTCCTTGTAGTCACGTAGGGCATTGTGAAACTTGCCCTTTAAACCATGGTTATGAATGGTGGAACGTTGATCATCAAATTTATGTTTGATCTCAAATGGATTGCCATCCTTGTCCTTATTCTGGTAATAGCGTGGCTCGTAGGAGTATTTTTTATTTTTGCGACGTGATAAAATTCCCATAATGGATACTCTTCAACAAAGTTAATTACAATTCACGGGAACTAGCGCAAAGATGATGCCTATCTATTAAAGATGGACAGCTAGAACATCTATGAGTTGTACATTTTTTGTCGCAACTCTTTAATTTTCTTATCGTCCATGTAATCTTCAAATGTGCTATAGCGGTCAATTACTCCATTAGGCGTCAATTCTACTACTCGATTACCCACAGTTTGTGCAAACTCATGATCGTGTGTGGTCAACAACACGGTGCCTTTAAAGTTTTTCAAACTATTGTTGAATGCTTGAATGGATTCTAGGTCTAGGTGGTTGGTAGGTTCATCTACCATCAATACATTGGCACGCTTCATCATCATTCTGGAAAGCATGCAGCGTACTTTTTCACCTCCTGAAAGGACACGGGCGCTTTTCAAGGCTTCTTCTCCAGAGAAAATCATTTTCCCTAAAAATCCACGTAGAAATACCTCTTCACGTTCTTCTTCTGTCTGCGCATATTGACGCAGCCAATCTACCAGATTCATATCAGTATCAAAATATTCTGAATTGTCTACTGGTAAATAACTTTGCGTGGTAGTAACTCCCCACTGAAATTCGCCAGAATCAGCTTTAGTCTTGCCATTGATGATATCGTAGAACAACGAGGTCGCACGGCTGTCTTTAGAATAAAGGATGATTTTATCGCCTTTGGCAACGTTCAAATTAATGTCTTTGAACAAAACTTCACCGTCCACCGATCCTGTTAGTTTTTCTACATTAAGAATTTGATCTCCCGCTTCTCTATCGCGATCAAAAATGATGGCAGGATAGCGTCTGGAAGATGGTTTAATCTCTGAAATATCTAATTTCTCGATCATCTTTTTACGCGAAGTCGCTTGCTTTGATTTGGCTACGTTTGCGCTGAATCTTGCAATGAACTCTTGTAATTCTTTTTTCTTTTCCTCTGCTTTCTTGTTAGCTTGTTGGCGTTGCCTTGCAGCGAGCTGGGAAGATTCGTACCAGAAGGTATAATTACCACTGTACTGATTTACTTTACCGAAATCGATATCTGCAATATTAGTACAAACCGCATCTAGAAAGTGACGGTCATGCGACACTACAATCACTGTATTTTCATAGTTAGCTAAGAAATTCTCTAACCAGTTAATCGTCTCATAATCCAGATCATTAGTAGGCTCATCCATGATCAAGACATCTGGATTACCGAATAATGCCTGGGCTAAAAGCACACGCACCTTCAGTTTATTATCCATGTCCTCCATTAGAGTGTAATGGTACTCCTCGCCTATCCCAAGATTAGAAAGTAAAGATGCCGCAGCACTATCTGCATTCCAGCCGTCCATTTCTTCAAACAGCACTTGTAACTCTCCTATCTTCTCTGCATTCTCATCAGTATAATCGGCATACAATGCATCGATTTCAGATTTCAATTTATGTAGAGGCTTGTTTCCTTTAAGAACGGTTTCCAGCACCGTATCCTTATCATGCGCGTTGTGATCTTGTTCTAGAACACTCATGCGTTTTCCTGCCTCTAGATGCACATGACCGCTGGTAGGCTCCATCTTACCAGTCATAATTTTAAGAAAGGTAGACTTTCCTGCACCGTTAGCACCGATGATTCCATAGCAATTACTCCCGCCAAATTTGGCATTGACCTCGTCAAATAAGACGCGTTTACCGAATTGAACTGAAAGATTAGAAACCGTAAGCATAATTTGATTTTTAAGGCTGCAAAAATACGATTAATAAAGGGTTTTCACACAAACGAACAACCCCCTTTTTAACAGCCCATTAACTCGTTGACTGGGTGAGATCCGTTTTTTTTGTAACCTACCCACAAGTGCCATCATGATTGAAATTTTTACGCTTTCGCGAAAGCGAACTTCAAAAGCATATTATTACATTATAGGAATGCTCCTGTTTGCCTCTCTATTATCCTGTGAAGAAGACAAGCCTACCATTACTAGTGTGAGCGGTAAGATTGTAAACCCAAAATATTCCTATGTCGTTTTAACTAATTATGACAATGTGCATGACACTTTACAGCTGGATGAAGAAGGGATTTTTAGAAAAACATTTGACAAGTTAGATTCTGGCCTTTATACCATATTCTATCCAGGAGAGTCCCAATGGGTTTTTCTTGATCAAGGAGATAGCTTAAGTATCAGAGCTAACACAAGAGCTTTTGACGAAACTATAGCTTTTACTGGGACACATGATCGAGAGAATACTTTTTTGATCAATCTATTCTCACAAATTGAGGATTCAAATATGGACATGTTGAAGTTTGAGAATAAATCACCGCGTGTATTTTACGACAACGTTCATAAAGTCAAAGAAGAACGACTGGCAAAGCTCAAGGAAGCAAGTAAAAAATATGTTTTCAACCCTAGGTTTGTTGAGTTTGCAGAGTTTATCATCAAGCTCAACAGCTATTATGAGCTTGAACGCTACCCTATCATTCACGACAGTAACATCTATATAGACAAAGATGTCAACGTCCCAGAGGAATTTTTTGCGCATAGAAATAGGGTAGAGATCGATTTACCTAAGCTTCTTAACAACTTTGCGTACCGACCATATGTCAATGCCCTAGCTTCTAATTTAGCTTATCGCAACCTGTCAAAAAGGTCTTCAAAAGATATTGACCTAAACAATTACATATACAATAAAGAACGTCTTAAAGTGATAGACAGCTTATTTGAGAATGACCAGCTTCAAAACGTTTTTGTAGCAGGTGAAATACGTAATTTCATACGCGGCCGTAAAAATGCCGAAGAGATTAATTTGCTGGTTAAGGATTTTCTTGCCATTTCTACAGACGAAAAAATCAATGAAGAGATTGCCCAAATGGCGGCAACTTATATAAGCCTGGATCCAGGGAATGAGTTACCTGATTTTGACTTGCGGAACATGGATAATGAGCGCACAAGCCTTAGTAAACAGGTAAAAAAATTAACCGTATTGTATTATTGGTCGATTCAAGACAAGGATTATGCCTTGAGCATTCATGATCAAGTAAAGGACTTACAATTAAAGTATCCAGAAATTGAATTTATAGGAATTAACATCGACCAGTTGGATTTTGACCAGTGGCAAGATATCATAGCTAACAATGACTTTAGAAACTCTAGAGAATACCAACTTTACGATAAGTCAGCAATCAATAGACAATTAGCACTGCGCAACAGCAACCGCAGCATGGTAGTGGATCGCAAGTTGACCATAATAGATCCTAATATCAATCTATTTTATTATAAGATAGAATCTACCTTACTGGGATATATAAATAGGTGACATTTCAAAAGCATATAAAAAAGCCCGAGATTCCTTCGAATCTCGGGCTTTTAGTTTATGAAATAAAGTGACCTTAGGAGTTTCCTTTTTTATAATCCTCAAGGAACTTAGCCAGTCCTATATCTGTCAATGGGTGTTTTAACAAACCTTCAATAGAAGATAATGGTCCAGTCATTACATCAGCTCCTAGTTTAGCGCATTCTAAAATATGCATGGTATGACGTACCGACGCTGCTAAGATCTCTGTTTCAAATCCATAATTGTCATATATCAAACGGATCTCTGCAATGAGGTTCAGCCCGTCTGTACTTATATCGTCTAATCTCCCGATAAATGGAGAAACATAAGTTGCACCAGCTTTAGCAGCAAGCAAGGCTTGTCCAGCACTAAAAACGAGAGTACAATTGGTTTTTATTCCTTTATCAGAAAAATACTTGATCGCTTTTACACCATCTTTGATCATAGGAATTTTAACAACTATCTGTTTGTGAAGTTTTGCAAGAGCTTCTCCCTCGCGCACCATACCGTCAAAATCTGTTGAAATTACCTCGGCACTCACATCGCCGTCAACAATTTCACAAATTTTCTTATAGTGGTTGATGATATTATCTTGTCCCGTAATACCTTCTTTAGCCATAAGACTTGGGTTGGTAGTCACTCCATCCAGTACGCCTAGATCTTGAGCATCTGCAATCTGTTCCAGATTTGCGGTATCAATAAAAAACTTCATAATATGGATCTTAAAATTTGGGTAAAAATACGAGTCTGATCCTGTTTAGCAGGTTAGGTTTGAGTTATTTTTGAGGAAGATTGTCCACAAAATAAAAGAAAACTTATGATACAGTTACGCTGCACCACATTTTTGTTGGCACTATCTTCTCTGATACTTTTATCCAGTACCAATAGCAAAAAGAGTTTAACACCAGGAGCTACCGAGGTCAATGCTGTTTTTGCCATGCACAGTAAATCAAAAAAGAAAAAAGAAAAACACCCTTACAAAGTGAGCTACCAATTGTCTAATGAAGAAGAAATGCTAGCGACTGAAAGTGAGTCAAAAGGCAAGGATCGCTTGCGCTACTATCAGGACGATATATCCTCTGCTCAGTTTGTGGACAACACCTTTCAAGAATTACAAGACAACCGGAATCTAGTCGTCATGGAGCTCAAGGAGATAGGCAAGGACAATATATACCGTCCTTTATGTAAATCTCCCCTACAATATGATATAGCTATAGAATTGAAAACAGGTTTCTGATGTATTTGTAAGGTAAGGAACCCTCAAACAAAACTCTATATTGCAGGAAAAGCTTTTAAAAAGTCCGCTTTCGCGAAAGCGAAACTAACCTCATAACGAATCAAAACTATTATGGAAATCAACTGGAAACACTTTACAGATAAAATTGAGATCATGCCAGAAGTACTGGTGGGCACGGTCGTACTGTACATTTTGATTATCCTCTATACTCGGGTTTTCGGTTTAAAGAGCTTCAGTAAAATGACTGGATTTGACTTTCTAAACACGGTTGCGATTGGTAACTTACTCGCCATGAGTGCCGCGACCAGCTCACCTTCCTTATTTGTAGGAGCATTGCTAATTGGCTTACTATACCTTATTAATTATCTTGTAACCGTACTGATGTTCAAAAGCGACACCGGACAAAATTTAATGGACAATTCCCCTATTTTGTTAATGCGGGATGGAAAAATCTTAGAAGAAAATCTAGAAAAAACTAAGGTTACCAAAGATGAATTGAGAGGCAAATTACGGGAAGCCAATGTCATACGGTTAAGCGAAGTTCGTGCCGTAGTACTTGAAACTACTGGCGATGTAAGTGTATTACATACTGATGGTGATGAGAAGCTTGAGGATTTTATAATGACTGACGTTAGAGATTACTAAATGAGTATTTTATATCTTTTATTAGGGTTTATTTTATTAGTGGCTGGAGGTGAGTTTTTAGTTCGTTCCTCAGTGGGGCTTTCTCTAAAGCTGAATCTTTCTAGGATGATCATCGGGCTTACTGTGGTTTCTTTTGCCACTAGCGCTCCTGAGCTCATCGTAAGTATTCAAGGGGCTCTTTCTGGGTTTTCTGGTCTTGCGGTAGGAAATGTCGTGGGGTCAAACATTGCTAATATTGGAATCGTACTAGGCGTTACAGCATTGATTGCTCCACTAGGCATGGAAAAAGACTTTTTTAAATTCAACTGGCCATGGATGGTCTTTTTTAGTTTTCTAGGTTACGGCTTATTGAAATGGGGTAACGATCTTTTAAGATGGGAAGGCTTGTTATTGCTAGCTCTACTTGCGGTATTCCTAGCAGCCCTTATACGTAAAGCTCGCAAAGAGCCTGCAGCGGTAACCGTCGATATTGATGTGAACGAGGATGGCACCTCTAGTCCCTGGTGGAAAATCATCGTTTTTCTAATTTTAGGAGGCATCGCTTTATGGCTGGGATCAGAATGGCTGGTCAAAGGTGCGGTTCAAATCGCAACACAATTAGCTATTCCTGAAAGTGTGATCGCCGTATCTATGGTGGCTGTAGGGACCAGCGTTCCAGAATTGGCCGCATCCGTCATTGCTGCACTAAAGAAGGAAAAAGCCATATCCTTAGGAAATCTAGTGGGTAGTAATATATTTAATTTAGGCTCTGTTTTAGGTATCACCGCCTTAATTGAGCCTATTTACCTGGATGGAGATAATTTACGACTTCTTAATAACGACATATGGTGGATGGTAGGTTTTGCATTAATTCTGCTGCCGTTAGCCTATTTACCTAAGAAATATATTATTTCTAGGTTTAAGGGGTTGTTTCTACTCATTTCCTACGGATTATTCCTATACTTTGCTTTTAGCACCCTATAAATTATAGGGTAGTTTAAAATTAAATCTTAATTTTTTATGATTAACCCTTATTAATTGCAGGGTCATACCATTATTTTAATATTTTTGCAGCATCAATTTAAAATATACCCATGTCCACACTTAGATTTCAAGCAATTAAAGAAACACTTAATCGTCAACCCGTTGTCGTCAAAGAACCTGCGAGACGAAGTGAAATATTTGGTAAGCACGTATTCAATAAAGCTGCAATGCGTCAACATTTGACAAAGCAAGCTTATAAAAGCGTGATGGCAGCCATGGAGAATGGTGCTAAAATCGACCGTGAAATTGCAGATCACATCTCTACAGGAATGAAGGAATGGTCCATTCAAAATGGAGCAACACACTACACACACTGGTTCCAACCTTTAACTGGTTCTACTGCAGAGAAGCATGATGCATTTTTTGAATTGGAACCCGATGGTGAGGTGATGGAAAAATTTGGTGGAGGACAACTAGTACAACAAGAACCAGATGCCTCCTCCTTCCCTAACGGTGGGATTAGAAATACCTTTGAAGCACGTGGGTATACTGCTTGGGATCCAACATCTCCAGCATTTATCATGGGAACAACATTGTGTATTCCTACGGTATTTGTAGCTTATACAGGTGAGGCATTAGATTATAAAACGCCTTTATTGAGATCGCTACAATCGATAGATCAAGCAGCTACCGCTGTCTGTAAATATTTTGATAAAAACGTTAATAAAACCATCGCAACATTAGGATGGGAACAAGAATATTTCTTGATCGATAGTGCCTTGGCTTCCTCCAGACCTGATTTAGACCTTTCTGGACGTACGTTACTGGGTCACGCTTCCGCGAAAGGACAACAGCTCGACGACCATTACTTTGGTGCAATTCCATCAAGGGTATTGAATTTTATGCGAGATATGGAGACCGAATGCATGCTTTTAGGTATTCCAGTAAAAACAAGACATAACGAGGTAGCGCCGAATCAGTTTGAATTGGCTCCTATTTTTGAAGAAGCTAATCTAGCAGTAGACCACAATAGTTTGTTGATGGACGTGATGCGCAAGGTTGCATCTAGACACCACTTTAAAGTATTGTTCCACGAGAAGCCATTTGCAGGTATTAATGGAAGTGGAAAACATAATAACTGGTCCTTATCTACAAACACAGGTGTTAATCTATTAAGTCCAGGTAGCACACCTATGAAGAACCTTCAATTCCTGACTTTCTTTATTAATACGATAAAGGCGGTTCACGATCATGAAGAATTATTGAGAGCCACCATCGCAAGTGCATCTAACGATCACCGTCTAGGTGCAAATGAAGCACCACCTGCGATTATCTCTGTATTCATCGGCTCCCAATTGACTAAAGTTCTTGACGAACTAGAAAAAGTTACCGACGGCAAACTAAGCCCAGAGGAAAAGACCGATCTTAAATTAAATGTAGTTGGAAAAATTCCGGAAGTTATTCTGGACAACACAGACCGTAACCGTACCTCACCATTTGCCTTTACTGGTAATAAATTTGAATTGCGTGCTGTAGGTTCCACTGCAAACTGTGCAAACCCGATGACCGTTTTAAATGCCATCGTTGCTAAGCAGTTGATGGAATTTAAAGAAGAAGTAGATGCATTGATCAAAGGCAAAAAGCTTAAGAAAGATGAAGCAATATTTAATGTCCTAAGAGACTACATTAAAAAATCTAAGAAGATTAGATTTGAAGGTGATGGTTATGGAGAAGCGTGGGAGAAAGAAGCTAAAAAACGTGGCCTGAGTAACAACAAAACGACTCCAACAGCGCTTAAGGCTAAAATTTCCAAGAAAAGTATTGCCCTATTTGAAGATTTAAATATCATGAGCCGTGTGGAGTCTGAAGCACGTTATGAGATTGAGATAGAGGATTACGCTATGCGTATACAGATTGAAGGACGTTTGCTAGGAGATATTGCTCGCAATCACGTGATACCCACTGCAATCAAGTATCAAAACACATTGATTGAAAACGTACGCGGACTTAAAGAAATCTACGGTAAGGACTTTAAGAAAGTTGCACATGAACAAATGTTGATTATCGAAGAAATTTCTGATCACATGGCAAATATCAATAAAGGAATTACCGACATGACGGAGGCTCGTAAAAAAGCCAACAACGCAAAAGATGCTGTTGAAACCGCTCATCTGTACTGTGATGAAGTCAAGCCATTCTTTGAAGATATCAGATACCACTGTGATAAATTAGAAATTTTAGTAGACGACGAATTGTGGCCAATAACTAAATACCGCGAGTTGCTTTTCACAAAGTAATTCAGTCATTATGAACTAAAAATCCTCACTTGTTGAGGATTTTTTTTGCGATGACGCGAAATCGTTTGCGACCTTTAAATAAGTTTAACTTCTATATATCAGATTGTTAAATTATCTTTATTAAAAAATAACAAGTTTATTTAGAACAAATCTAAATAGTTTTTAAATTTGTAAATCAAAATCCCTATTATGAAAACACTTTACACTTTACTATTTTCCATAGCGAGTATTGTCGCTGCAGGAGCTCAAGCTCCTACCCAAATCATAGACATAAATCCAGGTTCAGGAAATTCTGCTCCTACAAACATTACGGTATTCAATGGCAGCTTGTTTTTCTCTGCAGACGATACTTCTGGAACCAACTCAGGTGGCGTTGATGTAAGTCGCGAACCATGGATCAGCGATGGTACTGCTACAGGAACCAGTTTGCTTAAAGACATCAATCCTGGCACAGGCAGTTCTAGTCCTTTCAATGTTTTTCAATTTAATAATGAACTGTACTTCACTGCAAACGATGGTGATTCTGAATTGTGGAAGACAGACCTTACAGAAGCTGGAACGGTCAAAGTAGATCTTTTTCCATCTGTAGCTGGAGACGTCCCTAACAACGCTATTGTTTTTAATGATGTGGTCTATTTGACAACTAATCAAGCAGATGGCAACAACCAGTTGACAGAATGGGATGGGACAAACCCAGCTCAAATTGCTCCTAATTCCTCTGGCAACGGTGAGATAACAACAGTTTCAGAAATTGCAGCATACAATGGCCTACTTTATCTATACATGGAGACAACAGTGGACGAACCTGCTTTCGGTCGTGAACTGTATTCTTACAATCCAGCAACCGACACCTTTACATTAATTAAAGATATTGCATCAGGGAATGCAAACTCTGGGATTTCAGGATTCACAGTGGCAAATAATCTTCTTTATTTTGAAGCTCAAGGTGATCTATGGCAGTCAGACGGCACCGAAAATAACACTATTGAAGTTCCAGCTGCCGCGACCTTAGGTATGAATGGAGTTAATAATATCTATAACTTTAACAACGATTTACTATTTGAAGGAGATAATGGTGCAGGTGACCAATTATGGATACTAGATACGGCATCTGGTGTGATCACTCAAATAAGCACAAATTCAGGAACTAATGCTAATCATGATCCTTCTGATTACGTGACCGTTGGAAACGTGGTGTACTACCGTGGTGAGGACAGCGATGATACTAGTGGAAATCTATTCAGAACAGACGGCATTACCACTCGTCAAATAGATAACACAATTATCGATATAGACGATTTAGTCTTGTTGGACGGTTTGATTTATATGGAAGGTGATAACGGCAGTGATGGCAAAGAGTTATTTGTTTTCAATCCAGCAACAGCATCCATAAAACCAGTAAACAAACAAGTGTTGAGAATGTATCCTAACCCATCCAATGGCGTTGTTAGCTTCTCGGGAGATCTTGCCGCTGATGCCGCTTTTTCAATTTATGACTTAGGAGGTAGATCTGTACTTGAGGGGAAATTGCAAAACAATCAATTGACCCATAATTTAACCACTGGAATCTATTTTGTAGAGCTTCAGCAAACCGGTATTGCTACTAAAATGAAGTTGATCGTAGAGTAAACCAGTTGGTATTTTAAAACGATAAAAGCTGCAGGGGTAACAATTCCGTGCAGCTTTCTTATAATCAAAAAGCCCTTATGCGATTATTTTTCGTTGCTTTCTTTTTTGGATCTTTCGCCTTGTGGGCGCAGTCCACGCGTCCTATTAGTGGAAGTGTGACTGATGCCACTGGAGCACCTTTGTTTGGAGTAACTATTCAGGTAAAGGGTGCAAATCAAGGAACCACCACTGATTTTGACGGAAAATTCAATTATGTCATTCGAACGAACGAGATTAACAATACAGTTCTAATTTTTTCCTCCATTGGGTATTTAACTAAAGAAGTAACTGTAGGTACTAAATCAACTTTTAACATCGTACTAGAGCAAGATATTGAATCATTAGATGCCGTTGTCATCACCTCATCCTATGGAACTAAGAAAAGACGGGAAGAAGTAGTAGGAAGTATCTCGACTGTAAAACCTAGCGATCTCGCCACAGAACAGCCAGCAACGAGCATTGACGAACTTCTTGAAGGTCAAGTCGCTGGAGTCCTAATTACGAGCAATCCCAATCTAGGTGAACCCGTATCTATTGATATTCGTGGTCAAGGATCACTAACACCTTTGAATGCTAATGTTGTGGGCACGAGCACTCAACCACTAATTATCGTGGACGGAATTATCCTGACAGAGGAAATAGGTATAGAAGGCAATGACTTTTTTGATGCTGGCACTGGTCGGTTTTCAGAAAATTTTTTGAATCCGCTGGCGAGGGTTGGTATCAGGGATATCGAATCTATCGAAATACTCAAGGATGCGGCAGCAGTAGGTTTGTATGGAGCAGATGCTGCTAATGGTGTTATACTTATTACTACCAAGTCTGGAGCCAGAGGCAAGATCAAACTCAATGCATCGATCCAAGGTGGATTCACTAACGCCTTCAACCAGATACAGTATATGAACGGTGAGCAGTTTAATGAGCTTAGCAACCTCTACAATATCAATAATGGTGACCTTGGTGCTGTAAAGCCTTATAATGGAGTGAATACGGACTGGTTTGAACAATTAAATGAGACAGGAACCTTTTCTAGATATTCCATAGCTGCAACCGGAGGAAGTCGTGAATTACGCTTTCGCGGAAGCGTAACATACCAAGACCGACAGGAAGCCCAGGCCTATAACAGCTTTCAGCAGTGGAACACGAGTTTTACAACCAACTATGTGTCTGACAAATTTAATGCTGCTCTCAAATTATCGCCGTCGTGGATTACAAAAAACAATCCAAATACTCTTTACAGTTTTGCCGTTGATCCAACAATTCCCATAAGGAATGAAAATGGGGAGTTTACCCAGTTCCCGAACATAGGAAATCCAATTGCCGTGGCGCAGCAAAATGTTTCTGAAGCTAAAACCTTTGCGCTACTGGGAAGCTTGAACCTAAATTACAAATTTAGCGACCAGTTTAATATTACCATGCTTTATGGAACGGACTATTCTAACAAGGATGAAGACAAGTTCTTCTCTGGACTTAATGGTAGTGGTATCTCAAACAATGGGGAATTTGGTCGCCGTATTCTCAGGGAACGTGACAATCGATCCTGGAACTGGAGTACGACATTGTCTTATGAAAACATATTTAGTGAGAAACATGGATTTTCCGCTATAACAGGATTGGAAACCAGGGGTGAGAAAGTAGAATTTAGTTATATCCGCGCTGCTGATTTCGTAAACTTTGAAAGACCGCAGCCAATTGAACTAGCAGCAGAAATTGATCGAGAATCAGATACTTCAGAACGTTATGGACGCTCATTGTTTTCTCAATTCAACTATGACTTTGATAAGAAATATTTTTTACTGATCAACTTCAGGATAGATCAAAGCTCAGCTTTTGGAGAGGATAACAACACAGCATACAATGGTGGAGCGGGAATAAGCTGGGTGCTTTCTAAGGAAAAGTTTTTAAAATCCTCATCATTTACAGATTTTCTAAGGTTGCGTATGAGTTATGGAACCACGGGTAATTCAAGAATAGGTAGTTATGCAGCGCTAGGGCTGTATGATATCGATGATCAAGGCTACAATCGAGGGTTTTTTAGAGCTACGCCCAGTGATACAGCTCCCAATCCTGAACTAGGTTGGGAAAAAAATAACAAGTTCAATATAGGTGTTGACTGGAACTTTAATCAGTCGTTCAAGGCTACTCTAGAATTCTTTAACGACCTAATTGAAGATCAGATTACCTCACGTCCAGCATTACCAGAATCTGGATACAATAACATTCAGATCAATGGTGCCTCCATGCGCAACCGTGGCTTAGAGCTTTCCCTAAATGTCGACTGGTTTGCTAAAACTGATTTTAATTGGTCGACCAGTCTTAATGCCGCTTCATTAAATAATAAGGTGCTTTCCTTGAGTGGGTCTGGATCAACTTTCTCTAATGCAGAAATAGCTCGCGCCCAACAAGTAGGCACCAGCACAAGTGCGTTCTTGGGATACGAGAGTATAGGTATCGACCCTGCAACAGGAAGAGAGTTGTTTTTAATAAATGGAAATATTTACGATACAGCAGAAGTAAGAGCCAATTTTAATATCACGGACACCAAAAAAATTGGGGACTCACAACCCAATTTTTATGGAGGAATGCGAAACAATCTAAGCTACAAATCATTCCAACTGGGCATTATTACTTCCTTTACTTATGGCGGCGATATTCGTCTGGATCGCAATCTTGTAGATGGGTACAATGTACTGACCAATCGTAATCTAAATGTCAATGTATTTTATGATGCTTGGAGAGCACCTGGTGATCTAGCTGCTAACCCTGCTCCTACCAATACCAATACGCTTGTGAACTCTTCCAGGTATATCTATGATGGGAGTAATTTTCAATTAAAATCAGTCACCGTGTCCTACGATGCCCCAGTGGAAAAGTGGAACCTACCTGTAAACTCACTCTCCTTCAATTTCAATGGGTCAAATTTATATTATTGGTATACTGACAAAAGAATTGAAGGTCGCAATGGCATTGCAGAATTGACTAATGTGTATCCACAGCAGCGCACCTTTTCCTTAGGACTTAATACTACATTTTGATGAAAAAGTTTTTTTATATCTCTAGCTTATTTCTCATCACTCTATCCTGTAGTGATTTTCTCGATGTCGAGCCAGATGAGCAGGTTTCTTTTGACGAGCAGTTTTCAAGTTTGGAAGGTGTGCAGCAAATCCTTTCTGGCGTATATTTTCAGATAGAAGCTCAAACTTCAAGTTTTATACACGTCTATCCAGGTATTATGGGTGGTAATATAACTTTTGCTCCTAGAATCATTAATAAGGTGCTGGAAGTACCATCAAATATTAATTTGACCTATTCCTTCCAGAATACTCCTGAATCATCTGAATTTGAAACTTTTTATGATACAGGCTATGACATTATCAATAGTGTAAATCTAGCGCTGGAACGAGTAGATGGACTTGATTTTTTGTCCAGCCTTCAAAAGGATCAATTACTAGCAGAGTTATTGACTGCAAGAGCACTGGCTCATTACCAGCTCAGCCTCGTATTTGCGCAAAACATCAACTTTACTGGTGATGGTTCACATCCAGGAATAGTTTACAATAACTCCACCTTACAAACAGGAATCGATTTCCCAAGTAGAGAAACCGCAGCCAAGGTCTATGAGTTGTTGCAACAGGATTTAGAAACAGCGATTGACCTGTTCACTGGCAATTCATTTGCATCTAACGGTTCTGAGATATTCTACTTTAATGAAATATCTGCTAGAGCTATTTATGCACGTATTGCCTTGCAAAACAATGATTGGACAACTGCTGCTTCACAAGCAAATACCGTTATAGAGAGTTCTGGCTTGAACCTAACTTCACAGGACGCCTATGTTAATCAATGGCTTACAGATGAAGATCTTGATGAATTCATCCTATCGTTTGCCGCACCATTGACATCAGACTTAAATGTATCTTCTAGTATTGCTGCGTACTATCTTTTTACCAATAACACGACTTATAATAGATATACTGCCAGCGGCGACCTTTTAGAATTGATAGAAGCGCAAGATATACGAGCTAGCTTGTATGAACAAAAAAGTCTACCGACAAGCACACCTACAGGACTTGAAAACAGGCCTTATGTATTTACTAAGAAATACCAAGCCAATAATCAAACTACCTACATTCGTTTAAGCGAAATGTACCTTATTCAGGCAGAGGCTTTAACCAGAGCAACGCCAGGAACTGATCTCGCATTACAACGTTTAAATGCGATAAGAAATCGTGCAGGACTGGAAAATGTTGACAGCAATGCTAATTTACTAGAAGAAATATTCTTAGAACGTCGCAGAGAATTAGCCTTTGAATCCCATCTGCTTTATGACATCATTCGATATAAAAAAGATATAGTTCGCGATGAAGGTTGCTTATCTAGCATCTGCAATCTTAATTATCCATCGCCATTTTTCATATTACCCATCCCACAGGAAAGTATTGACAATAACGAAAACATCCAACAAAATGAAGGCTACTAAAATACAGTTTTTGCTGAGTTTCTTGTTGCTGATCGTATTGTCTGCCTGCGACAATGATGATGACAATGGACGTTCGTTTGATGAAAGTCAAGGAAAGTTTGTGAGATTCTTCCTCCAGCTAGATGCTAATAACAAACCCATCGAGGCTCCCACTATTGATCTAAGAAGCCCATCAGTTGCTATTTATAACAAGGATAGGTTTCAAACCTTAAAAATTCCCGTAGCACTTACTAGCACTCCTTTAGAAGAAATGGTGACTGTAGATTATAGTGCCACAGCAAATAATATAACCAATTTTGAAATCACACCAGCACAGCTGTCCTTTCAGGGCAGTCAATTAGTAGATACCTTATTTGTACGATTTAATGAAAAGTGGGATGCTAGTGATGATCCCTCACTTACCATTGAACTGATTGAATCCAGTAATCCTGAAGTTCGAATAGGCACACCCAACACACAGATTCCCAATAATTTCATATTGATTAATCTTGAAGAAGTAGACTTGATTTATGGTCTTAAAGGAGATCAAACCAGGATCGACGTGACAGGAAATATTGGCGAAGAGGTCGTCATCGATCTTAATTTCCCTAATGGCTATCCCGAACAAGATCTTGCTAATTTTGAGCCATTCACCGCCACTCAATCTAATTTTGATTTTGAAATAGAAAGATTGCCCAATCCAGATGAATCTACCATAAGTTACGTTTTTAGAACATTAGAAGATTTTGCGATTGACGCTCAAGAATACCGGACTGAACTACAGTTAAACAGATTGGAAAATTCAGAGTTTGTTGGAAATACAAGTCTTGAAATTGTTAGAGACGCCTTAGTGGATCGTGACCAGAGCTTAAATCCTGCCGCTAGTTTTTATGATACGGCTGATCAATTCTATAGGGTTTACGGTGCTCACTGGTTTGATGCAAATGACGACGGCAACTGTCAATGGTCAGATTTTAACACATTTACACAGCCCGTGATTGTGGATGCAAATAATCCTAATGCGGTGTTAGGAAGTGACAATGGCACTGCAGATCCTGCAGATGATATCTACTACCATAGGTTCCGGGTGAGTTTTGAAACCTTGCTTGAAAATCGAACAACCAACCCATTCAACCTGCGCAGATGGTTCACCAATGAAGGTTCTAATGCAGATACCTCACCAGGATTAAATATTGTACCGGCGCTCGAATTTTTTCCTGATAATGACGGTACCTCATCTGTTTCTGGACAGGTTATTGTAATAAATCAGACAATAACTATTGGCACAACAGTAAGCAACGGTTCAATTAGCGAACAAATTAAAATAAGTGGTAATGGAACTTATAGGGAAATCAGCCCAGGATTATTTGAGATTATTCTGGAGTTCAATGCTACCAACACGCGCCTTTTTGGTGGCACCCGTACAGATTTCTATCGCATATATAACTTTAGCAATTTTAATGATCCAGTCCCTCTAAGTATTGACTGCAAAACACCCATCGACCTGTAAATCAATATTATGAATGAGTTCGCTTTCGCGAAAGCGTAATTTCACCCAACAACTATAAATTTGACAGACTTACAACACATAAAAATAGTTAGTACCTTTTTTTTGATTGCCATCATGGCAATGGCTTTTACCAGTTGCAAGAATACAGAGCAAGCCGAAGGATATAGCGAGATTGACAAATTGAGAGCTCTCTACGGTCAACCAAATTCCAACTTATGGCCAGAGCCACAATTGGACAGCCTTGTAGATCGCGAAAGTTTTGAAGATTTAGGGCTCTTGCCAAAAGTAAAATTTCCAGTAACCAACCCATATTCAAAATCTAAAAAGGAACTGGGAAAAATGCTCTTTTTTGATGGCAGACTTTCAGAAACTGGACATATCGCTTGTGCTTCCTGCCACAATCCAGAGCTCGCCTGGACGGATAATTTGACTAGATCCTTTGGACATATGCGCCAGAGAGGACGACGCAATGCAATGACTATTTTAAATAGTGCTTATGCTGATGAATTATTCTGGGATGGGCGTGCAGAAAGTTTAGAAGATCAAGCCCGCTTTCCTATACCGGATAAACTAGAGATGAACTCAAATCTTGACATTGCAGTGGAGAATATCGCCGCAGTGGAAGGATATAAACCTATGTTCAAGGACGCCTTTGGGGATGAAGAGGTAACGCTAGATCGTATTCTAGATGCGATTGCCACTTTTGAGCGAACGGTAAAAAGTCCTAAAAGCAAATTTGATAAGTTTATTAGTGGTGATGATAGCCAGTTTTCAGATCAAGAACTTCAAGGCTTACACTTATTTAGAACAAAGGCACAATGTATCAATTGTCATAACACTCCTTATTTCAGTGATAATCAATACCATAATGATGGTCAACACCTTTTCGGTACTAAAGATGAAGACTTAGGAAGGTATTACGTTACCAACGATTTGCTTGATTTAGGAAAATTTAGAACGCCTAGTTTGCGAGAAACAACAAGAACAGGACCCTGGATGCATCATGGACATTTCCCTAATTTAGTGGATGTTTTAGACTTATATAATTTAGGGAACCCTGCTCCTATTCAGTCTAAATATATTGGAATAGGACGCGATTCGCTCATACCGCAGCCATCGCCGCTGCTCAAACCACTAGGATTAAGTCGGGAAGAAATAAATGCAGTTATCGCCTTCTTGGGAACCCTTTCTACGAACACGGAACGGGTAAACTTAGCTAGAATGCCAGAATAAAAGATTATGAAGAATTTACTTTTCTTAATTGCTTTAATAACGTCAATGGCATCCGCTCAAAATCCTAAAGAGCCAGCGCGTCAAAAAGCCTTAGATAGCCTTTTAAAAATAGACTGGTTAGAATACAACTATAGAGAGTTAGATGAGGATCATAAAATTCTAACAAGCAGTGATCAATTTGAAACCTGGAAGGCGGGAATGAATTTTAAGCCTAATGAAGTACTGGACTATAAAGATAGCTTGAGTGTCGTGCTAAATAATGAATTGAAGGACGGGAACGCTGCCAGAATTGCCATATTAAGATTAAGTTACACTTGGGATCGTGCCAGTTGGTCAGTGTTATTACCAGCGACTGAAGTCGAAGCAATCGCAGCAAAGCAGCATATTAAACACCCCTATAATTTTGTAACTAACTTAAGAGAAAACCCGAAAGAAAGTGCGGCGAATCGTAGATTGATTCGGCAATTAAAGTCTAGACTTAAGAAATTAAAATTAGAAGAATCACTTAAAGGATTAGAGGCAAGTGAATTGATGAAGTTGGCATTTCAATACAGCCCAGAAAGACTTAAAGTAGTGGATAGTATTCTTGCCAGTCAAGGATCCTCTAGGCGCAAAGATTAATTCTCAACATTCCAGAAACACTTTCTGGCATAGCCCTATCTATACTAATTAGGAAATAGTATTTTTGTAATATGAGAAAAGATATTTCCAATAGATACGCGCAGCGCGGTGTTAGCGCTGGCAAGGAAGATGTACATAATGCCATTAAAAATGTCGACAAAGGCCTTTTTCCACAAGCCTTTTGTAAAATCGTACCAGATCACCTGACCGGATCAGACGATCATTGTTTGGTCATGCATGCTGATGGTGCTGGAACAAAGTCCAGTCTCGCTTATATGTATTGGAAACAAACAGGAGATTTATCTGTTTGGAAGGGAATTGCTCAAGATGCACTCATCATGAATATTGACGATCTATTATGTGTAGGAGCAACTGACAATATTTTACTTTCTAGCACCATAGGCCGCAACAAAAACCTAATCCCTGGCGAAGTCATTAGTGCCATCATCACTGGAACGGAAGAACTGATTGCAGATCTGAAATCTCATGGTGTGGAGATTATTTCTACAGGCGGTGAAACGGCAGATGTGGGCGATCTAGTTCGTACCATCATCGTAGATTCTACCGTTACTGCTCGCATGAAACGCAAGGATGTCATTGACAATGCAAACATTACAGCAGGTGACGTTATCGTTGGACTTTCCAGCTCTGGACAAGCCACCTATGAAACAGAATACAACGGCGGGATGGGCAGCAATGGTTTGACCAGTGCGCGACACGATGTTTTCAATAAAACTTTGGCGACTCAATTTCCTGAAAGTTATGACTCCCATGTCCCAGTAAACCTGGTGTATTCTGGATCAAAAGATTTGAAGGATGCGGTGGATGGAAGTCCGTTAGATGCAGGAAAACTGGTGCTTTCTCCTACCCGCACCTATGCTCCCATCATTAAGAAAATTTTAGATACAGTCGATAAAAAAGACCTTCATGGAATGGTACACTGCAGTGGTGGTGCCCAAACTAAGATTTTGCATTTTATAAAGGAACTTCATATCATCAAGGATAATCTATTTGACCTGCCGCCTCTATTCAAAATGATCCAAGAAGAATCGGGTACCGACTGGAAAGAAATGCACCAAGTATTCAACATGGGACACCGCATGGAGCTGTATGTAAATGAGTCTATTGCTCAAGAAATCATTGAGATTTCCCAATCATTTAATGTGGACGCCCAAATCGTAGGTCGTGTTGAAACTAGCGAACACAAGAAGTTGACGATCGAAAGTGAATTTGGGAAGTTTGAGTATTGATACCCACAACATTTCATAGACCTCGTTTCGACTTGGAATTCATTTGCTGAACCAATGCCAACTTCGGCTCGATGTACCTCTTACAAAAAGGGGCCTCTGGCCTTGTGCGGTAATAATCCCTGATGGATTCTCGAGATTCCTTAAATTTCACAAATGGCAGTAGTTGTGTGATGTAGGATTTATTTCGCTTTCGCGAAAGCGAACTCATTATCACTTCTACTTCACTGCATTGGTCTTGATTATAAAAATATATAGCGCTACGATATTCCTCTCTGCGATGATGGAACACAGTTGAGGCATGAGTTTCCAAATGCACATCAATCAAGAATTCGAGTGAAATCACCGAAGGGTTATACTCTAAAAGAATGCCTTCGCTCCAGCTATCAGCCGGAATTTTACTGGCAATGTAGCCTTGCTTGACCTCAAGAACCCCTTCCAATTGCTGGAACACAGCCTCAGTACACCAGTGGCAACCACCGCCTAAACCTATATGTTTGGAGCGTTTCATCTTAGGTGCAATTTCCGTATTTTCGCAGGATTGAAATAGAAGATGCTAGATAAATTAAACATTGTAAAAAATAGGTTTGACGAGGTGAATGATTTGATCATTCAGCCAGATATTATCTCTGATCAAAAGAGGTACGTCGCTTTAACTAAGGAATATAAGGACCTCAAAGACTTGATGGATAAGCGTGAGGAATATGTGGAACTTACCGCTAATCTTGAAGAAGCCCAAGAAATCCTTGCTGATGGTAGCGATCCAGACATGGTCGAGATGGCACAAATGCAGCTGGATGAAGCCAAGGAAGCCATTCCAAAACTGGAAGAGGAAATACGCATGATGATGATCCCTAAGGATCCTGAAGATGCTAAAAATGCGGTCATGGAAATACGTGCAGGGACTGGTGGCGATGAAGCCAGTATTTTTGCAGGTGATTTATACCGTATGTATGAGAAGTATTGTTCCTCTAAAGGCTGGAGCACTAACGTGGTGGATACCAGTCACGGTACCAGTGGCGGATACAAAGAGATCATTTTTGAAGTGAACGGCGATGACGTTTACGGCATCTTAAA
Organism: Nonlabens marinus S1-08; assembly: GCF_000831385.1. Taxonomy (NCBI): domain Bacteria; kingdom Pseudomonadati; phylum Bacteroidota; class Flavobacteriia; order Flavobacteriales; family Flavobacteriaceae; genus Nonlabens; species Nonlabens marinus. The sequence continues at coordinate 1,886,896 of NZ_AP014548.1, read as the reverse complement.
GTTTGAAGCTGGAGTACACCGCGTACAGCGCGTTCCACAAACTGAAACTCAAGGTCGTGTACACACAAGTGCCGCTACCGTTATGGTGCTTCCTGAAGCAGAAGAATTTGACGTACAACTAGACATGAGTGAAGTACGTATTGAGCGTACCACATCTACTGGTCCTGGAGGGCAATCTGTTAACACAACGTATTCTGCTATTAAACTACACCACGAGCCTACAGGAATGATCGTGAGTTGTCAGGATGAGAAATCATCACACAAGAATCTTGAAAAAGCGTTAAAAGTATTACGCTCTCGCTTGTATGAGATTGAACTGGCAAAGAAAATGGAGGCCGACAGTGCCAAGCGTAAAAGCATGGTGAGCAGTGGTGACCGTAGTGCCAAAATACGCACCTATAACTACTCGCAAGGACGTGTAACCGACCATAGAATCAATTTGACACTGTATGATCTAGACAATATCATTAACGGTGATATCCAGAAGATTCTAGATGAATTACAACTGGTTCACAATACGGAGAAGATGCAGATGAATGACGATGGGATTTAGCCTTTTGTAATCATAAGTTGATTTAAGATTGCCAACAATAATAGCAATGAGTAAGAAGTTAATATTGGTCCTGCTGTGTGTTTTTAGCCTTCAAGCAAAAGGTCAAAATTATGTAGAGTCAGATAATTTTAAATTTAAGTTTATAAAAGCTAAAAAAGCTTCAGGCGCAACTTGGATCTATTCCATAAAAACGGCAAAAGAAGCCAAACGAGTTCAGGTAAGGTTCAAAATGAAATCCTTATCGGGTAAAAAAGAAAACTTTGACCCAAATAAATTCTATCTAGTCTCAGATGCGTATAAAGTTAGGGTAAGGCCGCTGGATGTTCGTTACAATTACGCGGCTGGATGGATCTTTCTGCCGTTTGATAAATTGATAGAAAATCAATCAATTGATAGCAGTATCCAAGAGTTTGTTTGTTACGAGCCTGAGATAAAGGATACCTTCCAGGACTACAGCATAGTGGGTTATGAAGATATATCTCCCAATATAAATTTTGGTACTAAGAAGAAACCCAAAATCATTTCGCCTTATCTTCATCCAGAGGATCTCAGAGCATGTAAGATTGATATCTATTTTGCGTTGCCTAAGGAACTCACGGAGTTTAAAATTTACTATGGTGAGCAAATCATTGGTGAAATTGAAATTAAGTAAATCATTTATTGAAAAAAATAATTACCTCTTAATAGATGACGCAGAAAGAACTTAGTCAACAAATAAAACTCAAAAAATCATTCCTATGCGTAGGTCTTGATATAGATCTGGAAAAGATCCCTCCACATTTGTTGCAGGAGGAAGATCCTATGTTCGCTTTCGCGAAAGCGATTATCGACACCACACACGATTTATGTGTTGCATACAAGCCAAATACCGCGTTTTTTGAAGCATACGGAGTGAAAGGCTGGCAATCGCTGGAGAAAACAATCCAATATCTCAATAAAAATTACCCAGACCACTTTACGATAGCTGATGCCAAACGCGGCGATATAGGAAATACTTCCACCCGTTACGCCAAAGCCTTTTTTGAAGACCTCAACTTTGACAGCGTTACTATTGCACCCTACATGGGAAAAGATAGCGTGGAGCCATTTTTAGAGTTTGAGGACAAGTTTGCCATCTTGCTAGCTTTAACTTCAAACGCTGGTGCCTTTGATTTTCAAACGAAAACAATTGATCGATTACCGCTTTACCAGCAAGTACTGAAAACCACCTCGCAGTACAAGAACAGCGAGCGTTTGATGTACGTAGTAGGCGCCACTAAAGCGGAATACTTGCAGGACATTAGAAAAATAGTACCTGATTCATTCCTCCTCGTTCCTGGTGTAGGCGCACAAGGCGGTAGTCTTGAGGAAGTTTATAAATATGGAGCAAACGATCAAGTGGGATTACTAGTCAACTCCTCTCGAGGTATTATCTATGCGTCACAGCAAGAAGATTTTGCTGAGGCTGCGAGAGCCAAAGCCATGCAAATGCAGGTGGAGATGGCCACGCTTCTACGATTATAATTAATTATTTCACCTTCTTTGTCTAGTTGAATTAATTCTACTTGTTGTGAATTCTAATTCAACGTTTCTTGCATACATTGCTTCATGAGCTCATAGGTGCGTTCAATGTCTGCATCTAGACCTATGGAAAAACGGATCAATCCATCAGTAAGTCCCATTTCCTTTTGCTCGTCCTCTGGAATTTCACTGGAGGTTGATGTACCTGGCGCAGAAAATAAGGTTTTATAGAACCCTAAACTAACCGCCAAATATCCTAGATTTCTTTCTTGCATCAATTCCATCAAAGCATTTGCACGATCCAGACTTCCTACGTCGATGGTAAGCATCCCGCCGTAGCCGTACTGCTTATTCATTTGGGAAGTCATGAGTTCGTGGCCGGGATGCGATTTGAGCCCAGGGTAAACTGTTCTAAACCCGTCTGCCTCAAACTTTTGGGCAAGAAACATAGCATTTTTACTATGCTGTTGCATACGTATGTGCAAGGTTCTTAAGTTTTTAAGAATGGAGGCAGCGCGCAAGCTATCCATGGAAGCTCCCAACAACATGCTGGCGCCATCATTTACATTACGCAATCTGTCTATGAGCTCTTGAGTGCCGCAAACAACACCTCCCATAGTATCACTGCTTCCATTAATAAACTTTGTTAGACTGTGCATGATAACATCTGCACCTAATGCGGCTGGAGATATGGACAAAGGTGAAAATGTATTATCCACCAATAACTGAATGTTGTATTTCTTTGCAAGCGCTGCCAATTTTCGGATGTCGGCAATTTCAAGTAGTGGATTGCTAACGCACTCACAGAATATAATTTTAGTTTCTGGCCGTATAGCGGCTTCAACCAGATCAAGTTTTGTTATATCTACGAAAGAGGTTTGAATCCCTAATCTAGGTGTGAAGTTCTTAAGAAATGCATAAGTACCTCCATAAATAGTACGGCTGGAAACGACATGATCACCTGCATGACAATAGTGTAATATAGTTGGGGTAATCGCCCCCATACCACTTGCAGCGACATTAGCGGTTTCAGTACCTTCCATAGCAGCAAGCGCCTCCCCTAAATAGAGGTTTGAGGGTGTGGAATGACGAGAATAGAGATAACAGCCATCTGCATTTCCTTCAAAGGTGTCAAACATAGTTTTAGCTGACAAAAAAGTATAGGTCGAAGAATCAGAAATTGACGGATTCACACCACCGAATTCGCCGAAATATTGAAGATCTTGAATGTTATTTGCCGGCTTGAAATTCTTGTAATCCACGAAGTCTATTTTTCGTTAAAACTAAATTTTAATAGACCTATATTCAACATATATGTATAATTATAGAATAATATTCAGCAATAAGATGTTTTAAAACTATTTTTATCTAATAAAGAATACCTTATTATCAACATAACAGATAATTATTCATGTTTCAACTAGATCCTACAGACATCAAACTGATCCACCTATTGCAAAATGATGCAAAGCAAACCAATAAAAAGCTCTCGTTAAACCTAAATTTATCAGTGACCGCCGTATTTGAGCGTATCAAAAAATTAGAACGTAATGGCGTTATTAAGAATTACGTGGCACTGATTGATAAGAAGAAAGTCGGTTTAGGATTTCAGGTGTTTTGCCATATTAAATTAGCACAACACTCTCAAAAACACATAAAATTATTTGAAGCACAAGTTTCAAAACTTGATGAGGTTGTTGAATGCTTTCATGTGAGTGGTGAATATGATTACTTATTAAAAGTTTACGTACGAGACATGGAACATTTTAGAGAATTTATGACCGAAAAACTTACCAGCATTGAGCATATAGGCAGCACACAAAGTTCTTTTACTATCAAAGAAGTAAAGAATAGTACTCAGGTTCCTGTTTGAAAACTCCAGTTTTGATACTTAGCCAAACTTCTCTTTGCTCCATTACGAGAAAATCCCGCTGTGTGCGGGATTTAGTATAATTCAAAGGAAGTGAAAAACATTATGTCTGTATCACCCCCAGATTAAAGTCTTTAGTAATAGGAGCATGATTTGCGGCTTCGATTCCCATGGAGATCCATTTTCTTGTATCCCGCGGATCGATGATTCCATCTGTCCAAATTCTAGATGCAGCATAGTACGGTGACACCTGCTCATCATAGCGATTCTTTGTTTTTGCAAAGAGCTCTTTTTCTTCTTCTTCAGTCAGTTTGTTGCCTGATTTCTCTAGAGAAGCCTTTTCGATTTGCATCAATACTTTGGCAGCACTGTTTCCTGACATCACGGCAAGCTCAGCACTTGGCCATGCAAAAATCAATCGTGGATCGTAAGCCTTTCCACACATCGCATAATTTCCTGCACCGTAGCTGTTTCCAATTACTACGGTGAATTTAGGTACAACGCTATTTGATACCGCGCTCACCATTTTGGCGCCATCTTTAATTATACCGCCGTGCTCTGATTTAGAGCCTACCATAAAACCGGTCACATCTTGTAAAAATACGAGTGGTACTTTTTTCTGATTACAATTGGCAATAAATCTAGTGGCCTTGTCTGCACTATCGCTGTAGATTACACCACCAAATTGCATCTCGCCTTTCTTAGTTTTTACAATTTTTCTTTGGTTGGCTACTATTCCAACAGCCCAGCCATCGATACGGGCATAACCGGTAATTATCGTCTGTCCATAACCCGCCTTGTATTCTTCAAAAGTATCAGCATCAATCATGCGCTCGATAATCTCCATCATATCGTATTGCGCATTACGCTCGCGAGGCAATACACCAAATAGCTCTTCAGGATCTTTACCAGGCTTTACTGCTTTTACCTTGCTAAATCCAGCCTTATCATAATCTCCTATCTTATCCAGCAATCGCTTGATCTTATCTAGGGCATCTTTATCATCTTTGGCTTTGTAGTCCGTCACACCGCTTATTTCGCAGTGGGTAGTAGCACCACCCAATGTCTCGTTATCGATACTCTCTCCTATGGCAGCCTTAACTAGATAGCTTCCTGCAAGGAAAATACTTCCTGTTTTGTCTACGATCAACGCCTCATCACTCATGATAGGTAAATAGGCTCCACCGGCCACACAACTTCCCATCACCGCAGCAATCTGGGTGATTCCCATGCTGCTCATCACGGCGTTATTTCTAAAAATGCGCCCAAAGTGTTCTTTATCTGGGAAGATCTCGTCCTGCATAGGCAAATAAACCCCAGCACTATCCACAAGGTAAATAATAGGCAACCTATTTTCCATCGCAATCTCTTGCGCTCTCAAGTTCTTTTTACCCGTAATAGGAAACCAAGCTCCAGCTTTTACAGTAGCATCATTTGCCACGACAATCACTTGCCTGCCTTGTACGTGACCTATTTTAACTACAACACCACCGCTAGGACAGCCGCCATGCTCTTCATACATTCCATCTCCTGCAAATGCTGCTATTTCAATAGCTTTTTCAGCATCATCTAGCAGGTAATTTATACGCTCGTGAGCGGTCATTTTTCCTTTAGAATGGTGTTTGGCAATGCGCTTCTCGCCGCCACCTTTATGTACTTCTGCCAGCTTTTGTTTCATTGCAGACAGTAACATCTTGTTGTGATCTTCGTTTTTATTGAAGTCTAGATCCATGGATAGAGAGTTTTCCTCAAAAATAGGGATTTTGAAGGTGAAGAAATAGTGAAATATTCCGCTTTCGCGAAAGCGAACTTTCCAGAAATATTTACCTGATTTTAAGGCTTTCTATAACGAGGATTTTCCAGCAGCGCACCCAATATCAACGAAGATCCTACCATAAAGCTCACCAACATAGTCACGCGGATCCTTAAAATTTGAGAAACAAACGGTAATTAGATATTGAAAAAGCTTCTATTGCATGAAGATTTTCTGAATTTGTTAGGGATTGATATAGTAACAGGAATTGGGTATAGGGCATATTCTAGAATGTCCTATCGTTATCCAGCTATCAATTTCTTTAGAATATGCTATTTTTAAGAACAAATTCCTAGATCATGAAAAACTCCATTCCTGCCATCATTTTTGGACTTGCTATAGTAATCGCTGCTGCATTTTTAGGCAATGCGTTTATGAATCGCAATCACAAACAGGGCACTATTGACGTGACTGGATTAGGCAGTCAAGATTTTGTATCTGATTTGATCGTTTGGGAAGGAAGGTTTACTGCCAGCAGTCCTATACTCAGTGATGCGTATGCTGAGCTCGCGAGAAATAAGAAAACTATTGAAAGTTATTTAAAAACTAAAGGCTTGAGTGATTCCATGTTAGTTTTCAGCGCTGTAAATACGGCGGAAAAAACGGCTCCAATTTATGGAAGTAACGGTAATTACCAAGGATCAAACTTCGTTGGCTATGAACTCTCGCAAACCATCAATGTGCAGTCTAATAATGTAGAAAAAATTGAGCGCATTTCCAGAGAGGTTACGGAATTGCTCAATCAAGGTGTACAGCTGTACTCGCGAGCACCACGCTATTACTATACTAAACTCTCTGATCTTAAAATAGAAATGATTTCTAAGGCTACTGAGGATGCACGTATCCGGGCAGAGCAAATCGCAAAAAACTCTGGTGGCACCTTAGGTGATTTACAATCTGCAGATATGGGCGTGTTCCAAATTACCGGTCAAAATAGTTCAGAGGATTACAGCTGGGGCGGTACTTATAATACCAGCTCTAAAGAAAAAACCGCTTCCATCACCATGAAACTGGTATATGAAACGGATTAGGTTGTGGAGTTCGCTTTCGCGAAAGCGAACTTGAAAAGAGTCCCCTACTAGACTTCAGCATCCAGTAAATCTGTCGCTATATGATAACGAGGGTCTTCAATGCTGGTCTCAATAATGGTTTCAAATTCTGGGTTCCTGCGCATCAAAAGCTCCTTACATTCTGGGCTCAAGTGCGTTAATTTAATATCTTTTCCTAAATCCAGGTATTTGTTGGCTACCCCTCGCAATGCCTCGATACCAGAATGATCCTGAACACGAGCTTCTATAAAGTCGATTTCCACTTTATCGGGATCATTTTTAGGGTCAAATTTCTTATTAAAATCGGTGACCGACCCAAAGAATAAAGGTCCCCAAATCTCATAAACTTTAGTTCCATCATCCTTCATACTCTTGCGAGCCCTGATGCGTTTTGCGCTTTCCCAGGCAAACACCAAAGCTGAGATAATAACGCCGACGAAAACCGCAATAGCTAAGTCAAATACAACAGTCACGATAGAAACTATTATGAGAACAAACGCGTCAGACAATGGGATTTTTCTTAATATCCTAAAACTGGACCAGGCAAAAGTTTCAATGACCATCATAAACATGACCCCTATCAATGCTGCAATAGGTACTTGTTCTATCAATTTGTCAGTAAAGAGTATAAAGACCAGTAAAGTAACCGCCATCATAACTCCAGATAAGCGCCCTCGCCCACCAGCATTGATATTAATCACCGTCTGACCTATCATTCCGCAACCTCCTGTCCCACCGAAGAGCCCACTAACTATATTACCCGCACCTTGGGCTACACACTCTCGGTTACCACTACCGCGAGTCTCCGTCAATTCATCGACCAGGTTCATCGTCATCAGTGACTCAATCAGACCTACTGCTGCAGCTAGAAATGCATAGGGTAGTATAAATTTGAATGTATCATATCCTATAGGTAGGTTTTCCCACAATTCGAGATTTGGTGTAGGGACTTCGCCTTTGAGTCCAGTACCGCCGCCTTCAATGATGTAAGAACCTACGGTGCTCACATCCATACCGGTCAAAACAACCACAGCAGTGGTGATGAGAATTGCAGTTAGGGCTGCTGGAATCTTTTTAGTGAGTTTAGGCAACACCCAAATGATTCCCATGGTCAAAGCTACAAGCCCCATCATGATCCAGAGCTCTGTACCTTGCATGTAAGTACTCACGTATTTTTTTACTCCACCTGCTCCTATGACTAGGTTTTTATGAGAAAACATCTCCACCTGAGCCAGAAAAATGACGATAGCGAGACCATTTACAAATCCCATCATCACTGGATGCGGAATCAATCTCACAAATTTTCCTATTTTAAAAACTCCGGCTAAGATTTGAATTACTCCCATTAGAATGACAGCAGCGAACAGATAGTACAACCCCATATTTTCAATAGGATTTTCCATCAACATCCCTTTCTCGTGCCCTTTAATGATTAGATCAACAAAAATTACCGCCACCGCACCTGCAGCACCAGAGATTAATCCTGGACGACCACCAAAAAGAGCTGTGATTAAACCAATGATAAATGCACCCGAAAGAGCTACTAATGGATCAATACCTGCTACAAAAGCAAAAGCAACCACCTCTGGAATCATTGCTAGAGATACTGTAATCCCTGCTAAAATATCGTTTTTAGGATTGCTTGTGAAATTGCTGAAAAGCTTCATGAAACTAATTTTTTGACTAAAAATTAAGCGAGCAAAGATAGTTGATTAAAAGGATTACTAGTTTTACCAGGTCAAGCTTACACTCCTGAAATTATCTGTCTATAAACGCCACTCTTAATTCAAACCCATTGAAAGAAACAGACTCATATAAGTACCTCAATGCAAAGCCAGATCAAATATCAGCGGCATTAGAGCTTTTGAAAATTGCCGCTTTGCGACTTCAGTTCAAGCAATTATCACAGTGGAGTTACTGGCTGGATCCACCTCAGGAGCGGCTGGAGTGGCTCAAACAAGGATTTGAAAACAAGGAATACTTTTTCTTAGAGCTTGATTCTAAAATCATTGCGATGTACCGCCTTATGGAGCTTGATTTGAAATACTGGGGAGAACGTAGCGACAGTGCTTACTATATTCATTCTCTTGTTGTACATCCAGATTATAAAGGGCAAGGTATAGGTGCTCAAATAATTCGAAAAATACATGAGCTTGCGGTGACTAACCATAAACAATTCCTGCGATTGGATTGCGATGCGTCAAATCCTGCCTTATGCGATTACTATAGGCAATTAGGGTTTGATGAGGTTGGATTAATACATTTGGAACTATCAGTAAATAGACAATTCCAGCGATCTGTATAACTGCTGAATGTAAATGCTTGTGTCGCTTCCGCGAAAGCGAACTCAATATTAAATTATTGATCCTTGACAAAACGAAAATAGATCACAAAAAAATGGCGGCTTGATGCCGCCATTTTTGGAAATAAATTTATAAAAAATTAGTTGCTAGAACTTCTGTTTTTATTTCTGCTCTTATTGCGATTGCCTCCTGAACTAGATCTTGAGTTGTTAGAAGGTCGCTTAGAGCGATTACCGCCGCGATTACCACCTTGTTTTTTCAAACTAGGTTCTGCAGCATCTTCCATTTTAAATTCAAATGGGTGATCGTCCACTACTGGAATCTTTGTCTGGATCAATTTCTCAATATCCTTTAGGAATGGTCGTTCTTCCAGCATACAAAAACTTGCTGCAAGACCGCTTGCTCCAGCTCTACCCGTACGACCTATGCGGTGAACATAAGATTCTGGGACGTTAGGCAAATCGTAATTGATCACGTAAGATAACTCATCGATATCAATACCTCTGGCTGCAATATCCGTGGCCACAAGCGCTTGTAATTTTCCATCTTTAAAATCACCTAAGGCACGTTGACGAGCCGTTTGTGACTTATTACCATGAATAGCAGCACTTTTGATACCCGCCTTCTCTAGGTCTTTGACGATCTTGTTAGCTCCATGTTTTGTTCTGGAAAAAACTAAGGTAGCATCGTTCATATCGCCTTCCAGCAAATGAACTAGCAAATCGGTTTTGTGCTTTTTATTGACGTGGTAGATGCGTTGTTCTACTTTTTCAGCAGTGGTTTGCTTAGGTTCAATAGTAACGCGCTCAAAGTCTCCTAAAATTTGCTTAGAAAGATCGACGATCGCTCTAGGCATGGTTGCACTAAAGAATAGCGACTGACGTTGCTTAGGCAATAGTTTCAACAACTTTTTGATATCGTGGATGAAACCCATGTCCAGCATCTGATCAGCCTCATCAAGGACGAAATACTCGATATCTGCTAAGGAAATATATTTCTGGTTGATCAAATCAAGTAGTCTTCCTGGAGTTGCCACGAGTACGTCAACGCCCTGGTGCAACGCATATACTTGCTTCGTCTGGTTCACACCACCAAATATGACCGTGTTTTTGATGTTGGTATATTTCGCGTAAGCGGTGAAATTTTCATCAATCTGTATGGCAAGCTCTCTTGTAGGAGTAACTACCAGTGTTCTTATTTTGCGTTTTTTTCTAGGCCCTTCGCCTTCTAATAATTGTTGTAGTATCGGAATGGCAAATGCTGCCGTTTTACCCGTTCCCGTTTGTGCAACCCCTAGGAGGTCTTTGCCTTTTAATAAGATGGGAATGGATTGTGCTTGAATAGGTGTTGGATTCTCATATCCTTGGTCCTGTAAAGCTTTCAGGATGGACTCGTCGAGCCCCAATTCTTTAAATGTCATGTAATGTATTAAGCTGCAAAGGTACGTTTATTTAAGATGGGCAACGTAGAGCACTAGTAACCACTGATTACTGTACCCGCAATCGGTATTTTCTGGAGTTGCTGTCCTCGCATAAGTTGTCATCATCTTCAAAAATTCCTGGATCGTCATCTACATAGCCATAGTCTGGCTCGTCTACACTCACATAAACAGTGAATTCAAAGTCACCTGTTTCTTCTGGTATTCCATAGATGAACAACTCACGACCTTCCGATTCATAGTCTAGACCTCTAGGAAGGTTGCTGATCGAGAAGAAATAAAAGTATCCGTTGTCATTAGTAGAGTTGTCGATTGCAGCTCTAAAGCTTTCCTCATAATAGCTTCCTAAGTAAGCACTAGGAAATATTTTTTCTGGAAGTTCAGGTCTGCTAGGAATGATGCAATCCGTCAATGGATCGCATGAAGTGATTATTAAAATAGAAAAAATGAGAAAAGCAAAGGAGAAATAACGCATGAGGTTGGTTTCGGAAACCTCATCAAGTTTTTTGCCACAATTCATTGAAGTATAATTCGTTTGGGTTTGAACCGAAGTCTAAGCTATCTTAAAGTACTACCAAACAGATGATAACTACCACCCACCACTAGCACCACCGCCACCGAAACCACCGCCGCCAAAGCCGCCACCAAAACCACCGCCACCACCGAAGCCGCCACCGAAGCCGCCGCCACCGCCGCCAAAACCGCCGCGTCCCAGACTGCTCAACACAATAATGTCCAGCAAGGATGCGCCAGACCTATTGCCGCCATTTTTACCGCCGCCTTTGTTCTTCTTAACACTCAACACAATCATCAGAACGATGAAGGCAATAAATATTAGTGCCTTAACAGGGATTCCGGAACTTTTAGAAAAGTCTCGGGTTTCCACAAATTCACCATTTAAGGCAGCAAATATCGCATCTGCGCCTTTGTCGAGCCCAGCGTAAAAATCACCACTTTTAAATTCTGGAATGATGACCCGGTTGATGATACGCTCTGTCATGAGGTCCGTCATTCGGTATTCAATACCGTATCCAGTACTAATATCGATAAATCGGTCGCCATGGGCTAGTAAAATAAAAATCCCATTGTCTTCATTTTCTTGACCTACTCCCCATTCTTGAGCCCAACGGGTACTAAGTAAACTGATGTCCTCACCATTAGTCGACTCAATTATTGCCACCACTATCTGGGTGCTCGTACTATCTGCATAACGTATGAGTTTGTTCTCCAATGTAGATTTTTGCTCTGCATCTAATAGGTCGATGTAATCGTAAACGGAGGTTTGACCGGTAGTTGAGGTTGGTTTAGGCGGTATGGTATATTGCGCACTTCCAAGACTGGAAACTAGCAGTACCGCAGCAACTATAATAAATTGGATGTTTTTCAACTGGTCGATATCTGGTCTGGTAATTCGTTCACATCGTCTTCTTGCCACGGAAAAAAAGCAGCGAGCTTCTCTCCTGCCATTTCAATTCCTGCAATGAGCCCATTTTTAAATTCGCTTTCGCGGAAGCGAGCCTCCATCACTTCCCGTATGCTGTTCCAAAAGTCGTCGCCCACATGAGCATGGATTCCCTTGTCGCCTAAAACCGAGAATTTGCGGTCGTCCACGGCTAGGTAAAACAAGATACCGTTCGCTTGCTTGGTATTGTCCATTTTAAGCAGGTGAAAAAGTTCTTGGGCACGGTCGTAAACCTTGCCTTCACAGCTGCTTTCAAGGTGCACTCGTATCTCGCCACTGGTGAGCTTTTCGGCCGCACGTATGCTTTCTACGATTTGCTCCTCTTCCGCAGCGGTTAGGAATTTTTCTACCTGGCTCGCCATGATTAGTTATTAAATAAATCGCCTACGTTAGGCGCATTTTGCGCGCCTTCATCTGCCTGGAAATAAGGAGATTCATCAAATCCAAAAATGGAAGCTAACATGGCTCCTGGGAATTTTTTAATCCTAGTATTGTAAGCTCTAACGTCCTCATTATATCGATTACGCTCTACGTTGATGCGGTTTTCTGTACGTTCCAATTCATTGATCAATTCCTTGAAGTTTTCATTTGCTTTCAAGTCTGGGTAATTCTCATAAGTAGCTAATAAGCGGCCTAGACCACTAGAAACGGCACTTTGTGCCTGACTAAAAGCTTGAATACTTTCTGCTGTCAGGTTAGATGCGTCTACGTTGATACTGGTAGCTTTAGCTCTTGCTTCAATAACTCCCGTCAATGTTGCTTGCTCAAACTCTGCATATTGCTTTGCAGTTGAAACAATGTTAGGAATAAGGTCAGAGCGCCTTTGATAGCTGCTTTCCACATTAGCCCATTGGGACTGTACTTTCTCGCTTACCGTTACCGTACTGTTATTCCAAGACACTCCATAAATCACCAAAATGATGATGAGAACTACGGCACCTATGCCGAATATTTTTCCACTACTCATAGTTATTTCGTTTAGTTAGTTGGTATAATTTGAAGCTTGAAAGTTACATTTAATCACCGAGAATTTGTCACAGACTCCGCTTCGATTTGCGCTCTGAGTTCCTTAAAATATTCCGGTGACTTCAGCATCCTGCTGCCATACCAGGAGAATAATTCGCCATTGACGATAAGGCATTGAGGTGGTTTTTTTTCCGCTTTCGCGAAAGCGGAACAAATTTCAACGGCATCGCTTGATTTGAAATTATAAGGTTCTGACGAAAGCAGGACCACTTGAGGCTCCAGCCGAACCAGGTCCTCCAATTCTAGTTGTGGATAGCGCGTTTGAGGCGCAACGGCATTCTCAAAGCCTGCTTTTTCCATCATATCATGTATGAAAGTATCAGTGCCGATGCTCATATATGGATTTTTCCAAATCAAATATATTGCTGGGATGGGTTTTGTTATGGGTTTGATGTTTCTGAAAAGCGCATTGATTTTACTAGAAATAGTAGAAGCTGCGGCAATAGTATCTGTCAATTCACCCAACTGCTGTATCATTTCTAGAGATTCTTCCAGCGTGCTGATGTCAGAAACATAGGTAGTCGCGACCGTGGAGCAGAAACCCACCATAGCTGACGTGTTTTCTTCCTTATTGCAAATGATAAGATCTGGCTCTAGGTCCAGAAGGCGTTTATTGATAATTTTCTTGGTTCCACCGACCACACGTTTTTCCTTCAAAGCCTGTGGCGGGTGAACGCAATATCTGGTAATCCCAACGATTCGGTTTTCTAAGCCTAAATCATACAGCAGTTCCGTAATGGATGGCACTAAGCAGATGATGCGTTGTGGAGGTTTATCCAACTGAATTTGCCTACCGCATTGATCTGTAAGGCTCGCAAACACTAATCCAGTGCGTTTTTAGTCACCCAGGTTTTGTAGCCTATGAGTGCCATTTGGAGTTTCGAAGCCTTGGCAAGATTAAAATTTGGATCCTTGCTGTAGCTGGGTAGGATTTTCTTGTTGAGCTTTGAAAGTGTTTTGAAAATTGATTTTTTCATATCTCTAAATCTAGGTAAATCTGTCTTAGGCTTTTGCTAAGGAAACGTCAAAGATGGATTAGAGTTAGGGTTTGTATTTAGAAAAATCTGAACATAGAGTATGGAGTATAGTGTTTTTGACGAGCGACTTGCTCGATCATCGCCTCGCTTTGATCTTGCTGACGTATGACGAACGACTTAAAAAGCTCCTGCTACTTGTCACCCTGAATTTATTTCAGGGTCTCACGGAGCGGAGGTCAAATCTAATAGACTACAAGGCCAGGAAACCCGTCGGTTATTTGGTAACCTCGATATCGTTCCGCTGTTTCAAGAGATACTGAATTAGAGAAACCTTCGGCATCATCGAATTCAACAGGACAAGAAACAACAATGTCAGTCTGAGCTTGTGGAATACCTTTAGAGCAGTATATAACTACTCGCCGTCGACAAGCTCTGTCTGACATTGGGAATTACCTTTTAAAAAGTTACCGCACTTACTTGAGGTTCTTTATCTCTGTTGTTTATAGATATCGTTAAACTCTTTATTCCATTTCTAGGTTCAAAAGTATAAGATGTACCGTCTAGGTCAAACTTAAGTTTTGAAACTTCATTGCCTTTCTTCCTAAACGTTTTAAGATTAAAATTATAGCCTTCTTTTTTAAGCTTTTTCTCTAGCAGACTCATTTCTGAATCAGTGAATTCATCTATCGTTATTACAAAAGAAACTTTTTTAGTTGGTGAAGAACTAATAGTGGTTTGTCTTTTTGGGAACATTTTATTGTGAAGCTCATCTTCTGTCATTTTCATTTCTTCAGCACTTTTTAAAACAATCTCAATCAATCCGTTTTCTACCTTTGATCCATATGCTTTTGTAGCTGCCTCTCCTTTTAAAACATTGATTAATTTAATAGTTTGGGGATCAATGTCTCTGAATTCTTCTTCAGTTATTTTTTTGCCATCAACGGTAATGGATGGATATTTATCAGAGGTAAGACCTCGCAATCCTTTAATTTCAATAGGCGTGTATATGGTAAGGCTTTTGTCATCAGGATTAAATTTTGCAGATTTAGCTGAATATTGAATACCTGCAGAAGAATCCTTCTTTTGAGAACTAGATAACTTTGTGGTGACTATAATAACCCCATTTTCACCTTCTTTACCATAAATTGATGTTGCCGATTTGTCTTTCAAAACACTAACTGATTCAATCCTATTCGGATTTAAGTTTTTGAATACAGATTCTTGAACAGCTTGTCCATCAAGTATAAATAACGGTGAAGTAGAAATAGAATTTGAAGAAAGAAATCCTTCGTATCCCTCTCTAGGTGTTTTGCCTTGATAAGCGTAAATGGTATTTCTCTGATTTTTCAACATAGAATCTCTCCACTGCTCCCGATCCTCACGAAGAATGAATACATTCTTTCGTAAAGAATCTCTCATCACCTTCATTTGATTTCTTATAGAATCCATATCCGTTTTTTTAAGTTCCTGCCGAGCTACACGAATGGATTTTTTCATTTCTCTTTGCATGGAGTCCATGTTCATATTTTTGAACTCTCGTTGCATTTCCTTCAGCTGTTTCATCATTTGCGCATCCATTTCAGGAATGTCCAAATTTGCCAGTTCGATTTTCATGCGTTTCAATGTAGCTCGCAAAGAGTCCATTTGCTCATCATCCATCTTTAGCTCTAACTTTGTAAGATTTAAATTAGGAATCATAGCTTTCAAATCAGCCCACTGATCACTGGATTGAATCACCGTCATGTTAGGACTATCACAGTTGCCCATATTCCAGCTTTTTCTTTTCTCGTCAATAATTCCAGTGATGCAAATCGTTGGAATGGCGGTATCATCTGTATAGGATTGCGAGCCTTTAAAGCCACGATTGTCATCTAACTGTATATTGATAGATGTAATTTTTCCATCTTTATATTTAAGATTGCTGATTTTTAAATCGACGTTATGATCTGATTTCAGTTGCTTTTTGATTCTTTCAAGGCTTTCTTGTGTAGTAGTCGGTGGGATTTTGAATTCGATTTTTTCTTCAGTCACCTCGCCTTTATTTTCTATACTATCTCCTAGACTACTAATTTGCGTTTCATCCTGCAATGGTTTGACAGCTGCCATGTTTTCAGAGTTAGACGCTTCCTGATTTACCATACTCTTTTTCATTGCTGTTTTCACATACTCTGTCTTTGTCACCGTATTGAAACTGTACAGGAATAATACAATCACAGGCAGTATCAACGCATATTTATAAGCGTTCCAGGTTTTTGAAGTTTCTTTTTGTAGCATTTGAATTCGTTTTTTAATGAATGGTGTGAAAAAATTGTTGGCCAGTGCAGGTTGCATGTGACTGGCAGCACTGGAAAGTAAGGTGCGTTCGTAGCTTATGCCGGTGGTGTTTTCTACTTTGGCATGGGCATCTGCTATAAATTCTAGGTTTTCTCCTATCTGTCGTTTGAGCCACCACGCTAACGGATTCATCCAGAAAATAGCACAGTACAAATGAGTTAGTAATAGATCGATGCTATGCCACTCCCGCGCATGAACTTGCTCGTGTTTCAGGATCAAATCACTAGCAAGGCTGTTCTCTTCTTTTTCGTAAAAACAGATGTAGTTAAAGAAGCTGAAGGGAGTCACCTTTCGCGAAAGCGATATTCTCACAAAACCATCTTCTATCCTGCGTTTACCAGCACGTATCAATCTGGACAAGGACAGCAACTCGACTGTCATTTTGCCCAGAAAAAATAGGCTGATTGCGGCGTATAAGTATAACAACATTTGATCGATATCCAGAACTGGTTGCTTCACTGGCTCCTGTAAAACGTAAGCCATAGGCGTCATTAATGGCTGTGGCGTTGCGGTGACAACTGGTTGTTCTACATAAACTACCTGTGTGATTTCTATTAAAGGAAACCCTATACTAGCAATCATACCAAACAATAAAAAATAGCGGTTGGCTCTAAAAAAGGTCAGACGGCGCAACAAAAAGTGATAGGTCAACACAAAGATGCTGAGTACCCCTGCGCTTTTCAACAAGTAAATGAATGCTTCTTCCATGGCTAGTCTTCTTTAGATTCAATCATTTCTAGGATTTCTCTCAGCTCGTCAGCACTGATTTTCTCTTCTTTAGCAAAAAAGGAGACCATATTTTTATATGAATCGTTGAAATAACTAGTCATGGCGTTGTTAACGAACTTATTGCGGTAACTGGATTTATCAATGATAGGATGGTACTGGTGTGTTTTGCCATATGCCTCATAACCTACATATCCTTTTTCCTCTAGCTTACGCACTACTGTAGAAATGGTATTGTAATGATTAGACCCCTCGAGTTGTGGTACTATTTCTTTTACAAAAGCCTTCTCCAGATCCCAAAGAACCTGCATGACCTCTTCCTCTTTTTGAGTTAACTTCTCCATAGTTTCTTAATTTGAGCGTTTCTCGGCTAAGCCGAGATCCGGCTTTCGGCGCTACGCGGTAGCTTGCCTCAACCTGCCTGCTGGCAGGCAGGTCCCTAACACATTTCAAACATATAACTATAAGTCCAGTTATCAAACTATTTTTATAGTTATTCAACTAAATCAATCGTTTTGTATGAAATAAGTGAAATACACATTACTTTTTGTAAAGTTTGTTTTACTTTTGGTAAATAATTTTAGATCATGAGCGCAAACATCCTTTTTCCGAATACATTGAAAATACCTTCACTTATTATTTTCATTCCGTGTTTTCTATTCCTTGCAGCTGAAATGCTTTTAGGTATTGAATTAAACTGGATGGAACTAGAAGTAAGCCTTCCTGTGGTTACTGACAATCCTTTATTTGGCAGTCGGCAATTTTTTGTTTGGGTAGAACGAGATATAGCAGATCTATTACTTTTAAGTATCGCCATCATTAGCGGTGTTGTATTTGCTTTCTCCAAGGAAAAACGGGAGGATGAAATGATTACAAGCATCCGCAAGGATTCTCTTATCTGGGCATTTTATTTCAACTATGCTGTTTTGATCATCAGTATTTTTTTGATTTCTGGATTTGATCTATTCCTTGTTCTTGCCCTTAACATGTTGTCCCTTTTAATGTTCTTTATCGTCCGATTTCAATGGCAAAAAAGACTGCTTAAAAATTCTCTTGATGCAGAATAGTTTGAAAGTATGGAGAGCTAAATTCTCCTTGACCCAACAAGATCTTGCTGATAAAATTCAAGTGAGCCGACAAACCATTAACGCAATGGAAAAAGGGAAATATGTACCTTCTACAGTGCTCGCTTTAAGACTGGCTCATGTTTTTGAGACCGGCGTTGAAGATATCTTCAATTTAGAGAGCAGCGACTGGAATTGATTGAAAAAGTTTAGAAGTAACCACAAAAAGAAGGCTTTAAGCATGCTTTTTCGTTTTCATTTTTAAGCTGCCTCTAGAGGCTTTTCTTCTAAGTTCAACAATTCATCTGCTGCATTTTTAATGGTTAATTACTCTATATCTAAATTTATAGTGCAACCCATTCAAAATAGTCATGCCCATTACTGGCAGTTCACTAAGTTCCGTAGGTATAACCAAAACGGTACGCTTCATGGCGTCAAAAATTAAGCTTTTGGATTTGTGAACTTCATAACTGTATTGCTTTGCAGACATAAAAAACATATCCCTGATCCAGCATTTGGAACGAATTCCAAATGTAAACCCGTTATCAGATGGTTATTGAGTTTGTAAGAATTGAACTTAGTTTAGATCCCGTGGTTTTCTTTTAAACTTTGGATCATCTCAAACAGGCTGGTGCGATTATCCTGTGCTGTGATAAGATATTCTGTGGCTTGTGGTGCAGCCGTTGTCGTTTGCGCTTCTGCGTAAGCGAACATGGAGACACATAGACAAAAGCTCACTACCTACATCCTCATAAGAATATATTTATCATGTGCAGTCTAAGTAATAAATAATAACACGGTTTTGCGATTAGCTAGGTTTTTGAACCACTAGCCAGCACTCGCAGGTACTACTCGCGATAGCAATTGTGGTTGATCCAATTCTATACGTATAGAAGAGATTCCTGCTGGATCTTGAAACACAAATTCATCCCCTTGTAGTTGAAAGATTAATTCTACTAATACCCCCTTAGCATTACGGGTTTCCCGAAGTATAGCTGCTTCAAAGTTGAGGGTCCCTATATCCATAAAAGCAGCCAGTAGTTCTCGTGGGCTTAAGCCAGCTTCTATGGTAAACTCGTGAGTGGTATTGAATTGAAGTTGGATTTCAGCCTCCTGTGAGGGGTATAGTAATTCTCCGTATTGATTTACGGCTTGACCTACTTGGTTTTTTACCATTAAGGAATTGGCCTGATATAAGTAAGTGTAACGTTTACCGTTGATTTTCAATTCACCGCTCATAGGTGATTGTGACAGCTCCTTATTAATAGTAAATAATATTCTACCTAGGGCATCAAATATGATCGTGTAGCCTTCATAGATTTGATAGGAACACTGGTCTGCAGCAAAGAAGAGAAATCCTTTTTTCTTAAGCGTCTCATTACCTTCTTTGCCCAAAAGTGCTGTACGATAAGCTTTTAAGTTTTCAGCCGTTTCAGCTTTTAGACCTTGCTCTTCAATTACTTGTTGTTGCTTTGCAATAAGCTCCCTTGCTATGTTCTGGGCTTGAATCGTGGCCTCTAATTCTTTTTGTTCTCTTTCTAGTTGTTGTTGTAATCGCGCCTGCTGATCTCTTAAGGAATCTCTTTTAGCTAGTGCACGCTCATTATTATAGTCTAACTGTTTACGCTCGCGTTTCACCGCGTTAGTTTCTTTTTCTAATTGCTTTAATTCTTCTCTAGCAATCTGTTGTTGCTGTCTTAACATATCAGTAGCACTGACAATTTCATCTTGCCGCTCCTCCAGCACTGCTACATTAGTTTCTTTTCTGGCTAACTCGTTTTGAAGTTTCAAACTATTTCTGGCTCGGTCTCTGGCTACTGCATTCTCCCTCAACACCTCCAGTTGTTGCTCTCTTACATTGACTTTGGCAGGAGAACTGTTGGTAGATACTACAGTTATTAAATCCGCTGGCGTAGTATCACCACGTATTTTTTCAGCCACCGTGGGGGAACTACAAAGGCCGAAAAAGGTGACACTTCCCTCCACTGATACATTTAAACAAAGGTCAGATATACCAGTTGAGGCCTCTGTTTCAAATTCAGAAACTTTGCCAGTAGCATCAGTAAACTTGAAACCTAGACTATTGATTCGATCACTGCTACGTCTGTAAGCCGTGAGTTGTGCTTTGACCTGATGCTCATCAGCCAGAGACTTGATAATGTCAAACAGCTCTGTCCGTGTCGTATTTTTAGTAAAAGTTATGGGAGAATTTACTGCTATAGATGTGTCTGATTGTGAGTTCGCTTTCGCGAAAGCGAAAAAAATCAGAATCGTGAACATCTTCAAACAATTGCACTCCCCTACAAATGCATTCATTTTAAATAGTTTAAGTGTATAATATTACAAACTATTAATGAAAAATCATCTGCAGTAATGCTCGAATTTTTGAGTTGGCTATCCCATCAAAGAGTGTAACTTTGTGAGTTCATATTTTGTAGTTATGATCAAAATCACACTGCCAGATGGCAGCATTAAAGAATTCGATAAAGGGGCGACTCCCATGGATGTTGCCATGAGCATTTCACACGGGCTTGCCCGCAATGTGATCAGCGCAAAATTTAATGGTATTAAGGTAGAAACCAAAACCCCATTAAACGAGGACGGAAGTCTCGTACTTTACACCTTTAACGATGACGAAGGAAAAGAAGCCTTCTGGCATTCCTCATCACACGTGATGGCTCAAGCGGTAGAAGAATTATTCCCTGAAGCAAAGCTGACTATTGGCCCAGCGATAGATAACGGCTTTTATTACGACATCGATTTTGCCGGTCGCTCCATCACTGAAGCGGATATTCCCGCTATCGAGAAAAAAATGATTGAGATTGCGCGTGGTAAACACGAGTTTGAAATGCGCAGCGTTTCTAAAGCAGATGCGTTACAGCTGTATAAAGATCAAGACAACTCCTTCAAAGTAGAGTTGATCGAGAATTTGACGGACGGTGAAATCACCTTTTGTGATCATGATACTTTTACAGATTTGTGCCGCGGTGGACACATTCCAAATACTGGAATTATCAAAGCCGTGAAAATTATGAGTATTGCTGGTGCTTACTGGCGCGGTGATGAAAAGAATCCACAATTGACACGATTGTACGGAATCTCCTTTCCTAAACAAAAAGATCTAACAGAGTACCTTGAGCTACTCGAAGAGGCTAAAAAACGTGATCATAGAAAATTAGGTAAAGAATTACAGTTGTTCACCTTCTCTCAACGAGTAGGTCAAGGTTTACCGTTGTGGTTGCCTAAAGGCGCTGCACTGAGGGAACGTTTAGAAAATTTCTTAAAAGCTGCTCAGAAAAAGGCTGGCTATGAAATGGTGGTGACACCGCACATAGGTTCAAAAGAGCTATACGTTACTAGCGGTCACTATGAAAAATATGGTGCAGATTCTTTTCAACCCATCAAAACTCCTGCAGATGACGAGGAGTTCTTGTTAAAACCTATGAACTGCCCTCATCATTGTGAGATCTATAAAAGCATACAGTGGTCCTACCGTGACTTGCCTAAACGTTTTGCAGAATTCGGCACCGTTTACCGTTATGAGCAAAGTGGTGAGCTGCATGGATTAACCCGTGTTAGAGGTTTTACTCAGGATGATGCTCACATCTTCTGTACTCCAGATCAACTTGATCAAGAGTTTATGGATGTGATCGATTTGGTTTTATACGTTTTCGGATCTCTAGGTTTTGAAAACTTTACCGCTCAAGTAAGCATACGAGACCCTAAAAAACCAGAGAAATATATAGGAGATCTAGAAAACTGGGATAAAGCAGAAAATGCCATCTTGAGGGCTGCCAAGGCTAAAGGTCTTAATTATGTAGTGGAAGAAGGTGAAGCAGCATTCTACGGACCTAAACTTGACTTTATGGTCAAGGATGCTTTAGGTAGAAGTTGGCAACTAGGAACCATTCAAGTAGATTACAACCTGCCAGAACGATTTGACTTATGGTATAAAGGGGCTGACAATGAGTCACACCGTCCGGTAATGATTCACCGTGCGCCTTTTGGCAGTATGGAACGATTTATTGCGATTTTATTAGAACATACTGGTGGTAATTTCCCATTGTGGTTGATGCCTGAACAGTGTACTGTGCTGTCTTTGAGCGAGAAATATGAAAATTATGCTAAAAAGATCGCAGATACTCTTGAAAATCACGAAATTCGCACTACCGTGGATAATCGAGCCGAAACGATGGGCAAGAAAATCCGCGAGGCAGAAATGGCCAAATTGCCCTACATGTTAATTGTTGGAGAGCAAGAAGAGAAGGATGGCACTATTTCTGTACGTAAACATGGAGGAGATGATTTAGGAACAATGACTGCCGAGCAATTTGCAGCCATGATTCAAAAAGAAGTCTCTGACAGTATCAAAACATTTGAAAATTAAGTTTAATTAAAATTATCTAGCCATAGCAATAAGAAGACGCAGAAGCCGCGGACCAGCGCGGATTATCAAAGAAGACAAGCACGCAATCAACGAGAAAATTCGTGCGCGCAAATTACGCCTGGTAGGTGAAGGTGTGGAACCACAAATCATCGACACTAGAGATGCCCTAGCGAAAGCTCAGGAAATGGAAATGGATCTTGTAGAGATCTCTCCTAATGCAGATCCACCAGTAGCTAAAATCATGGACTACAAAAAGTTTGTCTATGAGCAAAAGAAGCGCGAGAAAGCCATGAAGGCAAACGCTTCTAAAGTAGTTATCAAAGAAATCCGTTTCGGACCGAATACGGATGATCATGATTACGAATTTAAAAAGAACCACGCTGAGAAGTTCCTTAAAGAAGGAGCTAAGCTTAAAGCTTACGTATTCTTTAAAGGACGTTCCATTATCTATAAAGATCAAGGTGAAATCTTGCTTTTAAGACTGGCTCAAGACCTTGAAGAGCTAGGTAAAGTAGAGCAAATGCCTAAAATGGAAGGGAAACGTATGAACATGTTCTTAGCTCCTAAGAAGAAATAATCACGTTGCTCTAGTGTATAGATCACTAGATTGACAGAAAATAGATAAAAGACTGTTCCAACTCGGGACAGTCTTTTATAGCTTTGGCTTGTTTTAAAAAAGCATTCAAATGAGTTGTATTCTAAGAGTTTCGGGAGAAAAATTTAAGGTTGATGAATTCCTGTCATTTTCAAAATTAAACGCTTATTCCATACGTAGAATAGGTGAAAAAAGGGATCCTAGAATGAAACTGGATTCTGAGTTTCATGAAACAAGTGGTTTTCAACTGGAAGTAAGTAATGCTGATTATAATGATTTTGACAGGCAAAAAGCAGATGCCGTAAATTTCTTGAAGCAAAACTATAAATATCTTAGTACGATAAGTACATATGGTATGCACACAGGAAAAGAGGACTCTATCTATTTAGATTTTGCTATCGAGAATCTGTATCCGGATTTTTATATCCAAACAAAATTCTTGGAACCTGAACTTCTCCAACTAGCAGGTAATCTTAATATCGAAATCGCATTAAGTTTATACGAGCCTGATAGCGATGAGGAGGAATAAATCCTCATAATAAAAAGTAATCTTAATAATTAAGATTAGAATAAAAAACCTACTTTTGCAGTCCTTAAAATTAATGGGGTTCTTAAAGCTGATTCGAGCGGTAGTCGAGAATAGCGTTTTGAAAATCACAATTTCAATATTAAGGATGCGAGAATTTAAAAAAGGAACTTATGCCTAAGATGAAAACAAAATCCAGTGCTAAAAAGCGTTTTAAGCTTACAGGTACAGGAAAGATCAAAAGAAAACACGCTTTTAAAAGTCACATCCTGACTAAGAAAAGCAAAAAACGTAAACTAGCTTTGACGCACGATACACTTGTGCACAAAGCAGACGAAGACAATATCAAATTACAGTTACGTCTTAAGTAAGACCGTAATCTTGTAAACCTTGATGGTTTATTAATTATTTACAAACCCAGTAAACAGGCTTTTTAAGAATCAACAAAGATCGCCTGCTACTAAAAAATTAAATTATGCCAAGAGCTAAAAATAGAGTGGCCAGTAGAGCCCGCAGAAAAAAAATAATGAAACTGGCCAAAGGTTACTTTGGAAGACGTAAGAACGTTTGGACGGTTGCTAAAAACGCAGTGGAGAAAGCGATGGTTTACTCCTACCGCGATAGAAGAAACAAAAAAAGAACCTTCCGCGCATTGTGGATCACGCGTATCAACGCTGGTGCAAGAATGCATGGAATGAGCTACTCACAGTTTATGGGAGCGGTTAAGAAGAACAACATCGAGTTGAATCGTAAAGTTCTTGCTGACCTTGCAATGAATCACCCAGAAGCTTTCGCAGCTGTAGTCAATCAAGTAAAATAAGGTGTAACCACCTCTCGCATTTAAGGAAATCCCGACCAGCAATGGTCGGGATTTTTTATTTTGACCTTGATAGGAATTTCGCTTTCGCGAAAGCGAAATCATAGACACCTTCCTGCCCTTCTTTTAATTTAGGAGCATAAAAGGTACATTTACCACTTCTTATAGTGAATCTGTTGAAAATAATCTACCTCTTGCCTTTTGTACTACTGCTACCCATTATTTCATATGGACAAGCTGCAGATGAAGATTATCCATTTCTTTCCAAAACCTACGTACAGTTCAATCTGGGATTAATTTACAATGATTTCAATCAAAAACAGCTCGAACCAGGATTCACCTATCAGGACACCAGCCCTAACCGGTTCTCTGGTCGCATTTTATTAGGCTATGAGTTCTCTGAAAACTGGGCGATTCAATATGGTGTGCTGAGACCGGCAGCCTGGTTTCAATACAACAAGGTGAATGGAACTGACTTAAACAAGAGTGTCTGGACAAACTTGTGGTCGCTTACCGTGAAAAAAGACGTTCCAATCAATGACACCTGGGGAGTTTTTATAGAGGCTGGTCCTGCTACTGTCGCCCGCAAAGGTTTCAGCTTAGGGAATCAGGCAGGCCTAACAGATTACCGCTATTTCTCTCTTTTGACCGGTGCTGGAGTTACTTACAAACTATCTGACCAGTGGGAGCTCTTAGCGCACGGAGTTTTTTTGCCTAAAGCACAAGAAAATCAACCCTCCATACAGCAATTTAGTGCTGGTGTGCAATACAACCTCAATGAATTAACTCCTAAAGTCACAGAATCAGAAGCTGACAAAAAGCCCTTCTTTCCTTCTAAAACGCTGCAATTGGGGTATGGAAATGACTTTATAGGGTATGCGCCTAATAAGATTTTCTCCATGAATGCCAGAGTTGGTGAAACTGACGGATTGGGTTTGCCTGTGTTTTGGTATGGAGATGCTAAAGCGTCCAAAACTTTACTAATAAACTATGCTTCTACCGTTTATAGCTCTAAAAAGTTTTTCAGTCTGGGTTATGGGATAAGCGCTACCGCTTTTGAGAGCAGTATCGACAAGGACTGGACTGCCGCTTTTTCTGTTTACCCGCAAATGAGTTTCTTTTTCTGGAGGCGGGAGGCTTTTGACATGTATGCTACCTATAGCGTGATCGGCCCTACTTTTATAACAAGAGAAGATATTGATGGCGAGGAAACTGGGCCTAAAATCACTTATCAAGATTTTATAGCTGCTGGCGCATACTTCGGTAAGAATCGGCGCTGGAATGCGGAGTTGAAGATCATTCACTACTCCAACGGGAACATTTTTACTCACAACGACGGTGTTGCGGTGCCTGTGGTCTTTCAGGTGGGCTATCAATGGTAAGGACATAAGGTTTATTTCGCTTTCGCGAAAGCGAGCTCCTCTACAAAACTTAAACCCGCATTAAACATTCTTTGATCTGGTTTGGCTTTTCTATTTTTAAACCAAAATCAAGAAAGTGGCATTACTTCTCATAAGAAACGACAACAACTACGACTCGTGGATCAAGGCTCTTAAAGCTGAAGATCCTAAGATTGCTGTACATACTCCAGCAACGGTTGAGAATCCGGGAGATATTCACATGGCTATTACCTGGAAGGCACCTCATGGGGTCTTTGAGAAATATCCTGAATTGAAAGTGATCGGTTCTATGGGAGCCGGCGTGGATCACTTGTTTGAGGATCCATCGCTACCTCAAGATGTTCCATTGACCCGTATTGTAGATAAAAAGCTGTCGGGCGACATGCAAGAATTTGTGCTTGCTCAATGTCTCAACTATATTAAAAATCTTACCGGCTACACACAGCTCCAAAAAGAGGGCGTCTGGAAACCTATGTCTTATAAGCGTGTGGCAGATGTCTCGGTTGGTATTTTAGGCTTTGGAACATTGGGGCAAGCAGTAGGAAAAAAACTACAAAAAACAGGTTTTAAAGTAAGTGGCTGGTCACAGAGCAAAAAAAATATAGCAGGCATCAAAAGCTATAAGGAAGATGCGCTGGATGAATTTTTAGAAGATTGCGAGATTCTGGTATGCCTGCTGCCGTTGACACCAGCAACCGCTGAAATTCTTAACCAATCTCTATTTGAAAAACTACCTAAAGGAGCTTACCTGATCAATGTAGCGCGTGGAGGTCATTTGAAGGACGCGGATTTAATCGCTGCACTCGATCAAGGAGCCTTGTCTGGTGCTGCCCTAGATGTGTTCCATACAGAACCACTTCCCGAAGACCATCCCTTCTGGCAACGAAAAGAAATTCTAATTACACCACACGTGGCGAGTGTGAGCAATGCCGCATCAGTAGCGTCGCAAGTGGTAGAGAATTACAAAAGAATGGAGCGCGGCGAGGAATTACTACATCAAGTTTCTCAAGAAAAGAGGTACTAGTAACCGGAATTCAGACCGTCAAAGTTGAATCTTAAATAACTGACTTCGTCTGATTTGACCAGGCCTATCCGCTTTTTACGTATTGCAGCTACGGATTGTCGAAAGCCGTAATAATTGGTCGCGCCTTGTCTACGTCTGATTCCAGAATGTGTAATTCCACATCATCACCCGTACTGCCAAATCCGGCCAGTCTAGCCGATTCTTTGCGATCCTTGATAAGGAAGGTGATATTCTCTTTTTGAAATAGATCTGCTAATCTATTTATAGTGATGGCGCTGCCGGTGTATGCTTTGATGTAGTTGTTCATTTGTAGTTTAAGTTTTTTGGTTATTTGTCAGAATCTTTTGTTTAATATATTATTTGTACCATTTGTATTATTCGTTACGAAAGCGAAGTTCGAGAGAACAAATAATTAATTTAAGCCATTGCTATTTACACTCGTTAAGATTTTTTTTAGTTCATTCAAATCGCTTGGGTCAGCAAGCTTATGAATCATACTGTGGCAATTACTACATAGTACCGCAAAATCATTTTCAAGATCAACTTTAAATTTCCCAATCCCAAGTTCAGAAATAGGTTTTAAATGATGAGCTTCGATAAACTGCTTGCCAATTTCTCCATATTTATCTACAAATTTCATTTCACAGGCTTCACATTTATACCCTTTCAACTTTTTCACTTTTTTTGAAAGCGATGAATTCCTTTCGATTCTCCAATGTAACCTTATTTGTTTAGTCTCGAATGCTTCATTGTTAAAGTGATCACTGAATGAACTATCGGAATAGGTGAGATTCTCATAGAACTCTAAAAACTGTAGAACATCGGCTCCTAAATGTTTTGAACTGGGTAAGTTGTCGGCGGAATAGTACTTTGCGATAATATTTCCCGCTTGATAATGTTTTTCGATACCTGCAAGCTGAACCCAGCCGCACAACCAGCACATTAGTTTTATGACAATATATAAGCCAACACAGAAAAATCATAAGAGCTGTTCCTTACCTTTGCGCTCAATAAAATTGTGAATAAAAATATAAAAACCGACCGACCAAAACAGCAAACTTTACTAGCTTGTAAGGTTAAATAGTAAATGATGATTGAAGAAAGAATTGACATAGAAAACATTGACAAACAACTATTTGAAATAAAAGTAGTTGACTCTGATAATTCTAAACCTGCTTCTTTTACGCATTATTTACACAATCATAAAAATGGAGTTTCTCGATATTACAAAAAAGATGCACTTTCCTACGTAAGAGAAATTCTTGAAAGAGAATATCCAACAGAAGAAGTTACAAATAAAGTAGCAGAGGAAGCACTTCAATATCTCATTTTCGACCTCAATAAATCTATTCCATTTCCAGCACCTAAAAAACCGAATTTTAAGTTTATCGACCTTTTTGCAGGAATTGGTGGATTTCGTTTAGCTCTTCAAAATCTTAAAGGAAAGTGTGTTTTTACAAGCGAATGGGACAAATATTCAAAGCAAACTTATAAAGCCAATTTTGGAGAAATTCCTTTTGGAGATATTACAAAAAATGAAACAAAAAATTATATTCCAGACAATTTTGATGTGCTTTGTGCAGGCTTTCCTTGTCAAGCGTTTTCGATTGCGGGAAGACGAGGAGGATTTGAAGATACACGAGGAACCTTGTTTTTTGATGTTGCAGAAATTATAAAAAAGAAACAACCTAAAGCGATTTTTTTAGAAAATGTAAAAGGACTAAGAAATCACGATAAAGGAAAAACTTTGGCGACAATATTAAACGTGCTTCGAGAAGATTTAGGCTATTATGTACCTGAACCACAAATATTAAATGCAAAAGAATTTGGCGTTCCTCAAAATCGTGAACGAATCTTGATCGTAGGTTTCCGTAAAGATTTAGGAATAACTGATTTTCAGTATCCAGAACCAACTAATAAAACAGCAGTATTAGATGATATTTTAGAACAAGAAGAAGTTTCTGTTAAATATTATTTATCGACAACTTATGTTCAAACATTAAAAAATCACAGAGCACGCCACGAAAGCAAAGGAAATGGATTTGGTTACGAAATAATTGCAAATGATGGAACAGCAAACGCAGTTGTTTGTGGTGGAATGGGCAGAGAACGAAATTTAGTTTTTGATGATAGACTTACGAATTTTAAACCAATAACTAACATTTCAGGAAAGGTTAATCGAGAAGGAATTAGAAAAATGACACCACGAGAATGGGCAAGATTACAGGGATTTCCAGACAATTTTAAAATCATAGTCTCAGACGCACAAGCATACAAACAATTCGGAAATTCAGTTGCAGTTCCCGCAATCCAAGCAACAGCGGAAAAAATAATAGAAAAACTTAACTGTAAATGATTACCGGAAATAAGGGAGAATGGAGCGAGGTGTATGCGCTTTTCAAATTATTAGGTGACAAACAATTATTTCTTGGAAACAAAGACATTGAAAAATTAGAAGGGTTAGTTTACCCAATTATCAAAATACTTCGCACCGAAAACAACGGTAAATTTGATTATTCAATCCAAGGTGAGATTATTTTAGTTTCGGGAGATGAAGAAGTTTTAAAAATCCATATTTCAGACTTTAAAGACAAAGCACTTTTTCTTTTAAATGCAATCAAGCAAAATAAAGAAAGGACTTTTTCAGTTCCAGAAATTGAGGAGTTTATGCAATCCATAAATTGTATTTCCTTAAAAGCTAGTTCTTATGCAAAAACTGATATTACGATTGTTGTTCATGACCAAAGAACCAATCAACAACCTACATTGGGATTTAGCATAAAATCGCAACTGGGGAGCCCTTCTACTCTATTAAATGCAGGTAAAACGACAAACTTTATTTATAAAATTGTTGGAGCTAATTTAACTGAAAACGAAATTGAAAAAATCAATTCAATTGCTTCGAGAAGTAAAATAATGGATAGAATTGTTCAAATTCAAAAGAATGGTGGGCAATTTGATTTTATAAAAACAGAACGACAAATATTTTCAAATAATCTGGTTCTAATTGACAGTTTGTTACCAGAGATTTTATCGCAAATTGTTTTTGATTTTTATTCAAGTGAGTTTTCGCATTTGACCGATTTGGTAAACAAAACGGCTGACCAAAATCCATTAAACTTTGACATTGAAAACGAACATAAGTTTTACGAATACAAAATAAAACGCTTCTTGACAGATGTTGCTCTGGGAATGATGCCATCGCAAGTTTGGACAGGAAAATATGATGCGACAGGCGGATATTTAATCGTAAAAGAAGACGGAGATATTTTGTGCTACCACATTTACAACAGAAATGAATTCGAGGATTACCTGCTAAATAATACAAAACTAGATACTGCAAGTTCTTCTCGCCACAGATTTGGCGAAATATATAAAAAAAACAGAGAACTATATTTTAATCTGAATTTACAAATTAGGTTTACAAAATAGCCAATGCTAAAAGCCTTACACATCTGCAATTCGCTTCCTGCACTAACAGTCATGCACTCTGCATAATGCGCATAAGGCGTTCCAAATGCTCCACGCGAGACTACAATTCAATCACTTTAACTATCTTCATCAATCAAAAACATTAAAAGGCAAGGTGACAGCCAAACGGGAGCCAACGCTTCACACACATTATACCTTTGCCGTTGTCCGCAGGCTTTACTTTTTATTCAAACAACACTTCTTATATTTTATTCCACTACCACAATGGCATTTGTCATTGCGCCCAATTTTTATGCTAAGATTGATTGGTTGTGGTTTTTTCTGTTCAATTAGCGTTTGATTTTGTTTTAGTAATTGCTCAATGACTTTATCTTTTAGTTCGTCATCACTTCCTTTAAAGTAGGTTTGTTGAACTAATATAGCAGCTGTTAAAATTGCCAAAATTGTTGTAATCCATTTATGGTAATCAATTCCTGGTGTTTTTTTGATTGTTTCAGCATATTCAGGCGAAATCTTTTCAACTTCTTTTACTACCTCTTCTTTCGGTTTTGGATTATTCTTAAACGTTTCTATTAAATTCTTTAATTCTAAAAGTTGTTCAATAGATGATTTCGGGCCTCTAATAAAGGAAATAGCTTCATCAAAATATTTATACACTCCGTCGGAAACAACACCTTTGGAACCACAGTTTGGACATGGTCCTACTTTCGAGTTGGTCATTTTAATTATAGCTGAACCTCTTCCTCCAATCAGGTTTGAAAATTCAAAAACTGATTTGCATTTATCATTCTCGCAAAATGCTATTATTCCACTCATATTATTCTTTTTCAGCTTGCATACAATACCTGGTAAGTACCATTCCTATCCGTAACCCTAAAATACTCAATAAATAAACACCTTTAACATAGAACGTCAATTCTACCTTTTACCAATAAACACAGATCAACTCAAATCATTAAACGTTTACAAACGACAATAAACGAAAGCAATTATTTAATTTGATTTGTGAATTTGAAAGTCGCTACATATTTGCACCGTCATCCAGAAACAAACGATGGCAGCACTTTATAAACCATATAAACAAATTCAACATGAGCACATTAAACAACAAAGTACAATTGATCGGTCACCTAGGAGCAGATCCAGAAATCGTTAACCTGACTGACGGAAAGAAGATTGCTAAATTCTCTATCGCTACCACTGATCGTTATAAAAACAAACAAGGAGAACAGGTATCTGATACTCAATGGCACCAAGTGGTTGCCTGGAACAAAACAGCAGAGATCATTGAGAAATACGTCACAAAAGGAAAACAAGTAGGCATCGATGGTAAATTGACCACCAGATCTTGGGAAGACAAAGAAGGCAACAAACGTTATACTACTGAGGTGATTTGTAACGAATTGCTTTTATTAGGGAATAAGGCGTAATCTAACGCTAGCTATAATTGAAAAGCTCCTATCGTGATGACGATAGGAGCTTTCTTGATTTTGGAAGGCTGGAGGCTGGAGGCTGGAGGCTGGAGGCTGGAGGCTGGAGGCTGTTAAAGAAAACAAATTCAAAAGAATTGGCAATCGGCAATCAAAGATTTCCTAAGGAAATCAACAATTGGCAATTCACCTTTTGGGATTTGAGATTTGAGATTTTACGGTTCAGAAATTACCACTTCCGATTTTGAACCTTGAAATTAAAAATCAGCACCCTAATTCCCTACTTCACTGATAAATTTGAGTCGGTACAAGCGCAGCTCTTCTTCTTCATAGTCGCCATCAAACTCCTCCATAGCAGCGTCGATGTGATCATTTTCAGATTCCATAAAATACTCGTGGAGTTCTTCTTGCTGGTCGTCATCCAGAACCTCATCTACCCAATAGCCTACATTAAGTTTAGTACCGCTATACACGATACTTTCTAATTCATTGATAAGATCTACCATCTCCATCCCTTTCGCGTCAGCGATATCTTCAAAAGAGAGTTTGCGGTCTATACTGGTTATGAAGTAAAGTTTATTTCCGCTTTTAGTACCGGTAGATTTAATAATTAAGTCGTCAGGTCTAATGATATCATTGTCTTCCACATATTGCGAAATTAGATCTACAAATGCTTTCCCAAATTTACGCGCCTTGCCTTCTCCTACTCCGTTGATATTAGCAAGTTCTTCCGTGGTGATTGGGAATTTAGTAGCCATGTCTTCAATGGAAGGATCTTGAAACACTACATAAGGCGGCACCTTTTTTTGATGGGCGACTTTTTTACGCAAGTCCTTTAGCATTTTGACCAGTTTATCATCAAGCGCAGCTGTTTTTCCAGCTCCCACAATGGAGTTAGCGTCATCATGATACGTATGATCATCGCTCATCATAAACGATTTACCATTCTTGACAAATTCTCTACCGACATCAGTCAATTTCAATGTGCCATAAGATTCAATATCCTTGCGCAGGAATCTGGCAACTATGACTTGTCGTATCAAAGCGGTCCAAAATGTTGCTTCATGATCTTTCCCACTACCGAAATATTCATGAGCATCCAACTTATGACTTGCAATCATTGCGTTGCTCTTCCCTATTAAAATCTTGACGATGTCTTTTGATTTATAGCGTTCTCCCGCAGCTTCCACTACATTGATCAACTTTTTCACCTCATCCACCGCTTCTCGCTGTGGTTTTGGATTCCGCATATTGTCATCCATGTCACCTCCTAAACCAGTGGCGGGATCAAACTCTTCTCCAAAATAATGTAAGATATACTGCCTGCGACTCATGCTGGTCTCAGAGTAACCCACCATTTCCTGCAAAAGGGCGTGACCTATTTCTTGTTCAGCAATAGGTTTACCAGACATGAATTTTTCTAGTTTCTCAATGTCCTTATAACTATAATATGCCAGACAATGACCTTCGCCTCCATCGCGACCGGCTCTACCGGTTTCTTGATAATAGGATTCAATACTTTTCGGGATATCATGGTGAATTACAAACCGTACATCTGGTTTATCGATTCCCATTCCAAAAGCTATGGTAGCAACCACCACATCTACATCTTCCATAAGGAACATGTCTTGATGCGCGGCTCTCGTTTTTCCATCCAGCCCTGCATGGTAGGGAACTGCTTTGATCCCGTTCACTTGAAGTACCTGAGAAAGCTCTTCTACTCGCTTGCGGGACAAACAGTAAACGATCCCAGATTTACCTTCATTCTGTTTGATGAACCTAGTAATGTCCGCATCAACCGTTTCTGTTTTAGGTCGAACTTCATAATAAAGGTTCGGTCTATTAAAGGACGCTTTAAAAGTAGTTGCGTTAGGAATTTGTAGATTCTTGAGAATATCCTCCTGCACCTTAGGTGTCGCAGTAGCAGTAAGCCCTATAATAGGTATATCGTCACCTATGCGATCTATTATCTTACGCAAATTGCGGTATTCCGGTCTAAAGTCGTGACCCCATTCACTAATACAGTGGGCTTCATCGACTGCTAGAAAGGATATCGTCTGATCTTTTAAAAAGTCGACATATTCTTCCTTAGTCAGGGACTCGGGCGCTACATAAAGTAGCTTAGTCACTCCGTTTTCAATGTCTTCTTTGACGCGCTGGATCTCGCCCTTGGTAAGACTGCTATTAAGTACGTGTGCTACACCATCATTATCAGAGATACCACGAATGGCATCTACTTGATTCTTCATTAGCGCAATAAGAGGCGACACAATAATCGCCGTCCCGTCTTGCATTAATGCAGGTAATTGATAGCATAAGGACTTGCCACCGCCGGTGGGCATGATCACAAATACATCTTCCTTATTTAATAATGAGGTAACTACGCTTTCCTGCAGTCCTCTAAACTGACTAAAACCGAAGTATTTCTTGAGGTTTTCCTCTAATCCAGAATGCTTAAATGCCATACGGCTGCTCTGTTTTTGTTTATCTTTGTACCCTTAAATTTACGATTAAATTCGTTTTACACAAATCGTTCAAAACCCAATTGCCTTTGAGCACCGCAGATCAAATTCTAGAAGTAGCAAAACGCACCATTCGCATTGAGGCAAATGCTGTCAAAGAACTGGAAAATGTGGTGGATTCCGCTTTCGCGAAAGCGGTACTCCACATCCACCAATCGCAAGGAAGAGTCATCGTTACTGGTATAGGTAAAAGTGCTATCATTGCGCAGAAAATTGTAGCAACCATGAACTCTACGGGCACACCAGCCATTTTCATGCATGCCGCTGATGCGATCCATGGCGACCTAGGAATTGTACAAAAAAATGACGTAGTGGTGTGTATTTCTAAAAGCGGAAACACTCCAGAGATCAAAGTGCTCGTTCCCCTCATAAAAAATTTCAGCAATAAATTAATTGCGATTACCAGTAATCGAGATTCTTTCCTTGGGACAGAGGCAGATTATGTTTTACTGGCTCCTATTCAAGAAGAAGCATGCCCTAACGGTCTTGCTCCTACCACCAGCACTACAGTCCAGTTGGTAATAGGTGATGCACTGGCAGTCAGCCTGCTGGAACTAAAAGGATTTACCGATCAAGATTTTGCCAGATACCATCCTGGTGGCGCCTTAGGTAAAAAATTATACCTAAGAGTACGCGATCTATCAGATCAACGCAGCAAACCAGAAGTAGCACTGCAAACCTCTATGAGAGAAGTCATTGTGAATATCTCAGAAAATATGCTGGGAATGACTGTAGTCGTGGAAGACAAAAAAGTGAAAGGCATCATTACCGATGGGGACTTAAGACGTATGCTCACTAGTGGTAAAGACATCGATTCACTTGTAGCTCAAGATATCATGAGTAAAAATCCTAAAACCATTCCAACCGACTGGATGGCGATACAGGCTAGGGAACTCATGGAGGAAAAACACATCTCGCAATTGATTGCGGTAGATGAGCAGGATAACTATGCAGGTGTGGTTCACATTCACGACGTCATTAGAGAAGGGATCGTATAAATGGCACGTAAGAAAGCAGACCCTAATAATATGTCCTTTCTGGACCACGTGGAGGAATTGCGCTGGTGCCTGATTCGCTCCATCATAGGAATTATGATAGGTGCAGTCGTCGCATTTTTAGCTCGCAAATTCATCTTTGATACAGTCATATTTGGCCCCATAAAAAGAGACTTTGTAACCTATCAGACCTTTTGTAAAATAGGTCGCTTCTTTGGGATTGAAAGCGAATTCTGTGATCCTAACTTCAATTTCATCCTGCAGTCAAGAGAAATGTCTGATTTGTTCAGTGTTCACGTTTGGACATCAATAACCGTTGGATTTGTAGTGGCTTTTCCATGGGTATTGTGGCAATTTTGGAAATTTATTTCTCCAGGACTCAAAAACAATGAGCGCAAATACAGCAGCGGTTTCATTATCGTGAGCAGCCTACTATTCTTTATAGGAGTGGTGTTCGGGTATTACGTGATTGCACCACTATCGGTTCATTTTATGTTGACCTACCAGTTGAGTGATTTTGTAGAAACCCAACCTAGCATTCAAAGTTATGTCGCTTATATCAGGGCCAGTGCCTTAGCCAGTGGAATTTTGTTTGAACTGCCTATTATCATCTATTTCCTGACTAAAATAGGTCTTGCGACACCAGAAGGTATGCGCAAATACCGCAAGTTTGCTCTAGTCATAGTCTTGATCGTTGCTGCTGTCATCACACCGCCAGACATCGCTAGCCAAATTATAGTTGCCATACCTGTTCTCATATTATATGAGCTGAGTATTTACATATCAAAATTCGTTTTAAAACGTGAGGCGAGAGCCAAAAGAAAATTAGCAAAACAATCTCAATAAATCCCCATGAGTAACATCGTAGAAGACTTCAATTCCTACCGCGCAAAAATGAATGACGCGATCTTAGAAGACAATAATAAAATTATCAAACGTATCTTCAATCTGGACACCAATGCTTTTGCAGCAGGAGCCTTAGATAAAAAGACTAAAGAATTACTTGGTCTAGTTGCCAGTACCGTTTTGAGGTGTGATGACTGTGTCAAATACCATTTAGAGGCAAGCCATAAGGCTGGCCTAACTAAAGAAGAGGTGGTAGAAGCTTTGTCCATCGCTACATTAGTAGGTGGTACCATTGTCATCCCGCACTTGCGTCGAGCTTATGAGTATTGGGATGCTGTAGAACAGCAATCTAAGGTAGAATAAGAAAAATCATAATAATGAAGTTTAGAAGCAAAAAAGGATTTTTGATGATAAGCGTGGTTATTGTTGTATCCACCTTAATGCTCTATCTTCTTTTTTCTGCGCTCAACAATACAAATAAAGATTTGGACATCTGGATTCCAAGTATTGTTTTGATACTCGCAGTTCCTTTGTTTTTGCTTTGGATACTTGTGCATACCTATTATGTTCTTGAAAACGGAGAGCTCAAATACGTATCTGGCCCTATTAGAGGCTCAATTAAGATAGCCGATATTAGACAGGTAACAAAAAACACTACGCTATGGGTAGGTTTGAAGCCGGCAACCGCGCGTAATGGTATTATCATCAGTTCTAAAAATTACAGTGAGCTTTACATTAGCCCAGTTAACAATAATAAGTTCATTGAATCACTCTTAGAGATCAACTCACAGATAAAAGTGGTGGATCATAAGAACGATCCCATTCCCTAATTAATAAACAACTATGAAAATCTATACAAAAACAGGCGATACTGGTGAGACTTCATTATTTGGAGGCAGCCGAGTGCCTAAGCATGATTTACGCATTGATAGTTATGGAACAGTAGACGAGCTTAATTCCTGGATAGGACTCCTTAGAGATCAAAAAGTTGACGAGAAAACGCAAGCATTTTTAATAGAAGTACAAGATCGTTTATTCACCATAGGCTCTATACTTGCTACTCCGCCAGAGAAAGAGTTACTTAAAAATGGGAAAGAACGACTTACCATTCCAAAAGTTACTGATACTGATATTTTAAAATTAGAACATGAAATGGATCAAATGGAGGAAGCTTTGCCAGCCATGACTCATTTCATATTGCCTGGAGGGCATCAATCTGTGTCATTCTGTCACATCGCTCGAACAGTTTGCAGACGCGCAGAACGCTTATCTACAGCACTTAACGAATTAACTCCTGTTCACCCACAAGTTCTCAAATACCTCAACAGACTTTCTGACTATCTATTTGTACTGGCACGTAAATTGTCCAAAGATCTTCAGGCAGAAGAAATCAAGTGGATTCCTAAAAAATAATAAGATCGCTGGGCCGGGCTTCCTCATCTATTGAAGAAAAACGACAGCCAACCAAGGAAATACACACTTCAAACTTTGACTAAAACGAATTGATTTCCAAAAGCTTAACCGCTCTTTAAAATCTTGAATCTTAAATTATCAAAAAAACTTGCAAAAGTGGGCAATACGTCTATTTTTGCAAAATAAATAAACGAGTTACATTATGTATTGGACACTAGAACTTGCCTCCTATTTGAGTGACGCACCTTGGCCAGCAGAAAAGGATGAGCTTATCGACTATGCGATCCGTACAGGAGCGCCATTAGAAGTTGTGGAAAACCTACAAGCTATTGAAGATGAAGGCGATATGTATGAATCTATCCAAGAAATATGGCCAGATTATCCAACTGACGATGATTACCTCTGGAATGAGGATGAATACTAGACATCACAACCCTATAAAAGTCTCGTAAGAGGCTTTTTTTTTGCTTTTAATTTAAGAACTTTACAAGAGCATTTTACTTAAGTTAAATAGCTATTAATCAATTATATAACAATTCATGGGACTATTAGATTCCGTTTTAAAAATATTTGTAGGCGATAAATCAAAAAAAGATGTCGCAGAACTACAACCTACTGTAACCAAAACGCTGACTTACGAGTCTGCAATGGAAGCTTTGTCTCTAGATGAGTTAAGGCAAAAAACAGCAGAGTTCAAAGAAAAGATCGCTCAAGCGAAAGCGAACACGCTACAGCAAATTGCATCCTTGAAAGAAGATGCTAATGCAGAGGAAGATATTGACAAGCGGGAGGAAATCTATGAACAGATAGACAAGCTAGAAGCACAATCCTATGACGAGGCAGAAGTGGTATTGAATGAAATCATGCCAGAGGCCTTTGCCGTAGTTAAAGAAACAGCCAAACGCTTTTTCCATAATACAGAATTAAGAGTTTCAGCTAGTGCGCGGGACAGAGAACTAAGTGGCACAAAAGATTATGTGACTCTAGATGGCGATCATGCGATCTGGTCCAACTCTTGGGATGCCGCAGGAAAGCCAATCACTTGGGACATGATTCATTATGATGTTCAACTTATAGGTGGTACCGCATTACACCTAGGTAAAATTGCAGAAATGCAAACAGGTGAAGGTAAAACACTAGTAGCGACCCTACCTGTTTACTTAAATGCTCTAACTGGTAATGGGGTTCACGTGGTAACCGTGAATGACTACCTGGCTAAACGTGATAGCGCCTGGATCGGACCTTTATTTGAATTCCATGGTATGACGATCGATTGTATCGATTATCACAAACCTAATTCTACAGCTCGTAGAAATGCCTACCTAGCTGACATTACTTATGGAACCAACAATGAATTTGGTTTTGATTACTTGAGAGATAACATGGCTCACGCCACTGGTGACCTTGTACAACGCAAACACAATTATGCAATTATTGATGAAACGGATTCCGTTTTAATTGATGATGCTCGTACCCCATTGATTATTTCTGGACCAGTACCAGAAGGAGATCGTCAGGAATTTGACGTTCTTAAGCGCCCAGTAGACAATATTGTAAATGCGCAACGTAAAGAATTGACGCAAACTTTGGCGAAAGCCAAAAAACTCATATCTGAAGGCGACCTTAAGGAAGGTGGATTAGAACTACTAAGAGTTTACAGAGGGTTGCCGAAGAATAAAGCCTTGATTAAATACCTGAGTGAAGAAGGAAATAGAACTTTACTTCAAAAAACGGAGAATCACTACATGCAGGATAACAACCGCGAGATGCCTACGGTAGATGCGGATTTGTACTTTGTCATTGACGAAAAAAACAATCAAGTAGAACTTACTGACAAGGGACTTGACTTCCTTTCAGGTGACGATGATCCTGAATTCTTTATCATGCCTGAAGTAGGAATGGAAATAGGCCGCATAGAGAATGCTGGGCTTTCTAAAGAAGAGGAAGCAGAGAAAAAAGAGGAGCTTTTCCGTGAATTTGCTGTGAAATCTGAACGTATTCACACGCTTAACCAGCTACTGAAAGCATACACGCTTTTTGAGCGCGATACGGAATATGTGGTAATGTCTAAGGATAAAAAGACACGTGATGCTACTACTGGCGCCATCAAAACTACCAGCGAAGAGCAGGTAATGATCGTAGACGAACAAACCGGTCGTATTATGGACGGTCGTCGTTATAGCGATGGATTGCACCAGGCGATTGAGGCCAAAGAGAATGTAAAGATTCAGGATGCGACGCAAACTTTTGCTACCATTACATTGCAGAACTACTTCCGTATGTACAAGAAACTGTCTGGTATGACAGGTACTGCTGTTACTGAGGCTGGAGAATTCTGGGAAATTTATAAATTGGATGTGGTAGAAATTCCTACCAACCGTCCTATAGCTCGTGACGACCGTCAGGATTTGGTTTACAAAACGAAACGTGAGAAATACGGTGCGGTGATTGAAGAAATTACACGTTTGAAAGAAGCAGGTCGTCCTGTATTGATTGGTACAACATCGGTTGATATTTCAGAATTATTAAGTCGTACACTGCAACGCGCGGGTATTGACCACAATGTTTTGAATGCCAAGCAACACAAACGGGAAGCGGAAATAGTCGCAGAAGCCGGTAATCCGGGACAAATCACGATAGCTACCAACATGGCAGGTCGTGGTACGGACATCAAACTATCTCCTGAGGTTAAAAAAGCAGGTGGTCTTGCCATCATTGGTACAGAGCGTCACGACTCCCGTCGTGTAGACAGACAGTTAAGAGGTCGTGCGGGTCGTCAAGGAGACCCAGGAAGCTCTCAGTTTTATGTATCGCTGGAAGATAACTTGATGCGTTTATTCGGTTCAGAACGTATGGCTAAAACCATGGACAGACTGGGAATGAAAGAAGGCGAAGTGATTCAGCACTCCATGATTTCTAAATCCATTGAACGTGCGCAAAAGAAAGTAGAAGAAAACGCATTTGGAGTTCGTAAGCGTCTGCTGGAGTATGATGATGTCATGAATGCACAGCGTGAGGTAATCTATAAGCGTAGATACCATGCCTTGTTTGGAGATCGTCTCGCAGTGGATATTGCTAACATGATCTATGATATTTCAGAGAACATAGCGCAGACTAATAAGATCTCTCAAGACTTCAAAAACTTTGACTTTGAGTTGATTCGTTACTTCTCTATGAGCAGCCCGATTACTGAGGCGGAATTTAAGAGCAAAAGCGAGCAACAGATTGCTTCTATTATTTATAAAGCAGCTTACGATCACTACAAGCAAAAAATGGAACGCACAGCTAAAGAGGTGTTCCCAGTAATTAAGAATGTAGTAGAAAACGACGAGCGCAATTATGAGCGTATCGCAGTACCATTTACAGATGGTATCAAAACATTGAATGTCTCTACTAATTTGAAGGAAGCTTATGAGTCTGAAGGTCGTTCTTTAGTAACTGACTTTGAAAAGAACATTACACTTGCGATTATCGACGACGCCTGGAAAACGCACTTGCGTAAAATGGATGAGTTGAAGCAAAGCGTACAGCTAGCGGTTCACGAACAAAAAGACCCGCTACTGATCTATAAATTTGAAGCTTTTGAACTCTTCAAAGAAATGATCGATAAGGTGAATAAGGAAGTAATTGGATTTATGTTCAAAGGCGATTTACCTACTCAGGACACCGCAGCGATCAAAGAAGCTAGAGAGCAAAAGGCAGAAAAAACCACTACCTCTAAGGATGAAGTGTTGAACAGCGATGAGCAAGCAGCACAAGCACGTGCGGTAGGCGCTGGCGCAAGTCAACAACAACGCCAGCCAGTGACTGAAACCATCACGCGCGACCAACCTAAAATAGGCCGTAATGATCAGGTGACCATCAAAAATGTCATGACTGGTGAATCTAAAAGCTGTAAGTATAAAGCTGCCATTCCATTGATCAATAAAGGAGAATGGGTTTTAGAAAAGTTTTAATTTATTGATAAGTTCGCTTTCGCGAAAGCGTAACAAACAAAAAATGCCTTGCTTAACAGTAAGGCATTTTTATTTTGCAGTACATTACAAATTCAAAATCTACTAACGAAGGTCATGAAGATAAATAAGATCGTATTTATACTAAATGGTATAGCATTGAT
This sequence comes from Nonlabens marinus S1-08, assembly GCF_000831385.1. Classification (NCBI taxonomy): domain Bacteria; kingdom Pseudomonadati; phylum Bacteroidota; class Flavobacteriia; order Flavobacteriales; family Flavobacteriaceae; genus Nonlabens; species Nonlabens marinus. Next base: position 1,845,277 of record NZ_AP014548.1, on the reverse strand, counting down.
TTACTTCATAATGTTAATTATAGTAGCCTTAAATCAATGGAATTTTCAATTCATCCAAATCATTGGTGAGTTGATGACGATCCCTATGATTGCTGTAGTTCTTGGGTCAATTCTCTATGCTATAATACAGTTAGTTCGTAACACAGGTTTAAAATATACACTACCTATATTATTTCTATCCATGATTACCCTTGGTATAATCATTATAGCTACTATCAATCAGCTTTAGAATAGTGTTGCGAGACCAATCGACTTAACATTCTTGTAGGTTTTTCAGATTGCAATAGTTAGTATCTTGAAAACAAAAAACATGAGCGACAAGAGCAAAGACGAGATCTATGATGAGTTTTACAATGTAGTCAACATGACGCCTAGTGAACTAGAAGACTGGCTGGATACTGAAAAATCTAAAAGTGTAGGTAAAGATAGCGGCGATGGAGAGTCCATAGGACACAAATCTGGCCGTAAAATTATCAAGATTAAAAACAAGAAAAAAGATGAGTTGACGGCTGCTAACTATAACCATATGAATGAAGTGATAGGTTACGTTCACCGTCACAGCGCACAAAAACCTAGCAGCGACATTAAGGAATCTGACTGGAGGTACAGTTTGAAAAACTGGGGCCACGATCCATGTAAGGAAATGGATTGTTAAGTGGACTTTCCCTTTAGATTTGCGATCTTTAGAGCATAATCGGTAACATTTGGAATCCTCACACATCAATCCTAAACTCAGGCGACAAAAAGCATCTATTGATATAGAGGCGTTATTTGAATCCATTCAGCAAGGAAACATTAGCGCATTGAGTCAAGCGATCACTTTGGTTGAAAGTACGGCGGGTAAAGATTCCGCTTTCGCGAAAGCGATCTTAGGCAAAGCCCTTCCCTACTCTGGCGATTCCTTTAGATTAGGAATCACAGGCGTTCCAGGCGTGGGCAAATCTACGTTTATCGAATCCCTAGGCAGCACGCTGATTGAGTCAGGAAGGAAGGTAGCGGTACTGGCTATTGATCCCTCTAGTAGTATTACTCGTGGCAGTATTCTAGGCGATAAAACGCGTATGGAGGAATTGGTGAAGAGTGAAAAAGCCTTTATCAGGCCTAGTCCAGCAGGAACCACGCTAGGAGGTGTAGCTCGTAAAACCCGAGAGGCTATAGTTCTTTGCGAGGCTGCAGGCTTCGATTTTATCATCATTGAAACCGTGGGCGTGGGACAAAGTGAAACTGCTGTTCACAGCATGACAGATTTCTTTCTACTACTCAAGCTCGCTGGAGCTGGCGACGATTTACAAGGTATTAAAAGAGGAATTATGGAAATGGCAGACATGATCGTCATAAATAAAGCAGACGGAGAAAATCAAACCGCCGCAAAACATGCTAAACGAGAGTTCCAAAATGCCTTACACCTACTGCCTGAAAAAGAACATGGTTGGAGCACAAAAGTACTTACCGCAAGTGGATTGAATCATCTAGGCATTGAAGAAGTCTACCAGAAAATCACTGAATTCCAAAACTATACCAACGAGAGCGGCAGTTTTGAGAACCGCAGAAATAATCAAGAATTGTTCTGGTTGCATCAAACCATTGAAGACCAATTGAAGTCGGAGTTTTACAACCGCCCTGAAATTCAGCTGTTGATAGAAAAACTAGAGCGACAGGTTTTAGAAAAGAAAATCACCGCTTTTGAGGCAGCGGAGCGATTATTGAAATCATAGGTTTAAGATGCATTGACTCCATATTTCGCTTTCGCGAAAGCGAACAAATGATAGCATAGAAAACCTAGAAGAATTCCCATCAAACCCCCCATCAGTACATCGCCCAAATAATGCAATCCTAAATAAACGCGACTGTAGGCGACAGTGATCGCCCAAACTATAATTAGACAGGTCAACCACGCTTGTTGTTTACGAAACAGCAGAATAGTAAATGTGGCTAGGGCAAAAACGCTACTCGCATGTGCGCTATAGAACCCGTAAGTACCGCCGCTATCTCCTACTTTAGAAATCAATCCTTCCAGCCCAGGCTCTCTAAAAGGTCGCAATCTTTCAAAACCATCTTTAAATAAATTGGCCAATTGATCGCTTGCCGCTATCATAAGAGCAATAGCGATTAACGCAATCCCTAGGTTGCGCCAGCCTAATTTTCTTTGGAAAAAGAAAAACAACAGCAAGTATAAAGGAATCGAGTATAGTTTGTGAGTAATGATATTGAAGAATAGATCTACCCCATCGCCTCCCCAATCATTGAGGTAGAGCGTGGCGTTCCAGTCTAGTTCTTTGATATCATTCATTCTCGTACATCTCCATCTGCTCGTCATAGAAGCGGCTGGCTTCTTCAATCAAGGTTTTGGTTTCTTCTTCCAGTTCTTCTTTGTCTTTCTTTTCAATTTCTTCTAAAAATTCTACCTCATCATCTTTTAAGTTGATGATGAATCTGGGATAATCCATGTGAATGATGAAAATATCTTCTGGATAATGAGCGTTGTCCCCTATAAGGAATCTAGGAATGTTCATTTTGTGATGTATTTTACCGCAAGCTACTAAATTCTGAATACAGAATTGAAAATTGAGAATTGGAAAACCTAAATTTGTCTTCTATGCAACAAAAGCTCACCGCTGATAATTTACAGAAAGCCTATAAAGGCAGACCCGTCGTTAAAGGCGTATCTCTAGAAGTCAATCAAGGCGAGATCGTTGGACTCTTAGGCCCTAACGGTGCTGGTAAAACTACCACTTTTTACATGATGGTAGGATTGATCAAACCTACCGGTGGCAAGGTATTTCTCAATGAGACCAATATTACAAAATACCCTATGTACAAAAGGGCACAAAATGGTATTGGTTACCTAGCTCAAGAGGCTTCCGTTTTCAGGAAGCTTTCTATTGAAGATAATATTCTAGGAGTTTTGCAATTGACAGACCTTTCTAAAAAAGAGCAATTAGAACGTCGGGATATGTTGCTGGAGGAATTTGGTTTAACTGACAGACGCAAACGTCGTGGTGATTTATTATCAGGTGGAGAACGCCGTCGTACAGAGATTGCCAGAGCACTGGCGACAAACCCTAATTTTATTTTACTAGATGAACCTTTTGCAGGAGTGGACCCAGTGGCGGTAGAAGACATTCAACGTATCGTGGCGCAATTGACTAAAAAGAATATTGGTATTCTTATTACCGATCACAACGTTCAAGAAACACTTGCCATTACCGATAGAACCTACCTGATGTTTGAAGGTAAAATCTTAAAGCAAGGGAACCCAGAAGAATTGGCTGCCGACGAAGTGGTACGCAGGGTGTATTTAGGCCAAAACTTTGAGTTGCGTAAAAAGAAGATTTTTACAGATTAAGCTTACAGAGATTTTTCTGCTTGTGGGAACAAGCTCATAAACACATAAATCAAGATAATACAAGGTACTGCGTACAGCTGCAACAGTAGAATTAGTACTACGGATACTGCTAGGAAAACCCAACGTATTTCATTCCCTTTAAAACCGAAGTTCTTAAATTTTAATGCGAAAAGCGGTAGTTCTGCATTTAAGATATAACAACTGAATAGTGTTATAGCTGTAAGAATGTATGGGTTATCTAGAATCATATAGATCCAGTCTGTATCTGTGATTTGAGCGATGATTCCTAAAGAGATAATAAAGATCGCATTAGCCGGCGTAGGCAATCCTATAAACGAATCGGTTTGACGCGTGTCTAGATTGAAACGTGCCAGTCGCAAGGCACTAGCAGCAGTTATAAGAAAACCAATTAATGCTACATAAGGGTGAGAAATCGCGTGCTCATTCATGCCTAATTTAAAAGAAGAGGCCCCTTCTATCAAGTTGACGCCCAGTGAATCATTCAGCAATTGAAACATCACAATTCCTGGTACTAGACCACTAGTGATCAAATCTGCCATGGAATCCAGCTCACCCCCTAGATCGCTGGATACTTTTAAAAACCGAGCAGCAAGACCGTCAAAAAAATCTAAGAAAATACCGGCTGCCACAAAAATACCTGCGATAATCAGGTCGTCTGTAAAAGCAAATAATGCGGCAATACAACCACACAACAAATTTAGAAGCGTAATACAATTAGGAATCCACTGTTTCATAGGTACAAATATGCATTAAATTCCTAGCGCTACGGGTGCTGTGGCAGGACAATATCCACAACATTATGAAGTTATTAAGGGATAAACCTAGATATTTGCGATCAGAACCATCATGCCATTGAGGACTTTTATTCTATTAGTGATTTTGATTTGTTCCGCTTTCGCGAAAGCGCAAACCTCAAGAGCCTACTCCAACGAATTTTTAAATATAGGTGTCGATGCTGCGGCATTAGGGATGAGTAATGCCGTGGTAGCCAAAACTGGAAATGCAAACTCTGGTTACTGGAACCCTGCAGGGTTGATGCGGCTAGAGCAAAAAGAGCTATCTCTCATGCATGCCAATTATTTTGCAAATATTGCGCAATACAATTATGGCTCCTATGCAATGCCCATTGATGATCAAAGTGCCTTTGGGTTTTCCATCATTCGGTTTTCAGTGGACGACATTTTGAATACCACCCAGCTGATTGACGATCAAGGAAATATTAATTACGACCGTATATCGACATTTTCAACAGCAGACTGGGCTTTTACTGCTTCCTATGCAAGAGAGTCTAAACTGGACGGCTTCTCCTATGGTGGGAATGTAAAAGTAATACGTCGTGTCATAGGTGATTTTGCGAGTTCCATAGGTTTTGGACTGGATCTAGGTCTACAAATGGAGCGTGGCGAGTGGAGTTTCGGTTTAATGGCTAGAGATATCACGACTACCTATAACACCTGGTCCATTGATGAGGAGGCTTATGCTAGCGTGAGCGGTGCAGTAGAAAATCAAAACCAAGAACTTCCAGAAACTACTGAAATTACCTTGCCTAAATTACAATTGGGAGCTGCTCGTGAATTTACGTTTCACTACGATCACGTATTGACGGCAGAAGTAGACTTGAACATGAGGTTCATACAAACCAATGATGTCATCTCCAGCAGTGCAGTTAGTGCAACGCCTGCCATTGGGTTAGAATATGGCTATACCAATCTGGTTTTTGTTAGAGCTGGCGTTGGTAATTTCCAGAATGTACAGCAACCAGATGGTAATGAAGATGTGACATTCCAGCCTAACATAGGTATAGGCTTCAAATACAAAGGAATTTCCATCAATTATGCCTTGACTGATATTGGCGATTCCAGTGCTGCAATTTATTCAAATATTTTTTCATTGAATGTAGACCTGTCTGTTTTTAGTAGATAGCAAACTTGAAACTGCCTAGTTCTGTAAATTACACTTTATTTTAGCAGTAGAACCGACTTCAACTATGCCTAAGAATTTATTGCTCGCGTTAATCACAGGAATTTTACTTTGGTTAGGATGGCCTACGTATGGTTTTCCAGCGCTGTTATTGATCGCATTTGTTCCCTTATTATGGGCAGAGCGTAACATCAGACTCTCCGAAACTAAAAAACGTGGATGGAAGGTTCTTGGAGTTGGATATCTAGCTTTTTTTATCTGGAATATTGCCACTACCTCATGGTTGTATTTTTCCACGGCATTTGGGATGTGGTTTGCGGTTTTGGTCAATTCTTTACTGATGGCGGCTGTTTTCTGGTGTTATCATTTGTTTGCGAGACGATCGACCACAGGCGCAGGACTTACATTTTTAGTATGTCTTTGGATCGGGTTTGAATACTTGCATTTGCACTGGGACTTCTCCTGGCCTTGGCTCAATCTGGGCAATGGGTTTAGCGAGTATACCTCCTGGATTCAATGGTATGAGTACACAGGAACCTTCGGTGGTTCTCTGTGGATTTGGGTTTCAAACATTGCATTGTATTTGTTGTGGGTTCGCTTTCGCGAAAGCGGAAAAACCTTCAGCCTTATTATAGGTGTCAAATTTGTGCGAGTAGCAGCGACTTGTCTGCTTCTTCCTATTATAGCTTCTTTACTATTGAAGCCTAACGATGATCTTCCTGAGAGAACCACGGAAGTTGTTGTGTTGCAACCAAATATAGAGCCGTACGTAGAGAAATACGATCTCGATAATGACAGCCTTGTTCGTTTGATTGAGCAGCTTTCACAAGAGAAAATAACTCCGGAAACGGACCTCATCATTGCCCCTGAAACCGTACTTGCAGATGCTATTGAATTAAATAGCATTCCCTACGACCGCAGTGTAAATAACTTGCAGCAATACCTACTAGCAAATCCCGAGACTTCCTTTCTAGGCGGGATATCTATATTAGAGCGGTTTAGAGATGCTGATAAAGCTACCTCTCAAACCAATTATTTCCCGCAAGGAGATTTTTATTACAACGACTTCAACAGTGCTTTTTTCCTTAAACCAGGTTTTGCGCCTGAATTGTATCATAAGTCAAAATTAGTAGTGGGTGTGGAGAATTTTCCATACAAGTCAGTTCTGCAACCGCTA